>NZ_JBFODL010000015.1:0-165755 GCF_040908295.1 Aeromonas sp. R4-2 | reverse complement strand
AGTTGGTTGCGGGGGCCGGATTTGAACCGACGACCTTCGGGTTATGAGCCCGACGAGCTACCGAGCTGCTCCACCCCGCGTCCGAATTGTCACCCCCAAGCCGAGCAGTAGCTTGTTGGCGTTTGTCTGCTTTCGACTGTTTACACAATCGCAGGCTGACGAAAAAGTTGGTTGCGGGGGCCGGATTTGAACCGACGACCTTCGGGTTATGAGCCCGACGAGCTACCGAGCTGCTCCACCCCGCGTCCGAATTTTTCTCGAAATGGCCGAGCAGTAGCCAGTTCGATTTCTCCTTTTCCACCAACCGGTTACACCGGTTTGACTAGTCAGGATCTCAGATGGTTGCGGGGGCCAGATTTGAACTGACGACCTTCGGGTTATGAGCCCGACGAGCTACCGGGCTGCTCCACCCCGCGTCTGAGGTCGCCAATAATAGGCGCCAGCGCACAGATTGCAAGTAAATATCTCAAAAAAAGTTTATTCGTAGATTAATCGGACAAATAGTGCGGTCATTAGCAGCATCATGCTGTTTTTTCAGGCAATCGAGTCCTTGCCAGGCATCCGGCACTACACTCAATAAGGTGAACACTCCTCATTTTGGGTAGGTAGAATATGCGCATCTCCGCCGGTCACTGCCGTCAGTTGGGGGCCACACCCGACAGTAACGGCGTCAACTTCGCGATCTGGGCACGCCTCGCCAGCCGGGTCGAACTGCTGCTCTTCGCAAGCGCAGAAGATGCGACCCCCGAGGTGCTCCCCCTCTCCCCGCGCCTAAACCGCACCGCCTACTACTGGCATATCCATGTGGAGGGGATCTCGGTCGGGCAACGTTACGCCTATCGCATTCAGGGCCCGTGGCGCCCATATGGCGGCACCCGCTTCGATGCCGAGAAGGTGTTGCTCGACCCTTACGGCCGCAGCATCGAGCTTGGCGCCAATTACGATCGATGGGCGGCGGCCCGTCCAGGCAGCAATCTGGCTTGTTGCGCCAAGAACAAGGTGGTCGATACTCGCCACTACGACTGGGAAGGAGACAAACTGCCCGCTCACTCCCTCTCCCGCTCGGTGATCTACGAGCTGCATCTGGGGGGCTTTACCAAGTCCCCGAGCTCCGGGGTCGATCCGGCGCTGCGTGGCACCTATCTCGGGCTGATTGAGAAGATCCCCTACCTGCAATCTCTCGGTGTCACCGCCGTCGAGCTGCTGCCGGTGTTCCAGTTCGATCCTCAGGATGCGCCCAAAGGACTCTCCAACTACTGGGGTTATAGCCCCATGTCCTTTTTCGCCCCCCACGCCCAATACGCCTGCGGCGATGATCCGCTGACCGAATTTCGCGACATGGTCAAGGCGCTGCACAAGGCCAATATCGAGGTGATCCTGGACGTGGTTTACAACCACACCGCCGAAGGGGGAGATGATGGCCCCACCTTCTCGTTTCGTGGCATCGACAACGAGGCCTACTACATCCTCGACAACAACCAGAAGGACACCAACTATTCGGGCTGTGGCAACACCTTCAACGGCGCCCATCCGGTGGTGCTGCGGATGATCATGGACAGCCTCCACTTCTGGCGTCAGGAGATGCACGTCGATGGCTTTCGGTTTGATCTGGCGGCCATTCTGTCGCGGGACGAGTCGGGTCAGCCGCAGGCCAATGCGCCGACCCTGCGCACTATAGATACCGACCCCAACATCGCCGACATCAAGCTGATTGCCGAAGCCTGGGACGCGGGGGGGCTCTATCAGGTGGGGTCACTGGCCGGCGCCCGCTGGCGTGAGTGGAACGGCCAGTTCCGGGATGATGTGCGCCGCTTCCTACGCGGGGATGACAACAGCGTCACTGCCTTTGTCGAGCGGCTGTGCGGCAGCCCCGACATCTACCACTACCACCACGCCGATCCCGAGAAAAGCATCAACTTCGTTACCTGCCACGACGGTTTTACCCTGTGGGACTGGGCCAGTTACAACAGCAAGCACAACGAGGCCAACGGGGAGGAGAACCGTGACGGCTGCGATCACAATTTCAGCTGGAACCACGGCCACGAAGGGGTAACGGAAGATCCCCAGATCAACGCCCTGCGGATGCGCCAGGCCAAAAACATGATGGTGGCGACCCTGCTCTCGGTGGGCTCCCCCATGCTGCTGATGGGAGACGAGCTGCTGCGCACCCAGCGGGGCAACAACAACGGCTACTGCCAGGACAATGCCACCTGCTGGATGAACTGGCTGCCCAATGCCCGCAGTCAGGAGATGTTCCGCTTTATGAAAGAGCTGATCCAGTACCGCAAACACCTGTTTCAGCGTCCGGAGCAGGAGAGCATGCCGCTATCGCTAACCGAGATCCTGCGCCACAGCGAGATCTGCTGGCACGGGGTCAACGCCGGACAACCGGATTTCAGCCCCCACTCCCACGCCATCGCCATGTCGGCGCTGTCGAGCGAAACCAAGCTGGCGCTCTATGTGCTGTTCAACGCCTACTGGGAGCCCCTCACCTTCAACCTGCCGAGCCCGCCAAAGGGGGTCGGCGGCTACTGGCGACGGATCCTCGATACCGCCCTCCCCTCGCCGCAGGATATCTGCACCTTCGGCATGCCGCTGGAGGGATTGACCCGGGAGTATCTCGCCCAACCGCGCAGCAGCTGCCTCTTTATCTGCGGGGCAGACGATTTCTATTGATCGATAGCTGCTTGATTGCTGCGAATGGATTGCTGCGATTCCTGCAAGCCAGATATGCAAAAGCCCCGAGTGTTGGCTCGGGGCTTTCTCTTTTCAGCGCCAGTGTCAGATCAGCTGGTGCAACACACTGGTAGCGGCAATCTGGGCGATCAGCAGGCCACACAGGGAGGTGGAGACCACCACTGGCGCAGTATCACGCTGCAAATATAGCGGGCTGAACCAGAGCAGCAGAGAGGCCACCAGCAGCGCTGCCTGGGTCACCACCGCCGGGATCAGGGCATCAAGATTGGCCTCACCCCCTTGCCAGCCCACCAGCACTGCCAGCCAGACAAGGCTGGCCATCGCCCCCACCAGACCGGCCAGCGGCAACAGGGTGTTGAATGCCTTGAGACGATGACGGGCCCGCAGCAGCATCAGGTGGGCAAAGGCCGCCCCCAGCATCGCCATCTGCAGCAGACCGCTTACCCAGCCCTGCAGTTGCAGCAGCCCGATGCCATAGAGAGCGAGCGGCAACGCCGGTAGCCAGAGCAGTGTCGAGGGGACTGAACGCTTGCCCTCCAGCCGTGACTGGGCCAGCGACAAGCCAACCCCGAGCACCAGTGCGGCCCCACCACTCCAGATGAGCCAGCTGGCCGCCTTGGCCTCTACCGCCAACATCAGAGAGAGAGCGGTAATAACCCAGATGGAGAAGAGCTGCTGACTGATGCGCGAGCGCTGGCCAGGGCAGATATCACCGCGCCACAGCACGATACCGAGGGCGATCAGGGCGCCAAGCGCCATCAATCCGGTAAGGGGAAAGAGCCAAAAAGGGAGTTGGACGAACACGACGCCTCCAGCAGTAAAGATTCGAGGTGCGCCACCGGGGCGCCAGAGAGGGGCGAGTATACCCAAACCGAGGGCTATCCCCAATCGCGACAAACAATCGTGGGCAAACAATCCGGGGCAATTTGCCGCCAGCAGGGCCCACCTTGAAGGGCGCCCTGCTGGCAGCCATGTCCATAGTGACGGGATGCGGCGCTGGTTTTAGCCCTGACCACGGGCCAGCGCCACCACCCGGGCAAACATCTGGCGGATCACCGGCGGAATATGCTCGGCGCCGAGCCGCTCCGCCTCTTCCACCACCGCCAGCGCCATTCCCGGCTTGCTGCGGTGATGGATCGCCTTGTTGATGATGTGACTGGCGCTCCACATGGCGCGCCCTCCCACCCCGGCCTCGCGGCGAAACACAGCTTCAAAACCGTTGTGATAGAGGTAGTGCTCGATGTCGGCGGCAGGGAGCTGGGTCAGTCGGTCCCGCTCCCGCTCTCCCTTGAGCTGGCCCCGGGCCGAGGTGGCATACTTGAGCCCCGCCTCGTCGCCATCGGTCAGCAAATGCCACTCGATGCCAAAATCCCGCGCCACCTTGATGAGCGGCGACTGGCCGCACTGGGCAAACTCGATGATCCGTACCCCCTCGGCCCGCAGACTGTAACCGCAGATCTGCGCCAACTCGGAGAGCAGCCAGATCTCGGTCTCACCCTCCACCAGCAGCCAGCAACGGGCAAACAGCGACATGGGGCGGTTGATCCGCACGTGGAAGGCGATCTTGCGCAGATCGTCGCTACTGTAACGCTCGCCCCCCAGCTGGTGACAGAGGATATCCTGCTGACGGCGCACCAGCCGCCGCACCTGATTGAGCGGCAGGGAAGAGAGCAAGTCTCCCGAGTTGGTGGTGAGCAGCTTCTGGCCCGGCAGTTGTTCCAGCAGCCCCCACGCCAGCGCCAGCATGGTCGGGTGCAGCCGGCTCTCAGGATCCTCCAGGATCATGATGGGACGGGCCCCCTCCTCCAGCTCGCGGTTGCCCCGCGCCTGCAACAAGGTAGCCGCCATCCCCGCCATCGCCAGCTGCAGCGCGCGGTTATCGGCGCGGCGCAGCAGGGTATGCAGGTTGCCCGGGTTTCGCAATGTCATGGGGCGATTGATGATGTCGCGCTGACTGCGCGGCTTGTTCTTGATGGGGGCCAGAGCGTTGAAGTAGTGATCCATCAGCTGGCGCACCGCCTGCAGCGCCTCTTTGAGCTCCGGCTCGCCGATCCGCTGGGGTTCGTCGATCAGCTTGTCCGCCAGCTCGCTCAAGCGATGCTCGGAGAGATCTCCCCACTGCAATGTCTCCACCCCGTTGCGAGCGGTACGGGCGTCCCGCAGCCGGAACACCGGGTTCATGGTGATGAGCAGGCAGACAAGCTCGTGGGTGTTGGCGATGGGCAAGCTCTTGCCTACCCCGTCGAGAAAGTCGTGAATGGTTAGCACAGAGCCATCCGCCTGCAGCTCGGCGCTGGCGCGATAGTGAATGCGGTGGAATTTGTCCTTGTGCAGCACCCAGGAGGGGCAAAGACGGGCCAGCCGACGGGAGTGCTGACACATCTGGGGTCTGTGCTCACTGAAGGTGAGCACCAGTTGCAGGTGGCGCGCCGGGGCCAATTCAGGATCTTCCGGTTGGTGAAAATCCTCGGCGGTGAACTGATAGGGCTCGGCATCCTGCCCCAGCAGACACCAGAGGGCGCGCAGCAGGCTCGATTTACCCCAGGTATTCTCGCCGATCAACACTGTGGTCTGATCCAGCCCGAGCGACAGGCGATTTATACCGCGAAAACCTTTGACTTCAATACGTTCCAGAAACATCCAGCCATGTCCACATCATTGTGATGGGGCAATAGTGGCAAAGTTACCGGAAAAATCCTATCGCAGGCGGGGCTTTTTCAACGTGAACTGTGAGGCACTGCAGGTTCGGGAGGGGTAACGACAGCGGTGCGATCTTGCGGGGCATTCCAGTGGCTGAACCAGAGATGACGGGTACGGATTTGACGTTTGCGATAATTCAATGGGCATTCCTTTCAATGGATAAGTGGTAGAGAGTACACCTCTTTTGCCCAAAGTCTCAGGGTTATCTGTGACGAGAAGATGACAATTGCGCCCGCCACTGCCCCGGCGTCAAACCAAACGCCTCGCGAAAACGATTACCGAAATGGGCCTGGGAAGAAAAGCCACACTGACTGGCGATGCTGGCCAGCGGCTCGGGGCCAGCCAACAGCTGCTTGGCCCGTTTGAGCCGCAGCCCAAGCAGATAACGATGGGGCGGGCAGCCGAGACTCTGGCCGAACATGCGGGCAAAGTGATACTCGCTCAGCCCCGCCTGCTGGGCCAGCTCTGCCAGCGTGACCGAATCGGCCAGATGGGCCTGTAGATACTCCTGCATCCGCTTGATCACCACGGGCGCCAGCCCGCCGCGCAGAGGCGGCAGGCCGGGAGCCTCCTCGGTGTGGTGGCGATAGGCGTGGAGGATCAACATCCAGGCGCCGTGGGAGAGTGCCAACCGATCGACCCCGTGCTGCCACTGCAGTTGCATCAACTGGCGCTGCACAAGCCCGGCCGCCTGCGGATCGTCGATAAAGGTCTTGTCCACCAGTTGCAGGTGGCGCCCCTCCTTGTCACACGCCTCCTCGGCGATACGGGTGAGGTGAGCCGGGGTGAAGTAGAGATGAAAGAAGCGAAACTCTTCGCGCACCAGCCACTCGGATCTGTGGTGATCCGGCATGATGCACACCTTGCCGGTGCCGCCGTGGCCACCCGGCCCATCGAGTCGCTCGGTCTGCTCGCCTCCTTGCAGATAGACGCTCAGGGTGTGGTGGCCCGGCTTGTGATAGCGGGTCTGGTCATAGCAGTTGCGCCAACTGGCGACGCCAAGCCCGGGTTCGAGCCAGCAAGCGTCCTCCAGCCGGGCGCCGGTGCTGACCAGTGCATCAAATACCCCTGCTGTTTTCATTCGCCCCTGCCGCCTGTTCCGGTTATGTGTACGGGTTATCCCGCTGCCATCCATCTTACCGACCGCGCCCGCAGATGACAGCGCGTGACGATGAAAAACCGCAAGATGGTGCAATCCAGCCATCAGGGCTCGCCCCATAGTGGGTCATCTCTCCCTGACTCACCGGAACTGTGATGAATCTGATGCTCTATCTTGCCACCGTGCTTATCTGGGGCAGCACCTGGATTGCCATCGCCTGGCAACTTGGCCCCATCCCCATCGAGGTGTCGGTGCTCTACCGCTTCCTGCTGGCGGCGGTTGCACTGTTTGCACTGCTCACCGCCAGCAGCCGCTTTCCGCGCCTCCCCTGGCATGGCCAGCGCTATGCCGCACTGCTCGGTGCCCTGCTCTTTTCCACCAACTTTCTCTGCTTCTACCACGCCACCCGTTATATCCCGAGCGGCATGTCGGCGGTGATCTTCGCCAGTGCCAGCATCTTCAACGGCCTCAACCTCTGGCTGTTCGAGCGCAAGCGCCCCACCCTGCGCTGGTTGCAAGGCTCCTTGCTGGGACTCTTTGGCACCCTGTTACTGTTCTGGCCGGTGCTGGCGAATGCGCAACTGGGTGCAAACGGCTGGAAGGGGCTGCTGCTCGCCTGCGGCGGCACCCTCTGCTTTTCGCTGGGCAATCTGGTCTCGGCCCGGGGCCAACGCCACGGCTACCACGTACTGCAACTGGTGCCCTGGGGCATGGTTTACGGCGTGGTGCTGTTGCTGGGCTGGGTCACATTGCTCGGGCAGCAACTGGTGGTGCCGACCGATGGCCACTATCTGGCGGCCATGGTCTACCTTGCCCTGTTTGGCTCGGTGATCGCCTTTACCGCCTACCTGACCCTGGTGGGGCGCATCGGTGCCAGCAAGGCCTCCTACGCCACCGTGCTCTTTCCGTTGGTGGCGCTTACCCTATCTACCTTCTATGAAGGCTTTGTCTGGCAGCCGGTCTCGGTGGCCGGAGTGGTGATCAGCCTCATCGGCAATCTGGTGATCTTCGCGCCGCCCTTAAGTGAATGGCGCATTCGATCGGCCAAGGCAGCAAACGACCCTTGCTCCTGAACCAGTCAGCCCCTAAGGTAGCGCTGATCAATCTGTGACGGTGCTGATGGCGATAAACAAGGGGGCGAGATGTTACTGGAAGGGCTGGAGACGCTGGGCCTGCTGGCGAGCGAAGGGACCATGGCCAAGGTGGCCAGCCGCCTCTATATCAGCCAGTCGGCGGTGAGCAAGCGGATTGCCCAACTGGAGCTGCGCCTTGGCAAGAAGCTGATCGAGCCGGAGGGGCGCCAGATCCGCCTCACCCCGCAGGCGCAGGAGCTGCTGGAGCGAGTGGCCCCGAGTCTGGCAGAGATGAAGGGGGTGCTTGCCGATAGTCAGGATCTGGCGGATCAGAGCCCCCTCCCCATCGCCTGCTCCGAAACCCTGCTGGCCGGTTATCTCGCCCACTTTATGCGCGACTATCTGGAGCGCGATCCCCACCTTGCCCTCTCTACCCACCACACCCCGGTCATTCTGGCGCGGGTGCGCAGCGGTGATGCCCTGCTCGGCATCTGCGCCGGTCGGCTCCCACCCGGCCATGGCCTCGGCGCCGATCTGCTGCTTGAGGAGCCCTTTTATCTGGTGGGCGAAACGCAGCAGAGCCTGCCACCAGCCAGCGCAGAAAGCAGGCGCAAGATCCTCACCATGGATCTGGAGAACCCCTCCAACCGCTACCTGCGCGAACCGCTGGCAGATATGGGATTGGAGCCCACCATGGAGCTCGACTCCTATCTGGCGCTCATCGAACTCGCCAAGGCAGGCATTGGCCCTGTGCTGCTCCCCGCTGGCCTGCTGGGGCTGGTGGGAGAACAGGGGGAGATGGCGCGCCCACTGCCCGGACTGGGCCGCCCCCTTCATCTGGTCTACCGGCCAAACAGCCTAAAACGAGAGCGGATCGCCAGGCTGGTGAGCGCCCTGCACCAACACTTTCGCCACCGCAGCGACACACCGCGCTAGCCATGTAAAACACCAGATATGACAACGGGACCCTTGGGCCCCGTAAACATCCGATTTATCGCACACTCGCCGCGGCTCAGATCCAGGCAAACAGCCCCGGATACTGGCTCCACACCAGCTTGGCAGACATCAGCAAGGAGACGGTCACCAGCAGCGGCTTGATAAGCTTCACCCCTTTTTTCAGCACCATCTTGGAGCCGAAGCGGGCCCCAATGAACTGCCCCAGCGCCATGCAAAAACCGACACTCCACACCACCTTGCCACCGAGCGCAAAGAACAGCAGGGAAGCGATATTCGAGGTGAAGTTGAGCAGCTTGGTATGGGCGGTGGCGCGCGCCATGCCAAAGCCCGCCAGCGCCACGAAACCAATGGCAAAAAACGAACCTGTGCCCGGCCCGAAAAACCCGTCATAAAAGCCGACACCGCCCCCCACCAGCAGCGCAAACAGCATGGGAGTCAGACGGCGGGAGCTCTCGGCATCGCTTACCCGCGGCGAGAAGTAGAAGTAGCAGGCAAAGGCCATCAGCAGGAAAGGGAGCAGGCGCTCGAGAATGGCCGCGTCTATGGTCTGCACCGCCAGCGTGCCGATAGCCGCACCGATAAAGGTGCAGATCACCGCTGGCCAGATCATGGCCCACTCCAGCAGCCCCTTGCGGGCATAGAACCAGGTGGCGGAGAAGGAGCCAAAACTGCTCTGCAGCTTGTTGGTGCCAAGCACCAGCGCGGGCGGCATACCGGTGGCCAGCAGTGCAGGCACCGTCAACAGGCCGCCGCCACCGGCGATGGCATCGATAAAGCCGGCGACAAGCGCTACACCGAACAGGGCAAACAGAGTAACCAGTTCCAATTCCATCCATAGACCTCACGAGAGTGGGTTGCCCGAAGGGTCGAGCAACCGGAGATAACCAAAACGACGTTGTGCGGGGGGCTGCACAGGCTGTCCGCTATCCTAACGGGCCACTGCCCATGAATCTAACGAAACAGTGGCAGCCAATTGATTCCTGATTTTCATTTATTTGAGCTCAGAGGGCCCGTTAGCAAGCCGGTGAAGCGACGTTCGCTTCCTTGATGGCCGCCAGCGCCTCACAGAGATGATCCTCATCGGCACTGGGGAAACGGCTGACCCGACCGGCCATGTAGCGGCTGCTGAACAAGTTGAACCAGTGCTGCAGTGCCTGCCCCGCCTTGAGCTCCCCCGCCACTTCCAGCACGCAGGCCGCCACTTCGGCGGTGCAGAGGTGCTCATCGCAGTTGGCGACCCGCATACCGTAGGTGGAGAGCGTATCGGGTTTGATGGCGAGCACCGGATAACCGTCCAGATAGGGGCTCTTGTTGAACATCTTGCGCGCCTCCGGCCAGGTGCCATCAAGCAGGATAAAGAGCGGTTTTTTACCCGGTGCCAGCGTCACCTCGCCGGTCAGGCGGGCAGGCGCCTTCTCGCAAGCGGGAAAGACTACATAGGGCTGCCAGGCCGGATCGGCCAGCAGGGCCAGCAGCTCGGGATGGGGCTGGGTGCGCGACCAGAGAAACGCCCAGGTGGTATCCGGCAACACATCGGCGATCAGGCGACCGGTGTTGGAGGGCTTCATCGGCTCGCTGTCATACATCAGCAGGCAAAAACCGGCCTCGGCTTTGAGCTCGGGGCGCCACTCGCAGGCACACCAGTCCTCGCGCAGCTGACAGGCCGGACAGCGAGCCAGGGTGCCGCCACGGGCAAGAAACGGTCGGGTAGAGATACTCTTGCGCCAAGCCCGCAGGCGGTTGACGGCGTGATCAGGAACAGGCTTCATCTAGGTTCACAACTGGAGTCAAAACAGGAACGGCAGCGGTGCCAACATGTCATGGCGCCACAGAGCACGATAACAGGGGGCTGCCGGAAAAGCGCAAGATTGTACCGAGTTACGCGCTGGCGGAACAGCAATCCGTGCCCCTTTCGCCAGACACAGAGCCAACACCTCTTGCCTTACGAATCCTGACAGCTGCGCAGCAGCTCCAGCAACAGGCTGCCATCGCGCAGTGCCTTGTGCACCTGCACCGAGGTGGGCTTGGTGGGATCTTCGTAGAAGTGGGTGGATTCAATCTGCAGCCGCACCAGATATTCGGCGGGCAGCTGGCTGGCCAGCGACTGGTGCAACATGGGGAACAGCAGCCGATCGGCACGGGTGATCTCGCCCCCCAGCAGCAGCTTGCCCGGATTGAGCAGGCAGATGAGATTGGAGAGTACCTTGGAGAGACGACCCGCCGCCTGATGGAGAATATCCTGACAGAGGCCGTTGCCCGCCAGCGCCAGCTCGCACAGCTCGCGGATGGTGACGCTCTCGGGCAAGTCGTGCTCCTGCATCCGCTCGCGCAGATCCCGGTATTGCGCCTCCAGCGCCTGATTGGTCACCAGGGTGCAGGCGCAGCCAAAACCGCCGCAGTAGCAGCGCTGGCCATAGGGCTCGAGCTGCAGGTGGCTGAGATCGCCGAGCAGCGCATTCTCGCTCTCGATGAGCTGACCATTGACCACCATGCCGACCCCGATGTCGTTGTGGACAAACACCAGCACCGCATCGGCACAATTTTTGGCGGCCCCCCACTCCCGCTCAGCCTGGATCCAGGTGCGCACGTCACCGCTTACCAGCACAGGTACCGAGAACGCCTGTTGCAGAGTCGGGCCAAGGGGCCAGTTGCGCAGATCGTAGAAGGGGAAGTGCTTGACCATGCCGGAGTGGCGCTCTACCTGACCCGGCAGACAGAGGGCAATGCAGGCCAGACTGAGGGACTTTCTCGGCAAAAACACCTTGATGGCATGCACCAGACTGCCCAGCAGATCGGCGCGCTCCTCCTCGGTAAAGAGGTGGCGCTGGCGGGCCAGCGAACGGCCGGAAAAGTCAAACAGCGCCATATCCACGTAGCCACGGCCGAGACGCATGGAGAGAAACTGGAAGCGGCGCTCGTTAATGCGCAGCAAGGTCTGACGACGGCCGCGCCCCACTGAACTTTCACCACAGGTGACCACCAGCCCCCCATCGAGCAGTTCCCGGGTGATCTTGGTGATACTGGCTGGCGAGAGACCGGTCAGGCGGGAGAGATCGGTGCGCGACAGCTCCTTGTGCTCTTCCAGGCTGGCATAGACCAGGCCGTAGTTGAGCTGCCGGATCAAATCGATACTACCTTTCACGATCTCATTCATAGGGTATGGGGCAAAGGCTGAAAAAAAGAGGCTGGCAATTTTCACACATTATTGGTCAATCCCCAAATAAAGTGCGGCCTGAACAAGGGGTCAGGCCGCATCTTGTGGTTGCCGTCACGGACCATTACAAGATCAATAACGGAATTGCGAGACCAGTTTGCGCAATTTGTCGCCGGTACTGGCCAGATCGCGGGTGGTGCTGTTGGATTCCACCGCCGCGCTGGTCAGCTCGCTGACAATCTGCTGAATGGCCACCAGGTTCTTGTTGATCTCCTCGGAGACTGCGTGCTGCTCCTCGGCGGCGGTGGCGATCTGGATGTTCATGTCGTTGATGGTACTGACCGCCATCACCATGCTGTCGAGGGAGCTGGCGATATGGCTCGCCTCCTGCACCGTCTCCTGGCTGCGATCCTCGCTCGCCTGCATCACCTCCACCGCCTGCTTCACCCCGCCCTGCAGACGTTGCAGCATCTCGTTGATCTCCTTGGTACTCTGTTGGGTACGACCGGCCAGCGAACGCACTTCGTCCGCCACCACCGCAAAGCCCCGCCCCTGCTCACCGGCGCGGGCCGCCTCGATGGCAGCGTTCAGCGCCAGTAGGTTGGTCTGCTCGGCAATGCCGCGAATGACCTCCACCACCGAGCCAATCTTGGCGGTCTCTTGCGCCAATTGTTCGATAACGCCGGAGGCAGTATGTACCTCCCCCACCAGCCGATTGATACTGTTGATGGCCCCGCTCACCACCCCCCGGGCGGCGTCCGATTCACGGGCCGCATCGCTGGTTGCTGTCGCGGCATTGGAGGCACTGGCCGCCACCTCCTGCGCGGTGGAGCTCATTTCGGTCACCGCGGTGACCACCTGATCGGTCTCGCGACTGTGACCCTGCATCTGATGGTCATAGTGCTCGCTCAGATGGTGCAACTTGTCGACCGCGCTGAAGAGGTGGTTGCTGGTCTCGCCCACCTGACTCACCACCGACTGGATCCGCTCGACAAAGCGGTTGAAGGCGCTGGCCAGCTGGCCAATCTCGTCCTGACTCTGCACCTTGAGGCGCTGAGTCAGATCCCCGTCGCCGTTGGCGATATCGTTCAATGCCAGCACCGCATCCGCCAGCGGCTTGGTGACCCGGTTGCCCACAATGATGGTCGCCGCCAGGGTAATACCCAGGATCAGCAGGATCACCAGCACACTGCTCTGCAACGAGGCATGCATGTTGCTCTCGCGCTCTGCCCGCAAGGCCGCCAGCTCGTTGTCGATATCATCGATATAAAAACCGGTGCCAATGGCCCACTGGTATTTGTCCAGCACCAGAGTAAAGGCCAGTTTGGGAGCATCGCGACCGATAGAGGGCTTGGCCGTCCAGTATTCGGTAAAACCATCCCCCTGGCGGGCCGACTTGAGGATCTCCTGGATCAGCAACTTGCCCTTGGCATCCTTGTCGTTCCAGCGGTTTTTCCCCTCCAGCTCGGTACGCACCGGCAGCAGTATGGTGTTGCCCTCGAAGTCATAGACAAAGAAGTAGCCATCACTGCTGTAACGCAGCGGCCTGAGCAACTCTTTGACCTTTTGACGATTTTCCGGTGAATCCGGCAGGGAATACACGGCATCGACGGCGGTTTTGGCCATCATGATGTAACTGCTGAGCAGCGCTTTACGCTCCTTGATGGCATTTTCCCTCGCCACCACCAGATCAGACTCCAGATCACTCTTGGAGACCATGTAGTTACTGAGATTGACCACCAGGGCCATCAACAGTACGGGGACTGCACCCAGTAACAGGATTTTCTGCTTTAGCGTCATCTTTCACATCCTTGCAGCTGTTTTTATTGGAATTCCTTGCTTACTCGTCAGTATAGGTGCTGGCAGGGCGAGCCCAGCTTTCGTTACAATTCCCTTAAACAAATCGGCCTGAACGTGAAAATCATGAATCTTTGTCCTTGCGGCTCAACCCTTTCTCTCGAATTGTGCTGTGGCTCACGTCACAGTGGCGCAGTGGCTGACACCCCGGAGCAGCTGATGCGCTCGCGCTACAGCGCTTTTGTGCTCGGTCTGGGAGAGTATCTGGTCCATAGCTGGCACCCGGCCCACCTTGGCGGTCTCACCGCCGAAGAGCTTTCACGCATCGACACCCGCTGGGATGGTCTCGAGATTATCGCCAGCCAGGGCGGCCCGGAGGATGAAACCGGGATGGTGGAGTTCAAAGCCTGGTTTCTGGAAGGGGATGAGCGTCACTGCCTCCATGAGCGTTCTCGCTTCGTGCGTTATCAGGGGCGCTGGGTCTACACCGAGGGAGAGCAGGATCCGGCGCCCCTCAAGGCGGGGCGCAACGATCCCTGCCCCTGTGGCAGCGGCAAAAAGCACAAGAAGTGCTGCGGCTGACGCATCACACACCCATCAGACTCATCAAACAGTGACAAGGGGCATCCGATGCCCTTTTTTGTGCCTGTTATTCGCCACCAGCCCATTAACCGCTGTGATAACAAGCGTGACAAATGTCACATAATGCTCATTAACGCGCGAGCAAATGAGCGTTTGCGAGCGCAAATTTGGCCCATATCAAACATTTCCACTCAGAAGTAGGCCACACTGGCCTCATCTGGAAGAGATGAGACGGGCAACAATGAAAAGAATAACTACACAAGTCGTCATCATAGGCGGCGGTGCCACAGGGGCCGGCATCATGCGCGATTGCGCACTGCGCGGCATCGACTGCATCCTGCTCGAGCGCGATGATATCGCCGCCGGCACCACCGGCCGCAACCACGGCCTGCTTCACTCCGGTGCCCGCTACGCGGTGACGGATCAGGAGTCCGCCCGCGAATGCATCCAAGAAAACCGCATCCTCAAGCGGATTGCCAGCCACTGTGTCGAAGACACGGGCGGCCTCTTCCTCACCCTGCCGGAAGATGACATCAATTTCCAAACCACCTTTATGGATGCCTGTGCCCTGGCCGGTATCGAAACCCGCCAGCTCGATCCGCGCGAAGCCTTGCGTATGGAGCCCAACGCCAACCCGGCGATGATCGGCGCCATCCATGTACCGGACGGTACGGTCGACCCGTTCCGCCTCGCCGCCGCCAACGTGCTGGACGCCAAAGAGCATGGCGCGCGCATCTTCACCCACAGCAAGGTGCTGGGACTCTTGCGCACTCAGGATCGGGTACACGGCGTCAAGGCGATCAACACTCGCACCGGCGAAGCGTTCGAGGTGGAGTGTCAGGAGGTGATCAACGCCGCAGGCATCTGGGGCCAGCAAATTTGCGAATACGCCGATCTCGGCATCCGCATGTTCCCGGCCAAAGGCTCCCTGCTCATCATGGATTACCGCATCAACCAGTTGGTGCTCAACCGCGCCCGCAAACCGGCGGATGCGGACATTCTGGTGCCGGGCGATACCATCTCCCTCATCGGCACCACCTCCAGTCGCATCGATTACAACAAGATTGACCAGCTCACCGTCGAACCGGAAGAGGTGGAGGTGCTGCTGCGAGAAGGGATCAAGCTCGCCCCCATCATGGCCCGCACCCGTCTGCTGCGCGCCTACGCCGGGGTACGCCCGCTGGTGGCGGTGGACGGTGACGACACCGGCCGCAACATCAGCCGCGGTATCGTGCTGCTGGATCACGCCGAGCGTGACGGCCTCAAGGGGTTCAACACCATCACCGGCGGCAAGCTGATGACCTACCGCCTGATGGCGGAGTGGGCCACCGATCTGCTGGCCAAGAAGCTCGGTAACAGCAAACCCTGCCAGACCGCCGAGCTGAGCCTGCCCGGTTCGCGGGATCCGGAAAAGGTCTCCGCTCCCGGCCTCTCGGTGCCGGTCGAAGGCTCTGCCCAATACCGCCACGGCGAGCGGGTCATCGCCTTCTTCCGTGACAACCCCAAGGCCAACGCCCTCATCTGCGAGTGCGAAATGGTCACCGCAGGCGAAATCGAATACGCCCTGCGCGAGCTGGATGTGGACAACCTCATCGACCTGCGCCGCCGCACCCGTCTGGGCATGGGGCCCTGTCAGGGCGAGCTCTGCGCCTACCGCGCCGCCGGCCTGATGCAGGAGTACGGCAAGGCCGACGGCCGTCAGGCCTGCGTCATGCTGCGCCAGTTCCTCGAGGAGCGTTACAAGGGAACCCGCCCGGTGCTGTGGGGCGATGCCCTGCGCGAGGCCGAGTTCACCTACTGGATCTACGAAGGGCTGTTTGGCCTGGGAGAATGGACGGCGCCGCAGCTGGTTGCCGATACCCCACGCGGCCCAACAAGCGAGACCACTCACAAGGAGAGCCGTCATGAAGTTTGACAATATCGTTATCGGCGGTGGCATGGCGGGACTCTCGGCTGCCCTGCGGCTGGTGGAGGCGGGCCAGAAGACCCTGCTGATGGCCTCCGGCCAGAGCGCGCTGCACTTCTCCTCCGGCTCGGTCGATCTGCTCGAAAGCGAGGGAGATCCCCGCGCGGCGCTGCCTGCATTTATGGCAGCCCATCCGGATCACCCCTACAGCAAGGTGGGAATGCAGAATATCGAAGCGAGCCTGGCCGATCTGCAGCGCCACTGCGCCGAGCAGGGATTGCCGCTGGTTCGCCACGAGACCAATCACCAGCGCCTGACTCCCATCGGTACCCTCAAGCGTACCTGGCTCTCCCCCGATACCTGTGCCTGCGTGACCGATGCGCCGATCCCGGATGTACTGCTGCTGGCCACCCTCGAGGGCTTTCGCGACTTTCATCCGGCACTGGCGGCCGCCAATCTGGCGACCCATCCGCGCTTTGCCCACTGCCGCATTCTGACCGGCGAAATCCGCCTGCCCCAGCTGGCGGAATTCAGCCGCAATCCCCACGAGTTTCGCTCAGCCGACATCGCGCGCCTGTGTGACAAGCATCATCTGGTGGCCGATCTGGCCCGCGAGATCAGCCGCATGGTGCAGGAGAGCGGCGTACCCGGCTGCCGCCATATCGTGCTGCCCGCCTGCCTGTCGCTGGGGCTGGTTGGCCCGCGTCTGGCGGAGCTGGAGCAGCGTACCGGCTGCACCATCAAGGAGGTGGCGACCATGCCGCCATCACTGATCGGGATGCGGATGCAGGAGGCGCTCAAGCGCCGCTTTATGGCCCTTGGTGGCACCTTCCTCACCAGCGAGCGGGTGCTGGGTGCCCGTTACGATGGTGACCGGGTGGTCGGCGTACATACCCAGAATGGCGATGATCAGCTGTTCGAGGCGGACAACTTCGTGCTTGCCTCCGGCAGCTTCTTCAGCCGTGGGTTGGAGTCCCGTCTGCGTGGCATTCGCGAACCCATCTTCGATGCCGATGTGTTGAGTCTGGAGGAGCGTGATGCCTGGGCCGGTCGCCGCCTGTTCGACCATCACCCTTTCATGGGCTTCGGGGTCAAGACCGACGACAAGCTCAGAGTGCTGCGTGGCGGCAAGCCGCTCACCAACCTCTATGGCGCGGGCAGTGTCTTGGCCCATTACGACCCAATTCGTGAAGGTTCCGGCTCCGGCGTTGCCGTTGCCACCGGCTGGCAGGCTGCCGGCCATATTCTGGGCGCGGCCCAATGATTACTACGTCCCATATCCCGTGTCTTCATCATCGCCGGGAGGAGAACTGACATGCTACTGGATCACGCCAATCAAACTTTCGATCAGTGCATCAAATGCACCGTCTGTACCGCCTACTGTCCGGTGGCCAAGGCCAACCCTGCCTACCCCGGCCCGAAACAGGCTGGCCCGGATGGGGAGCGGCTGCGGATCAAGAGCCCCGAGCTCTTTGACAGCGCCCTCAAGCACTGCACCAACTGCAAACGCTGTGAAGTGGCCTGCCCTAGCGGGGTGCGCATCGGCGACATCATCGCCAAGGCCAAGCACCAATACAGCGGCTTCAAACCGGGGATCCGCGAGTTCGTGCTCTCCCACACCGATCTGATGGGCAGCATGTCTACCCTGATGGCGCCGGTGGTCAACTTCACCACCGGCCTCAAGCCGATGAAACTGGTGCTGGACAAGGCGCTGGGGGTCTCATCCCACCGCGACCTGCCCAAATACTCTCAGGGCACCTTCCGCGGCTGGTACAAGAAGCAAAAAGAAGCGCAGGCCCGTTATGAGCGCCAAATCGCCTACTTCCACGGCTGCTACGTCAACTACAACCACCCGCAGCTTGGCAAGGAGCTGGTGCAGGTGCTCAACGCCATGAACATCGGTGTGCAGCTGCTGGAGCGGGAGAAGTGCTGCGGCGTGCCGCTGATTGCCAACGGCTTCATGGACAAGGCCAAGCAACAGGCGGCCTTCAACATCAAGCAGATGGAGAACTCCCTGCTGGGTAACGAGATGCCACTGCTGGCTACCTCCTCCACCTGCGGCTTTACCCTGCGCGATGAATATCCCCACCTGCTGGAGCAGGACAACCATAAGGTGCGGGATCGCATCTCGCTGGTGACCCGCTTCCTGTGGAACGAGTTCTACAAGGGCAACAAACCGGCGATGAAGCCGCTCAATCTGCACATCGCCTACCACACCCCCTGCCACATGGAAAAAATGGGGGGCGTCATCTACACCCTCGAATTGCTGCGCGCCATTCCCGGGGTCAAGGTGACGGTACTGGAGTCCCAGTGCTGCGGCATCGCCGGTACCTACGGCTTCAAGTCGGAGAACTACCAGACCAGCCAGACCATCGGCGAGGGGCTGTTCGATCAAATCAACCGCCTCTCCCCCGATCTGGTGATCACCGATTGCGAGACCTGCAAATGGCAGATCGAGATGAGCACCAGCTTCCGCTGTGAGCATCCGATCCACCTGCTGGCCCAGGCGTTGGCCTGACTACTCCGGCCCTTGCGGCCGTATAAAAAAACAATCCACGCAGAGATAAACAAAGAGCCGACAATTGCCGGCTCTTCTTTTTACGCTTCACGCTCGCTATCAGGGGTGCTGGATGATCAGGCTATGTTGATCTTCCAGCATGCTCTGCAGGATATCGTGGGACGAGGTGCTGGTGAGGTTCCAGCTGGTCAAATCCACATCCTTCAGGGTGATCTGCTGGGTCACATGACCATCCCCGGCTGGCGCCACCGAGAGGTTAACATCGCTCAGGCCATTGCTCCCCGTGGTCACCGAGGCTGAGAGATGCTTGAGCAGATCATCGACACCATTGCCAGTGACCCCTTGCAGCATATCAGCCAGATCGATCTTGTCCCCTTGCTCCGGATGGAAGTCGGTGATGGTATCGATGGCGGGCTGCGCCTGACTCCCTTCGTCCCCGTGCTGCCAAACGAAGAGATCGCGGCCAGCCCCGCCGGTGAGGATGTCGTTGCCATGCCCCCCCAATAGACGGTCATCGCCGGAGGAACCAAACAGCCAATCCCCCTGATCGGAACCGACCAGCTCATGACCACTCTGGCCGTGCACCGTAATGGTCTCAAGGGGCGTGCTGACGGTTGAGCCGCCGACACTCGACTCGGCACTGATCCCCAGCACATGGTCACCGTCGCCAAAACCGCTGAAGTAGAGCGGAACCGAGTGATCGGCCGGGATCAGCCAGTCGCCATTGCCATCGGCATGACCAACGATCTGACCATGCTCGTCCTGCACCTGCGCCCCATCCAGACCGCTGATGCGGATGGAGAGCTCACCCGTTGCCGGATTGACCACGCTGGCATTGATGCCAAGGGGGATAACGGCCCCCTGCAAGGCATGGAACGCATGCTGATCCACCGTCAGACCCGGCATATCCGGCTCGGGAGTGACAGTGATGGTCACCTGATCGGTGTCGCTCAGAGAACCGCCCGCACCGCTGTTGCCCTGATCGGAGGTAGTGACGGTAAGGGTATCTTCTCCCCAGAAATCTTTGGCCGGTTCATAGTGCAGGTTACTTGCCAGCAACTGGTTGAGATCGGCCAGCGACCCCACCAGGGTGATCTCGCTGGTACCCGCCCCCTGCACCATCACGGCACCGGTTGCACCCATCAAGGTCAGTACACCATGCTCGACCCGCAGCACCATGGAGACAGGCGCACTGCCTGCATCCACATCCTTCACGCTGACACCGGAGAGCGACAGGGAGCCATCTTCCTTCACCGTCATGCTGCCAGGCAGCTGATTGACCGGCGCATCGTTGACCGGCTGCACCTCGATGGGCAGCACATCGGTATCGCTGAGTGCCCCGCCACTACCCGTGTTCCCCTGATCGTTGGTGACCATGGTCAGGGCGTCATTGCCGTAGAAATCACTGTTGCCCTGATAGGTGACCCCGCCAGAGAGCAAGGCATTGAGATCGGCCAGCGTGCCGGTCAGCACCAGCGAACCGGTGCCGTTGCCGACCACCGTCACGCCGCTGCCAGCAGGCAGCGTCAGGGTGCCATGCTCCACCGACAGGGTGATCTTGATGGGGCTGTTGCCCGCATCCACATCTTTCACCTGCAAACCGTGGATGACGAAGGGCTGATCTTCCTGCTCGACCTGAGGGGTTGTTGGCATTACGTTGATTGGCGCATCGTTGACCGGGCTTACATCCACATGGATGGTGCCATTGACCTCGGGGCCAAGGGCGCCGTTGTCGAGGCTCTGGGCAGTGATCTTGAGATCCAGTGCACCGTTGGCATCATTGGTCACCAGCTCGACAGCACCCAGCTTGCCGCCCTCGGTAGTGACCTGCCAGCGACCGCCCCCCAGATCAACAACCGTCCCCGCCACGCCATTTGGCAAGCGGATCTCGGCGCCATCAGGCACCCCTTCGATGGTGACCCGCACCTGCTCGGGCTTGTTCTCATGCACATTACCCGCACTGCCGCCGGTTGGCTGGTTATCCCGGGTCTCCAGCCCCAGATCCAGAGTAATCACATCCCCTTCGGTACCGCTCGCCTGACCCTGAATGTCAGCGATAAGGGCATCCCCCACCGGATTGACGGTGACGGTAAAGCTGCCACTGGTTTCGAGCGGAATGGTGAGCCCCTTGTCGAGGGTAAAGGCGCTCAGCGACAGCTCCACGGTGCCGCTGAAATCAGCTGGCGTGATCAGGGTCAGCTTGGAGAAATCGGTCCCCACCGGGATCTGCCAGACGCCGCCACCATTGTTGACCGCCGGAGCCGACAGGGTGAAGCCATCCGGTACCCCCTTGATCTGCAGCGCGACGATCTGCTCCGAGCCATCGTTATCGATTAGGGTTGCGCCAAATCCGGCAAGGTTAACCGTGCCATCTTCGCTCCCCGTGACGCTATGCACCGAAAGCTGGGCCGGATCGTTAACCGGTCTCACCTTAAAGCTGACCTGGCCGCTCCAGCTGCCGCTGTCGGTCACCTGCTGGCCACCGACCAGCGCGGTATCGACGATATCGACCTTGATGTCGAGCGGTACCTGACCGCTGAAGTGCTCTTTGGGCACAAACACCAAATCCTTGAGGGCTGCCACATCGTTGACCACCAAGGTGTTGACCGGCTTGCCACTGCCATCGAGGAAGTAACCATATTTCGCATCCACCGTGATGGTGACCCGCTCAACGGTTTCGAGACCGCCGCCCGCGATGGAGGGGCTGATATCGGCCAGTTTCACCGAGAGATCGAGGTGGATCTTGCTATCTTCCAGATTGTCCGGCTGCCCGTCCTGGTTGGTGTCCTGCACGGTCAGTGTCAGTTCCGGATGCTCGCCACGGCCACCATTCACATCGACCACGGGGGCCACATCGACCCGTACCGTGCTGCTGTCAACCTTGATGTCGCCACTGGCGGTATCGGTATTCACCACCTTCACCTCGATATTGAGCGAACCGGCAAAGTCCTGTGGCAAGCCAAGGGTCAACCCTTCCAGGCCAGCCAGTGACGGTGGCACCTTGATGACGTATTCACCGGTCGAGATGTTGTACTCGGCCCCGCTGATGGTGACGCCTGCTGGCAATCCCTTGAGGACAATGGTCACCTCGTCGCTGGCCTGGTCGGCGGCGCCGATATGGATCACGCCTTTGAGCTGCTGACCAAAATCAACCCGGATATCCTCCTTGCCCACCAGCACGGCGTTGTCGTCGATATCGACAGTCGCCGCCGGCGTCTTGGGCGTCACTGGCTTGTTTTCAAATTCGGCACTGGTTTCCAGGCTCACTTTGACATGGGCGCTGGCATCGCCATCATCGCCCCGGTCGATCACCATGGCATCGATGCGGATCGGTTCGACCTTGCCGACAAACCCGTCCGGCGCATGCAGCTTGAAGCTACCGAGATTACCCGCCGGCACGATCCAGCTGCCGTTACCGTTGTTGATACCGCCAACCACCACGAACTGATCGCCTGCACCACCGTTCAATACCGGCAGGTTGATCACCAGATAGTCGATCTCCTCCACGCTCGAGGGATCGAGGTCGGTAAAGATGAAGCGTCCACTCAGGTCTATATCAGCCCCACTCTGCCCCACGAGAGCTCCACCGCTCTGGGTCAGCACGCCATCGGGCTCCACCACGGCCTGGATATCGACATGCAGATTGCCATCGATCACCTTCTCGGCCACCGCGCCAGAATCCACATCATGCTGGGTCACGGTAACATGGCTCTGGATAGTGGTATCCCGATCGCTATCCTCCGGCGCCTTCACCAGCAGTTGCCCCCCGTTGAGCAGGCTATCGAGCTGGGCGGCAGTCAGGGTGACCTTGCCACTGACCACGGTCAGCTGGCTCTCGACACCGCCGACTCGCAGCCAGATCTGGTAGCCATCCTCCACCCCGGAGAGACTCAGCGCCGTGACTTTCTCGGCGCCGTCAGTAAGGGTCGGATGCCAGTCCAGCACGGTGAACTGATCTTCCAGGCCATGACTGGACTTGCTGTAGTCGGTGGCGTCAATCTCGGGTTCCACCTTGATATGCAGCGGCACATCGAAGCTCTTGTGGTCGCCATCGTTCTCGGTCACCACCACCTTGGCGATCAGGTTCAAATCCGCCGTGCTGTTATGGGGCGGCTGAATAAGCAGGTTGCCAAAATCGGAGACATCGACTTGATAGGTCGGCTTGCCATGAGCATCGAGTCCGGCAAAGGTGAGGGTCAGCTCCTTGCCATTGGCATCAAAGACCCGGGCACCTTCCGGCAGCCCTTGCAGCACCACGTTGAGGCTCTCGGAGGTGTCGTGCGGGGTATCGACCCACTCGCCCGAGGTGAGGGTAAAGTTAAGCGGCGCCCGCCCATCCTCGCCCACTGTGGTGGCATAGCCTGTCCCTTCGGCCTCCCAGCCGGTATTGCCAAGCTCGAAATGGGGCTGATCCACCACCCCCACCAGATCCACATGAAGGGTCTGGGAGCCCGTCTCCTTTTCGTTCACCACGGTATGGGTCTGGCCGTTCGCATCGGTCAATATCGCCGTGTCTTTCACCACCCCCTTGATGGTCAGATCGAAATCGACGTTGCTGTTTTTCGGCGGTTGCAGCTTGAGTTCGCCAATCCGATCAAAAGGAACCTCATAGTAACCGGCTATGTTCTGTGCAACGGCGGAACCACCCAGCAACAAGGTTGCACCGTCAGGCAGGCCACTGATGCGGACAAACATCTGCTCGGAGCCATCGAGTTTGTCACCCAGATGAGCAAGGGCAATCTTGCTGCCCAGATCGAGCAGGGTGTCTTCCTTGCCCTGAATGTCACGCACAGTGAGCTTGGCGTCATCGGCCACCGGATTGACGTTGATCACCAGATCAATTTTGTCTCCCTGCGCCGTACCCTGACCCTGAGCGATCGGGTTCTTCTCGGTGCTGATCGGCGTCACCGACAGCTTGATGTCACCACTGAAATCCTTGCCGGGAACCACAGTCACCTTGTTGATGTTGCCGGCCGAAACGGTGTAGATGCCACTGCTATTTGGCTTGAGCTCGACTCCGTTGAGCATCAGGGTTCCCTTGCCCGCTTCCAGCTTGATCTGATAGGTCAACGTCTCGGAGCTGTCGGTATCAGTCAGGCTCGCCTTGACGTCCAGCTTGATACCCGTGCTGTCTTCATTGGTGTCATAGTGGCGAGTGGTGTTGGCTGTATCCCACAACGGCTTGTCGGCCACACCGCGCACCGTCACAGCCAGATCCCCCGTTACGGCCGCAGGTGCCGCCCCTTCGGTGACACCGACCTGCAGTTGCACCTGAAAGTGCAGCGGCTGACCGCCATTGTTCCAGCTCGACCAGTTGCTTGAAGGCACAAAGGTCACCCCCTGAGTGGTGTAGTGAACATTATCACTGGTCACCATGGCCGCTGGCGGCACGATAAACCACTTGCCATCAGCCGTAGTGGTAAGCGCTACGCCGTTGTAATAGAAGGTGCCATGGGCGGCACTAGCAGGCGTCTGGATAAGCAACTGATCCACATGCTCACCGCGATCGAAATCGCCAATATCGAGCTGCATGTTGATAGGGATACCCAGCCTCGGGTCTTGCGCCCCCTGATCTTCGTTACCAATGGCTGCGCTAACGGTAAAGCGCACCGCTTCATCCTGCAGATTGAGGGTCAGTGTGCTGTTTGCACGATCGCCATCGCCATCGACCAGATGCGCTGTCACCACCTGACTGAGCTGACTTGCGTCGTGATTGAAACCGGCCGCAGGATTGAAGGAGTAGGACCCATCGGCAGAGATGGTCAGGGTTCCCATCACCTGCTTGCCATCGGGGCTCATCACATCTTGTATCAAAGAGCCATTGATGGCGTACGTCTGGCCATTGATGGTAATCGACTCGACGCGGGCACCATCCGCACCTTCATTGGCAGTAGGAAGCAGATCGCCGGTCACGGTACTGCTCCCCTCGCTCAGGGTATGTGCCAGCACAGTGCCGATAGGCATGTCATCTTGTACCGTCACGGTCACGCTGACGTTCGGACTGCGATCGCCATCATGATCGGTGACAAACAGCGGTACTTCGATGGTCAACTCATCCTTGCCCTGTGCACCGTGATCAAGCTGGCCAACCAGATGGACGCTGTAACTGCCGTTAACATCGAGGTGAACCCAGAAAACGGGCTTGCCCCCCTCGGCCGTAGCCAGATACCAGCCGGTGCTGTGTGCAGCCAGCGTAACCGCTTTGCCACCCGACGTGAGGTGATTGGCCTGATTGAATGCAGCCACATCCAGCTCAAGGGAGGCAACCCGATCCGAACCGGCTGTGATGGTCACCTTGCCACTATCGGTTTCTCCACTCTCTGCAGGTGTGGTCCCCGGATGCTGACCGTTCACTGCATCGAGATCAGACTCCTCGACCCGAACCGGTTCAATGGCGGATATGATCGGGTCGATGCCATCAGTCACCGTGACAGTGGCGGTTCCCTGATTTTTGCTGCCGTCGCTGTCGGTGACTTCGACCGGCAGATTCAGTTCCAGCTTGTTGTCTGCACCGTGATCCAGGTTGGTATGCACCGTCACCTGATAACCTATCTCTGCACTGGTGTGAGCGGCGATGGTGGCGGGCACTGTGGGGATGGAGACCGTCATCACTACCAGACCACCACTGGTCACCGCCTGGAAGGTGTGACCATCGGTGCCAACCGCTTTCCAGGTCAGGGTTTCGCCGTTATGGGTGATGGGCTTGCCGCTGGCATCCATAACCTGACCGGAGAGGGTCAGTCGCACATCGGTCACCGGATCCGAGTCAGCCTTGATGGTGATCTTGCCGCTCGTCTGCTGGTCATCAGTGGCAGAATTGGCACCATCGAAGCGCCCTTCATTGAGGGTTACATCGGTCAGGGTCAGGGTCGGTTTCTCCCCTTCCCCAATCTGGATATTGAGGGTGCCGCTGGCGCTGTCGTTGTTGCCGCCCGCCTTGTCGTAGTCGTTGATGATCACCTTGATGGGCAACTCGGTCACGGCGTTGCCGCCCTGATGAAGCCCCTGATAAAGGGTGACCTGATAGTCAAACCCGTTCTTGCCCGCCTGCTCGAGGCTGCCAACCAGCTTGACCTCGAACACCTCGACCCGCTGGCCATCCACCATCACATAACCCTTGATCAGCTGGCTACCGGGGATGGCGGAGTCCCCATCAACCAGCTCGTATTTGATGGGCTGGCCAAGTGCAGTGAGCGCCGGTTGCTGGCTGCCATCGGCAAACGCCACCTCGATCACCCGATCCGACCCGGCTTGCACATCGAAGTGACCGGTTTGACTCAGGCTGTTGCTGCCGGTGAGGCCCCCCTCATCCAGGGTCACACCAGCGCCCGGGATAAAGCTCGGGGCCCTGCCATCCGCGATGGTGAGCGGCAGCGTGGTACCGATGCGATCGCCATCCTTGTCGGCCAGGGTGACGGCAAGCGGCAGGTTGAGGGATTCACTCCCCTTGTGATCCAGCTCGCCGCTCAGGGTGACCTTGGCGGTGACGCTCCAGTTACCGTTGTTATCGACCAGGCTCAGCTCGGCGCGCAGCACCACCAGCCCACCGGCGGTTCCTACCAGTTGGCCGGTTGCGGGATCGATGATGAAAGTGACCGGGTTGCCGTGGCTGGTGAGTCCGGTCAGGGTGCTCTGAATAGCGGCGATATCAAAGCCGAGGGAGTTGGGGTCAAGGGCATCACTGCCGTGCGCGACCGAGAAACTCATGGTGCTGACCGCGGCTTCCTCACCTTGCGCCATCTCGGTGATGGTGGTGCCGGTCACGGCGGAGATGACCGGAGTGGCACCATCACCCACCGCCAGGGTAATGGTGGAGGATACCTTGTCACCATCGCTGTCGAGCAGGGTAAAGCCCGCCTTGAGCAGGCTGTCGGCACTGCCCTGATCCAGCGGTTGATGGAGGGTAAAGCTGTATTTGCCATCGTTGCCGAGGGTCAGCTCAAACACCAGCTTGCCATCGGGGGTACGCCCCTCTATAAGATGGTCTGCCACCGTGATAGTCACGGCCTGCTTGCCCGAGGTGAACCCTTGCAGCCCCGGCTGATTGGCATCGAAGGTGATGCTGGCCAGCGGATCGCTGCCCGCGGTGATAGTCAGATCACCGTTAAGGGTCTGGCCTTGCTGCCAGTTGCTATCTTCGGTGAGCGTGAGGGAGACAGGATCGACCTGCGGCAAGACACCATCGGTAATGGTGATATTGAGGGTGCCGAGATTGCTCTTGTCGCCGTCAAAATCTGAACCCTGTACCTTCAGGCCAAGATTGAGGCTGTTGGTCGCTTCCGGCTCGTCAAACACCCCGGTCAGGGAGACATTGTATTTGCCATCCAGACCAATGGTAACGGTGAGGATTGCCTTGCCCTGCCAATCCTTGACGATCAGTTGGTTGTCTTTAACCTCGTAAGTCGTCGCCTTGCCCTGGCTGGTGAGCCCCGCCAAAGCCGGCTGGCTCGCCTCAAAGTTGAGGGAGACCAGACGATCGCTCCCCACCGTCACCGGCAGCTGACCATCGATGCTCTGGTTGCCCCCCTCTTGCAGGGAGACGCCTCTATCGAGACCGAGCACAGGGTCTGCGCTATCACTCACCGTGATGGTAGCGGTTCCCTGATTTTTGCTGCCGTCACTGTCGGTGACTTCTACCGGAAGGGTCAGTTCCAGCTTGTTGTCTGCCCCGTGATCCAGGTTGGTATGCACCGTTACCTGATAACCGATCTCTGCGCTGGTGTGAGCGGCGATGGTGGCAGGGACGGTAGGGATGGAGACCGTCATCACTACCAGACCACCACTGGTCACCGCCTGGAAGGTGTGGCCATCGGTGCCAACCGCTTTCCAGGTCAGGGTTTCGCCGTTATGGGTGATGGCCTTGCCGCTGGCATCCATAACCTGACCGAAGAGGGTCAGTCGCACATCGGTCACCGGATCCGAGTCAGCCTTGATGGTGATCTTGCCGCTCGTCTGCTGGTCATCAGTGGTCGAGTTAGCGCCATCGAAGCGCCCTTCATTGAGGGTTACATCGGTCAGGGTCAGGGTTGGTTTCTCCCCTTCCCCAATCTGGATATTGAGGGTGCCGCTGGTGCTGTCGTTGTTACCACCCGCCTTGTCGTAATCGTTGACGATCACCTTGATGGGCAGCTCGGTCACGGCGTTGCCGCCCTGATGAAGCCCCTGATAGAGGGTGACCTGATAGTCAAACCCGTTCTTGCCAGCCTGATCGAGGCTGCCAATCAGCTTGACCTCGAACACCTCGACCCGCTGGCCATCCACCATCACATAACCCTTGATCAGCTGGCTACCGAGGATGGCGGGGTCCCCATCAACCAGCTCGTATTTGACGGGCTGGCCGAGGGCTGTGAGCGCCGGTTGCTGGCTGCCATCGGCAAAGGCCACCTCGACCACCCGATCCGACCCGGCTTGCACATCGAAGTGGCCGGTTTGGCTCAGGCTGTTGCTGCCGGTGAGGTTCCCCTCATCCAGGGTCACACCAGCACTCGGAATAAAGCTCGGTGCCTTGCCATCCACGATGGTGAGCGGCAGCGTGGTACCGATGCGATCGCCATCCTTGTCGGCCAGGGTGACGGCAAGGGGCAGGTTGAGCGATTCACTCCCCTTGTGATCCAGCTCGCCGCTCAGAGTGACCTTGGCGGTGACGCTCCAGTTGCCGTTGTTATCGACCAGGCTCAGCTCGACGCGCAGCACCACCTGGCCACCGGCGGTTCCGACCAGCTGACCGGTTGCGGGATCAACGGCGAAAGTGACCGGGTTACCATGGCTGGTGAGTCCGGTCAGGGTGCTCTGGATAGCTGCGATGTCAAAACCAAGAGAGTTGGGGTCAAGGGCATCGCTGCCGTGCGCGACCGAGAAACTCATAGTGCTGACAGCAGCCGTCTCCCCTTGCGCCATCTCGGTGATGGTGGTGCCGGTCACGGCGGAGATGGTCGGATTGGCACCATCACCCACCGCCACGGTAATAGTGGAGGAGACCTTGTCACCATCGCTGTCGAGCAGGGTAAAGCCCGCCTTGAGCAGGCTGTCGGCACTGCCCTGATCCAGCGGTTGATGGAGGGTGAAGCTGTATTTGCCATCGTTACCGAGGGTCAGCTCAAACACCAGCTTGCCATCTGGGGTACGTCCCTCGATACGATGATCGGCCACCATGATGGTCACGGCCTGCTTGCCCGAGGTGAACCCTTGCAGCCCCGGCTGATTGGCGTCGAAGGTGATGCTGGCCAGCGGATCGCTGCCCGCCGTGATAGTCAAATCACCGTTAAGGGTCTGCTCCTGCTGCCAGTTGCTATCTTCGGTGAGCGTGAGGGAGACAGGATTAACCTGCGGCAAGGCACCGTCGGTAACGGTGATATTGAGGGTGCCGAGGTTGCTCTTGTCACCGTCATAATCTGAGCCCTGTACCTTCAGGCCAAGGTTGAGGCTGTTGGTCGCTTCCGGTTCGTCAAACACGCCGGTCAGGGAGACGTTGTATTTGCCATCCAGACCAATGGTAACAGTGAGGATTGCCTTGCCCTGCCAATCCTTGACGATCAGTTGATTGTCTTTAACCTCGTAACTCGTCGCCTTGCCCTGGCTGGTGAGCCCCGCCAAAGCCGGCTGGCTAGCCTCAAAGTTGAGGGAGACAAGACGATCGCTCCCCACCGTCACCGGCAGCTGACCATCGATGCTCTGGTTGCCCCCCTCTTGCAGGGCGACCCCCTTGTCGATGCCCAATGCGGGATCACTGCCATCATTGACAGTCAACGTCAGGTTGGCACTGGTGCTGTCGCCATCGATCTCATTGGCGTTTACCTGCAAATCAAGGGAAAGCATGTCGCTGCCCTGATGATCGAGCGGGCCGGTGAGGGTGACCACCACCCGCCCAGCCAGATCGCTGCCCTGCTGCTGCGCATTCAATTCGGTGCGTAGCACCTCCACCCGTTGGCCACTGCCATCCAGGTAGTAACCCACCAAGGTGCGATCATCGGCAAATTCAAAGGTCAGCGGATGACCATCGCTGGCAAGACCCGAGCCGTTGAGGGTAGTCAGGGTACTGTTCTGATTACTGAACACCAGCGAATCCACCAACAAAGGATCGACACCGTGTTTGACTACAAAGCTGCTCTCACCCACTACGGCAGCACCGTTGATAAAGGCATCTTCGGTCAGGGTAATGGGCGGGAGATCAACGTCAAAGTTGGGCGGATTGCTGTCCACCAGATTGATCACCAGCGGCGCCTTCACCAGATCGCCGTCGCTGTCTCGATATTCGAGGTTGAACGGCAGGCGCAACACGTCCTGACCGTGATTCAGGCTTTGACTCCAGACGATACGGTAACTGCCATCACTGTTGAGGGTCAGGGTGAAGACAGTCGCCCCACCAGCACTGGCGGTCAGGGTCTGACCGTTGATGATGTAGCCAAGGGGCGCGCCATGGCTGACGAGCCCCAGCCCTTCCAAGGCACTCTGATCAGCGGCGAACTGGACTTGCAGATTGCCATCCTGACCGGCACCGGTATTGAGGCTACCGGTCGCGGAGATCGGGCCACCGGCCAATCCGGCTTCGGAGAGCGTCAGGGTTTCGCTCTGACCGATCAGCGGTGCACCATCGCTGGCGCTGTTGCCCGCCAGATCGGTGACACTGGCACGCACTTCAAAGGATTGATTGATACCGGAGAGATCAAGACCTGATACCTGCCAGCGGCCATCGGCCCCCACCAGTGCCGAGGTGGTCAACAGCGGCTGGCCATTGCTGTCGACCAAAGTGATGATGACACTCTGACCCGCTTCCACATTGCTGGTGGAGCCGCTCAGGGTGGCGCTGCTGTTGCCAAACAGGGCAGTGGTATCGAGATCATCGATGTCGATAGATGCCTGAGTATCGACATTGATAACGAGGGTATCGCTGGCACGGTTGCCGGCAATATCCACGGAATTGACCTGAAACTGGTACTGGCCATCGGCCAGGGTCTGCGGCAGCTGATATTGCCAGTTACCGGCGGCATCCACCGTCAGGACGGTGAGCACGCTACCGCCAAGGCTCAGGGTTACGGTGGCACCGGGCTCCCCCTTCCCTTGCAGCAGCGGGGTATTGTCGCGGGTCAGATCATCGGTCTGGCTGGCGCCGGTGTCGCTCTCATCGGCGAGATCGAGGGTAATGGTGGTGATGGTATCGAGCAGGGTCTGTCCGGTATCGCTGGCGTTGTTGCCAGCCTGATCCTGGGTATTGGCCACAATCTGCAACGGACCATCCACCAGCTTGCCGGTCACATCGCCAAAATTGGCTTCCCACACCAGGCCGGGCAGCACCACTGTCGTCACCGTCAGTGAATTTCCCGCCTGATCGATAAGGGTCACAGTGACTGGCTGGCCTACCTCCACATCATCCACCACACCACGAATGATGACGCCAGCCGCTTCATCGGCGTTGATAATGTTGTCGCTGGTTTGGGGCTCGGTGATGGTGATGGCGGCAAAGAAATCGCGCTCTTCGGAAAACAGCAGCTCATCGCCCACCGGTTGCACAGCATAATCGGTATCAAAACCGGCCTCGGCCAGGGTGGAATCGTTGGTACGATCGACCACCACAAATCCACCCGAGCTGGAACCGGCTACACCACCGATATTGCCCGCAGCGGCTGCGTTACCGGCGGCCGCCGCTTGAAACTGCTCTGTCGGGTCAATACCCTGACGGATCGCCTCCTGCAACGAGGCCAGTTCCGGATCGGCCGGTTGCCCATCAGCAGCAGGTGTGGCGGGCTCAGGTTGGGCGGCCATATCTTGCTCACCAGCAGGCTCACTGCCCGGCTCGGCTAGTTGAAAGTGGCCCCCTTGGGCAGTTTGCAGGCGATCCCCCGGCTGCAATGCCATCCCCACCTTTGCTCGTATGACAGATCCATCTGCACTGATGACAAACACGGAGCCCTCGAGTTGGGAGATCACCGTGGACTTTTCAATTTGCAACTCAGCCATACAACCTCCAGCAAAACCTTAACCACCAACATCAGTACCTACAGAGTACTTGTCTGTTCAATAATCATACCGCACCAGACTAAGTGGGTCTTTTCGCTATTTTCGACAATGATTGCCATAAAATGGCCATAACTTACAAGATTGTGCATCTAACAGGCCCTTTTTAATAAAAAGAGATTTGGATGAACCCAATCCCATCACCTTTATTAATAGGTCTATCAGACTTCACGTGACCATTTCTGTCGTTTGACGATAAATCCACTGCAGCTTCAATAAATGGATCATAATCCGAAGGTAAAAAGCGCACAGCACAACACCGCAAATTTGCATATTCAGTCAATTGTTAGCATAAGAGATTGCCAGAATATGTGAACAATACGGCAGCAATCAGGATCAGCAGCAAAAAGTGCCAGTACGCAACTGTACCGTTCAAACTCCTGCCATCGAATGCTCGGCAGTTAACAAGAAGTTGAGTTTCCATAAAATTTAATCCAGATCTCATTTCAGCGATCAATCCTGTGCACCAATTGATCTGGCACAACTCTCCCTCCGATAAATCATCATTAAATTTACCTATTTGTTAGGGTAACCCTCGAGCAATCATATATTGCGCGGTTTTATTCACCCGCAAGCGAATGTCTGCCCACCCCGCCCGACGGGGGGAAGATCCACACCAAGATGGAACGGGTCAGACGAGACCAAAACATTTATCTGGGAGTGATAAACGTGGGTTCACAACACAGGCATATCAAACTGGGCCTCGCCGCCCTGCTGCTGACTACCAGCCTCGGCACCAGCGGCTGGGCGCAGGCAGCCGATGACACGCAACCCAAAGGCAAGATCGAGGCGCGCAGCGAGCTGTTCGCCAAGGATCACGCCGATCAGTTCACCAGCTGGCAAGCCACCAGCGAAAGCAAGGAACGCACCGACGCGCTGGCGGAAGATCCCAACATGGTGGTGCTGTGGGGCGGTTACCCCTTTTCCAAGGATTACAACAAGCCGCGCGGTCACTTCTATGCGCTGACCGACGTGCGGGAAACCCTGCGCACCGGCGCCCCCAAGACCGCCGAAGATGGCCCCCTGCCCATGGCCTGCTGGAGCTGCAAAGGCCCGGACGTGGCCCGCGTCATCGACGAGAAGGGTGAGGATGGCTACTTCAAGGGGATGTGGGCAAAAGGTGGGCCGGAAGTAGTCAACACCATCGGCTGCGCCGACTGCCACGACACCGCCTCGAAGGAGTTCAAGGAGGGCAAACCTGCCCTGCACCTCTCCCGTCCCTATGCCGATCGGGCCATGACCGCCATCGGCAAGCCGTTCAAGGAGCAGGGGCGCTTTGATCAGCAGTCCCAGGTGTGCGGCCAGTGCCACGTGGAGTACTACTTCAGCGGCCCCACCAAGGCGGTCAAATTCCCCTGGGACAAGGGCACCACTGTGGAGCAGATGGAGGCCTATTACGATGAAATCGGCTTTGCCGACTGGACCCATGCCCTCTCCAAAACCCCCATGCTGAAAGCCCAGCACCCCGAGTACGAAACCTGGCGCGCCGGCATTCACGGCCAGAACAACGTCGCCTGTGTCGATTGCCACATGCCCAAGGTGCAGAACGAGCAGGGCAAGGTCTACACCGATCACAAGGTGGGGAACCCCTTCGATCGTTTCGAGCAGACCTGCCGCAACTGCCACACCCAGAGCAAGGAGATGCTGCAAGGGATCGTCAAGCAGCGCAAAGAGGCGGTGATCGAAACCAAGCTGAAGGTCGAGAAGCAGCTGGTACACACCCACTTTGAAGCCAAGGCGGCCTGGGATGCCGGCGCCACCGAGGCAGAGATGAAGGATATTCTGCAGGACATCCGTCACGCCCAGTGGCGCTGGGACTACGCCATCGCCTCCCACGGGGTGCAGATGCACGCCCCCGAAGTGGCCCTCAAGGTACTTGGCAGCGCGCTGGATAAAGCCGCTGACGCCCGCACCAAGCTGGCGCGCCTGTTGGCCAGCAAGGGGATCAGCCACGAAATCGCCATCCCCGACATCTCCACCAAGGAGAAAGCGCAAGCGGCCCTTGGCATGGATATGAAGCAGTTCAACAACGACAAGGCCCAGTTCCTCAAGACCACGGTCCCCGCCTGGGATGCCGAGGCCAAAGCGGCCGGACGGCTGGCACAGTAACGGCGCCTGCGGGCTCGGTCAGACCAGGCCCGCAGCGGATGGAGGCTTCCTATGGGTGATTTAACGATGGATTTCTTACGACTGATGCTGATGGCAGCCATGCTGCTCACCAGCCTGCAGGGTCAGGCGGCCGAATCGGTTTCCGCCCCTGTTCCAGCTACACATGAGGTGGAATTTTTACGCAATCCCGACAAGGCCTGCACCGACTGTCACAAGGAGCAGAGCGAGGGGATGCACGGCAAGCATGGTCAGGCGACCAATCCCAACAACCTGGCACCTGTCACCTGCACCAACTGCCACGGCCAGCCCTCCCCCCAGCACCGGGAAGGGGTCAAGGATGTGATGCGCTTCAGCCACAGCCTGAAGGATAAAGAGAGCATCAAGCTTTATCCCATCAGTGAGCAGAACGGGGTCTGCATGAGCTGCCACGAGCCCAAACCACTGCGCGAGGCGCTCTGGGCCCACGACGTGCACGCCACCAAGCTCACCTGCACCAGCTGTCACCAGTTGCATCCGGCCAAGGAGCCCATGGTGGGGATCCCGGAAAAATCCCGCATCAAGCTCTGCGTCGACTGCCACAGCAAGCAGCATGAGGCCAGCAAGGCCCGGCAGGAGCAGTCCAAACCGGCTACCGGCAAGGAGGCATCATGAGCTGCTCTCGCCGTGACTTTATGGCGGGCATGGGCGCAGGGGCCCTTATCATGATGACGGGGGCTGCTCGTGCCAACACCCGCTCCCTTGCCACCACCCTCGCCCACAGCCAGACCATCGATGGGATACGCTATGGCATGATCCACGATGAGACGGCCTGCATCGGCTGCACCGCTTGCATGGATGCCTGCCGAGAAGTGAACAAAGTGCCGGAAGGGGTCTCGCGCCTCGAGATCATCCGCTCAGGCCCCATCGGGGAATTTCCCGACGCCGAGTACCGCTTCTTTCGCAAGTCCTGCCAGCACTGCGACAACGCCCCCTGCGTGCACGTCTGCCCGACCGGCGCCTCCCATATTCGCAAGGAGGATGGCATCGTCGATGTCGACGCGGATCTCTGCATCGGCTGCATGTATTGCCTCGCTGCCTGCCCCTATCAGGTGCGCTTTATCAACCCGGTCACCCGAGTGGCGGACAAATGCGACTTTTGCCGCAAGACCAACCTGGCGGCGGGCAAAGAGCCGGCGTGCGTGGAATCCTGCCCCACCAAGGCGCTGGTGTTCGGTAATCTGGATGATCCGGATAGCCCCATCGCCCAACGGCTGGTGAAGGAGACCACCTATCGCTACAAGCAGGCACTCGGCACCTCGCCCAAGATGTACCGAGTGCCCAAAGGGGAGATAACGTCATGACCATGCAAGCGGCATTTCAATTCCTCTCCCTTGTCTGGGGATTTGTCCGATCGCCATCTACCGAAGCAACAGAAGGAGGAATGGATCATGTTGCATGACGCATTTCACTTCCCTTCACTTGTCTGGGACTGGCCGATCGCCATCTACCTGTTCCTGCTCGGCATCTCCGCCGGAGCCACCACCCTCTCGGTGCTGTTGCGCCGCAAGGGAGCAGGCAGCGAGAGCGGCATCATCAAGGCGACCGCCATTCTGGCGCCGGTGAGCGTGGTGCTGGGGTTACTGATCCTTATCTTCCATCTGGCCCGCCCCTGGACCTTCTGGAAGCTGATGTTCCACTACCAGTTCGACTCCGTGATGTCGATGGGGGTCATGCTGTTTCAGTTCTATATGGCGGTGTTGTTCGCCTGGCTGGCGGTGGTGTTTCGGGCCGAGATCGAGACAATGCGCAGCCGGTTGCTGAAAGAGAAGTTCGCTTTTGTGGATGGGCTGATTGGCTGGCTTGCCCGCATCGAGCGGCTGCTGGCCCCGCTGTTGCTGCTGCTCGCCGTGCTGCTGGGGGCCTACACCGGCTTTCTGCTTTCCGCGCTCAAGACCTATCCGCTGTTGAACAACCCGGTGCTGCCGGTGCTGTTTCTGGTCTCGGGCATCAGCTCCGGCATCGCCTCCACCATCTTGCTGGCGGTGACGCTCTTCAAGGAGAACCATCACAGCCAGGGGGTGAGCTTTGTTCACCGCTTCGAACGGCCAGTGCTGGTGATGGAGGTGTTGCTGCTGGTCTGCTTCTTTACCGGCCTCTACTTCGGTGGCGGCCAGAAAGAGGTGGCGATGTGGGCGGCCATCGGCAGCGGCTTCTGGGCTCAGGTGTTCTGGGTCGGCGTGGTGGGGGTCGGCATGCTGCTGCCCCAGCTGCTGGCCCTGCTGACCCCGGCGCCCCTGCGGGAGCGAAACGGCCATCTGGTGCTGGTCTGCAGCCTGACCCTGGTGGGGATCTTGCTGCTGCGCTACTTCGTGCTTTATGCCGGCCAGATGACGGTAGTTTAAAAACCGGTTCACGCTCCTGTTGCGAGGCCGTGATCAAGGCTCATGTGCTGCTCGGAATCCTCATGTATTCACATACATTGCGGTTCCTGCGCTGCTCTTTACCTTGCTGACGACCTCTCACGACGGATCGTGAACCGGTTATTGAAAGCTGGGGATAAGCACCAGCCGCCCTTCGGGTGACTGGCGCTTATTTGTTGCGATGAGTTGTTGCCAAGAATGTGGATGTTATCCCCCAGCGCCGGTACGGTGCTGGGGGATAACATAGACGAATGATTGACTGGAGGTTGTGTGCTGGCGGAGCTCGGCTATCTCTCACTGTTGCTGGCGGCGGCACTCTCCTTGCTGCAGGGCACACTGCCTTGGCTGGGATTACGGCTCGCCTCCCCGACCCTGCTGCGCTGCGCCACGCCGCTGGCGCTGATCAATGCCATCCTGCTGTTGGCCTCCCTGCTGCTGCTCGCCAGCTGCTTTGGCCAGGATGATTTCACCATCAGCTATGTGGCCCAGCACGCCAACAGTGCCCTGCCGCTGGGCTTCAAGCTGGCGGCCGTGTGGGGCGGCCACGAGGGCTCCATGCTGTTCTTCGTCTTTGCGCTGGGGCTGTGGGGAGCCCTGGTGGCTCTTTGCTCCCAGCGGGTCGATCCGCTCATCCGCACCCGGGTATTGGCCATCATGGGGCTGATCGTCGGGCTGTTCGGTCTCTATACCCTGATCTTCTCCAGCCCGTTTGACCGCCAATTCCCGGGGCCACTGGAGGGGCGCGATCTCAACCCCATGCTGCAGGACATCGGCCTCATCATCCACCCGCCCCTGCTCTATCTCGGCTACGTCGGCTTTGCGGTCAACTTCGCCTTCGCCATGGCTGCGCTCCATTCAGGTAGACTGGATGGCGCCGTGGCCCACTGGAGTCGCCCTTGGGCGCTCGGCTCCTGGGTCTTTCTCACCGCCGGCATCGTGCTGGGCTCCTGGTGGGCCTATTACGAACTGGGCTGGGGCGGCTGGTGGTTCTGGGATCCGGTGGAAAATGCCTCCCTCTTGCCCTGGCTGCTCGGCACCGCTCTGCTGCACGCCCTGATTGTCTGCGAGAAGCGCGGCGCTTACGGCCACGCCGTGCTGCTGCTCTCCATCTTTACCTTTGCCTTGAGCCTGCTCGGCACCTTCGTGGTGCGCTCCGGAGTGCTCACCTCGGTGCACGCCTTTGCAGTCGACCCCAGCCGCGGCCTCACCCTCTTGTTACTGCTCGGCTTGCTATTGACCTGCGCCCTCACCCTGTTTGCCCTGCGGGCGGACATTCGCGCCCCCTATGCCCGCTTTGGCTTGCTGTCAAAAGAGGGGCTGCTCGGCGCCGCCATCCTGCTGCTCTGCGTGGCCTGCGCCAGCGTGCTGCTCGGCACCTTCTACCCCATGGTGTTCCAGTCGCTCCATCTGGGCTCGCTCTCGGTGGGGGCCCCCTATTTCAATACCATCTTCGTGCCGCTGGCCCTCTGCCTGATGGGGCTGATGACCCAACTGCCGCGCCTGCGCTGGCAGCAGCTTGCGGCATATTCCAGACTAAACGCGCTGTTGCCACCGCTGTTTGGCCTGCTTGGCGGCGGGCTGCTTAGCCTTGCCTATTTGGAACAGGGATCGTTTTCCGGTAGCTGGATTGGCATCCTCGCCAATATGGTGAGCCTCTGGCTGATGGCCAGCCTGCTGCTCCCGCTCTTGCAACCGACGTCGCTGCGCGAGTTCACCCTCAATCGGTTCGGCAGTTTGCTGGCCCACCTCGGGGTGGCGGTGTGCGCCCTTGGCATCGCGCAGGTGAGTCACCAAAGTCAGGAAGGAGGCACTGTGCTAAGTGCCAACCAACCCTACCAGCTCGGTGCCTTCGAGTTTCGCTATGAGGGGCGCGAGCCTGTGATCGGCCCCAACTATACCGCGGAGCGCATCACGCTTAGCGTGCGCAAGAACGGTAAAGAGGTGGCTCGGCTGACGCCGGAGCGGCGCCACTACAGCGTGCGCACCATGAACATGAATGAACCCGGCATCGCGTGGGGACTTTTTGGCGATCTCTACGTGGTGCTGGGTGAGAAGATGGGACCAGATGCCTATGCCATGCGGCTGCACTACAAGCCGCTGGTACGCTGGATCTGGTTCGGCGGCCTGTTGATGATGGCGGGCGGCACCCTGCGTCTGCTCGCCCATCGCCCCTTGCTTGCCTCCCGCCCCGTTGCGGTTAGCGCCTCCCATCACCCGCTCGAACAGGAGGCGTTATGAGATCCCGCCTGAGCCTCTTTGTTCCACTGCTGCTGACCCTGAGCCTCGGCACCCTGCTCTGGCTCGGCCTTGGCAACAATCCCTACAGCCAGGATGAGGCAACGCTCGGGCGTACCCTGCCTGCGTGGCAGAGCGACAATCTGCTGGATGGGAGTCGGATCCAGACCGCCAGCCTCAAGGGGGAGCCCTTTGTCCTTAACGTCTGGGCCAGCTGGTGCGCCAACTGCCGCGCTGAACATCCGCTGCTCAGCGAGCTCGCGGCAACAGTGCCCCTCTACGGTCTCAACTACCGGGACAAGGGGGATGCGGCCCGCGCCTGGCTTATCCAGGCGGGCAACCCCTATCGCGCCGTGCTGGCCGACCCCAACGGCAAACTGGCCCTTGAGCTCGGCGTCTACGGCACGCCGGAAACCTATCTGTTTGATGCCGATGGCACCCTGCTAGCCCGCCATACCGGCGAGCTTACTAAAGGGATCTGGCAACGCCAGTTTGCCCCTCTGCTCGACAAGGCGCGAGCGGATGCGCAAATGAAGGCCGCCACAACGGCACCCGCAATTGCGCCGTCTATTGCAATATCAGCTCTGGAGACACAGCCATGATGTGCCGTTCTCTTGCTTGCGCCCTGCTGGCCCTCGGCATGCTGCTGAGTGCCACTGCATACTCCAGCGGGGTCGACACCTATCAGTTTCGCCACCCCGAGCTGCAAAATCGGGCGCAAGAGCTGGCCCGCGCCCTGCGCTGCCCCCAGTGCCAGAACCAGAACCTGGCGGAGTCCAACTCCCCCATCGCCCGGGATCTGCGGCTAGAGGTCTACCGCTGGGTGGACGAGGGGCTGTCTGATGAGCAGGTGATCGCCCGCATGACGGAGCGCTTCGGCGATTTCGTCCGCTACAATCCCCCCTTCAAGAGCAGCACGGCGCTGCTGTGGGGCGGTCCCCTGCTGCTGTTGGGGCTGGCGCTGTTGACCCTGTTTCGCCGCCTGACACGCACAAAGGTACAAGCCATCCCTGTCGTTAGAGCAATGATTGAACCCATTCATCAACCTGCGGCCGATCCGCGCAGCGAATTGAATTTGCTGATCATGCAAGGGGAGCAAGCAGGCCTCTCCCCCGACCAGCCACTCTACAGGGAGCTGAGTGCCGCCCGCCTGGCCAACGTCATCCCGGCGGCTGAGCTGACCCTGCGTGCGCAACTGGCCAGCCTGCGTGACAATCGCGGCCGCAATAACCGGCACGGGCGGGCCTTGTTGCTGCTTGGCCTCCTGGCCATCGCGGCCGTTGCCGCTGTGTATCTCGGCAGCGGCCGCTATCAGGCATGGCAGGATTATGCATCCCGTCCCGATCCGCTGGCGGGGTTGAGCCCGCGGGATCTGCAGGACAAGGAGCTGGGGAGTCTGCATCAGAAGCTTCAACGCAGCCCCGCCGATCTCGACAGCTGGGCGGCGCTCGGCCAGCTCTATCTCTATCGGGGTGAATATGACAACGCCCTGCTCGCCTATCAGCGTATCGCCCTGTTGGAGGGGGGAGCCAGTGCAGCGACCCAGGCCGCCCAAGCCACCGTGCTCTACTATCAGGCGGGCCAGCAGCTGACTCCCGAGGCAACCCGCCTGCTGGAGAGCGCCCTCAAGCAGGACGCGGGGGAAGTGAGCGCCCTGATGCTGCTCGCCTCCGATCACTTCCTGCATGGTCGCTACAGTCAGGCCATTGCGCTGTGGCAGCAACTGCTCGATGGCGAGCGCCCTCGCATCAATCGGGCCGCGCTGATCGAGGCGATCCAGACGGCAAGCATAATGGGCGGGTAACCCCTTGATTGAAGGAGGGTAATCGTGGTGATATGGCGCCGCGACCACGCAAGTGGCTCAGCACTCTCTTCCAATAGACAAGGATGTCTGGATGCAACTCACCCTGTTAAACGACTCGGGCAAATTCGATGGGCTCGACGACACCATTAGGCACGTTTTTGCCGAGACGGCGCACAAACTGAATGCCTTGTTCAATCTCTCCCAACTGGATGTCACCTTCAGCCCTTTTGCCGAGGGGGATGCTCCCGACTCGGGTATCGGTGGCTGGGCCATCAACATGTATCGAATAGAACTCCAGCTTGATCTGGAACGGCCTGATATCAAAGAGGTGATCATCACCGAATTGCCTGCCGTGCTGGCCCACGAAGTCCACCATATCGTGCAAAAGAAGAACAAGGTGGAAGCAGAAACACTGGCCGAAAACCTGATTTTTGAAGGGCTGGCCTGCTACTTTGAGCAGAGGTTCAATGGTGGCACTCTCCCCTCGCTGTTCAAGGAGTCTCATCACCATGACTGGCAATCGCTCCTGGCAGATATGACACCCCATCTATCCAGCAAGCAGTTCAACTTTTTAGACTTTTTCTACTGCCGTGATAACCGGCCATTTCCCAAATATGCCGGTTACTGGGTGGGGTTCAATCTGGTGGCCAACTATCTGGCCAAAAATGGCCTGAATGAAATAGAGGTCATGGGCCTACCCGCCGAGGCGTATTTCAATTAACACGCCTTCACACTGTTCATGGCTATCACAGAGCCCAAACCCGGAGAGAAGATCATGATCCCCATTCGCTGCAAGGCCGTCTCTGGCGTTGCCCTCACCACTGTCGATGGCGAAACCAGATTGCTGGTGATGAAACGGGTCAAGGGGGGCTTCTGGTGTCATGTGGCAGGCACGGTGGAGGCGGGTGAAACCGGCTGGCAGACCATTATTCGGGAGTTTGGCGAAGAGACGGGGATCAGGGTCACCGAACTCTACAACGGCCAGTATCTGGAACAGTTTTACGATGCCGCCTTGAATACGGTGGAGGTGGTACCGGTCTTTGTGGTCTATTGCCCGCCCAATCAGGCGGTGACCCTCAACGATGAGCACACAGACTATCGCTGGTGTTCCCTGGCCGAGGCCAAGGCGCTGGTGAGTTTCCCCGGCCAGAAGGCGCTCTACGACCATATCTGGCACCACTTTGTCGACAACGCCCCCTCTCCCCTGATGCGGGTCGATATCCGCTGACCGCGCACAACTTCCCCCTGTAGATACAACACGCCCCCGGATGGGGGCGTGTTGTATCTAAAGCCAGCCAAGCGCTTTTGTTAGACCAAGCAGATGGCCTACGGCCGCTCGCCAGCGGCCAGACGGCGGTTGATATCCGCGATAACCGGGGTGATGTCGGCCAGGGTATCAATCACATAGTGTGCCCCCGCCGCCCGCAGTTTGGCCTCGGCCGGTGCGCGCCGGGCGGCGATCTCCACCTCGCCCATAGCGGCAAACTCTTCCCAAGTGGCACCAAATTCGTTGCCGGAAACCGACAATCCCACCGTCCACATGCCCGCGTTAAGCCCTTCGCTGATACCCGGCACGGCGTCATCCACCTTGATGCAGCGATGCACGGCGCTCACTCCGAGCTCAATTACGTTGGCCAGCGCCATCCAGGGACCGGGGCGACCACCAGCCTTGAGGTCATCGGTGGCGACCCAGTGATCCGGGCGATAGCCGTGATCGGCCGCAGCAGGTACCAGCGCCTCCATCACCGGACGGGGATAACCGGAGCAGGAGCCGATTTTCATCCCCTGCACCCGCAGAGCATCCAGCACCGGCAGCACACCGGGGATGGGGGCGGCAAAGCGGGTCACCGCGGCAATCTGCAGCGGCATAAAGGTGTGATAAATGTGGTCCACCTCGGCGTGGCTCATGGGGTGGCCAAAGCGGGCCTGCCAGCGCGCATCCACCGAGGGCAGACGGCCCAGCGCGGCGATATGATCCCACTTGCCAAGGCCCATGGGCTGGCGCGCTTCGTCCAGGGTCACAGCAAAGTCATAGGCGCGGGCGAAGGCCTCGACGAAGATGGAGGTGGGGGCGAAGGAGCCGAAATCGACGACGGTGCCAGCCCAGTCGAGGATCAGTGCCTCTACGTCGGTGATCGGATCTACAGCAATCTGCAAGTCAGTCATGGTGGTGTTCCTGTTTCGGTGAAAGTGCGATCTCGCCAAGGGCGCGATCGAGAATGGTGATGGCGCGCACCAGATCGGCGCGGGCGATATTGAGCGGCGGCGAGAGCTGGATAACGTTGCCCTGGGAGACCTTGAAGCTGAGCCCCAGCTCCAGACAGCGGTAGAGCAGCCGCTCGGCGGCCTGGCTATTGCGGGTGCGACTCTGATGATCGACCACCAGATCGAGCGCCCAAAGCATACCGATACCGCGCACCTGCCCGATCAGCGGGTGACGCTTAGCCAACTTGCCGAGCTCAGCCGCCATAAAGCGGCCATCCTCCTGCGCTTTTGCCAGCAATCCCTCTTCACGGATGGTAGCGATGCTCGCGAGGGCCGCCGCGCAGCCGATAGGGCTCTTCTCGTGGGTGTAGTGACCGAGCGAAATAGCTGCCGCCTGATTGAAACGGTCGCGGGTGATGAGCGCCGCAAACGGCACCACCCCGCCCCCCAACCCCTTGCCCAAGCAGATGATGTCGGGCTCGATGCCGAACTCTTCAAAGCTGAACCAGTGGCCGGTGCGCCCCAGGGCATTGGGGATCTCGTCGACAATCAGCAGCACCTTGTGGCGATCGCAGATCTCCCGCACCCGCTGCCAGTAGGCTTTCGAGGGCACCTGCACATCGGTGTTGCGGATAGGTTCGGCGATAAAGGCGCCGATCCCTCCCTCCTTCTCGATGACGTACTCCAGATAATCGGCGTAGTGCAGATCATCCCCCTCCCCGCGATACCAGACGCCGCGATAACGGGTGGGCGGCGGGATGCGCTCCACTCCGGCCATCAGCGGGCCCATACCGGCGCGAAAGCAGGCCTCGCCGCCGACCGAGATGGCATCGAGGGAGGCGCCATGAAAGGCATCCCACAGGGACACAACCTTGCTGTTGCCGGTGATGAAACGGGCGAGCTTCAGGGCAATCCCCACTACCTCGCTGCCGCCGGGGGCGAACAGCACCCGGTTGAGATCGCTGGGAGCCAGTTCGGCCAGGGTGCGGGCGCAGTCGATGGCAACCTGATGGGTGTAGCGGCGGGGGGCAAACGGCAGATCGGCGAGTTGCTGCTGCACCGCGGCCACCACCCTGGGGTGACCGTGGCCCAGCTGATGGACGCTGTTGCCGTGAAAATCGAGGTAACGCTTGCCCGATACGCTGGTCAACCAGCTCCCCTGCGCCCCCTCAATCAGATCCAGACAGGGGGTGGAGAGTGCCTGATGGAGAAAGTAGCGGCTATCCTCCACCAATCCGGCCTGTACATCTTCGCTCTGGCCCGCCCACCAGCTCGCCCGCCCCTCGCCGAGGTTGATATCCCCTTCGCTGTCGGCGCGGCCACTGCCGTGCAGCTTATGGTCATACAAATCGCGGCCACGCAGATCGCAACCCTGAGGCGCCATGCTGGTCATCGCGCATCCCCTTGCCAGTAGCAGGCGCTGGCCATGGCGGCGAGCAGATCCCGCACCCGCTCAGGGGTCACATCGCCGATATTGCCGATACGGAAGCAGTCGGCCTGTGAGACCTTGCCCGGGTAGATGACAAAGCCCTGCGCCTTGAGCCGCTGGTAGAAGTCGGCGAAGCGGTAATCAGGATGGGTCGGAGAGTAGAAGGCGGTGATGATGGGGGATTGCCATTTTTCTGGCAGCAGCGGCGCAAAGCCGAGAGCGGCCATCCCCGCCACCAGCGTGCGCTGATTCTCGCTGTAGCGCTGATGACGGGCTTCAATGCCCCCCTCCTCGTCCAGCTCGCGCAGGGCCTGGGCAAAGGCTAGCACGGTATGGGTGGGCGAAGTAAAGCGCCACTTGCCCCCCTGCTGCTCCATGGTCTGCCACTGGGCATGCAGGTCGAGGGAGACCGAGCGAGCACGACCGGCACAGGCCGCCAGCGCGGCGCGGCGAGCGATGACGAAGCCAAAACCCGGCACCCCCTGAATGCACTTGTTGGCCGAGCTGATGAGAAACTCGATGCCAAGGTGTCCCATGTCGATGGGTATACCGCCAAAGCTGCTCATGGCATCGACGATCAGGCGGATGCCGCGGCGCTGGCAGAGCTCAGCTACCTCATCGAGCGGATTGAGCATGCCGGTGGTGGTCTCGCAGTGCACCATGGCCAGATGGGTGATCTCGGGGTGGCGCGCCAGCATCGCCTCGATGGCGGCGGGCTCCGGGCGGGTTGTCTCGCCGCAGTCGAGCTCGTGGTGACGCAAGCCAAGGCATCGGGCCATCTCCCCCATGCGGGCACCGTAGGCGCCGTTGTTGATGATCAGCAGACACTCATCGACGCCTATCGCCGAGCCCAGCACGCTCTCCACCACATAGCTGCCGCTCCCCTGCAGCAAGACGGCACTGTAGTCACTTTGATATTCAGGGCCGGTGGCGAGGCGCACCAGCTCGCGGCGGATGGGCTCCACAACGCCTTGGTTGTAGTCCGCATCCCAGGTACAGCTGTCTTGCAGCATGGCGGCGCGCACCGTGGCTGTGGTCGAGAGGGGGCCAGGGGTCAGCAGCAGGTAATCGACGGCGGCGGGGGCCGCAGGAATATGGGTCATGATCTCGCTCCTATTGGTATATACCAGAATGAGCGCATTGTGGGTAACTCCCCCGCCAAGGTCAAAGGGGTGGCGCTACGTGCAACAAAAAATTCATTTTCAGCGCCGGGATCGCGATAATCTAGGAAGCCTGAACAACAGGGGCGATGCTGGTATCTACCAATGCATGTTGATGTTGCCCTTTAACGACCGGGCAGGTGTCCTGCCCTGTGCCCAGCCCATTGCCCAACTCATTGCACAACTTATTGCACAATCAGGGATTTTCATGAGCAAACCGCAATATCTGCAGATCAAGGATGCCCTCGCCAACCAGATCCTGGCGGGGGGGCTGGCCCCCAACGACAAGCTCCCCTCCGAGCGGCTGCTGGGGGAACTCTATGGCACCACAAGGGTTACCATCCGCGAGGCACTGGTTCAGCTGGAGGCCAACGGCCTTATCTATCGGGAGGATCGCCGCGGCTGGTTCGTCACCCCGCCACGCTTTCGCTTGAACCCCAGACGCACCTCCAACTTTCACCAGATAGTCCGGGAGCAAGGGGGCGAGCCGCGCACCGAACTACTGGAGAAAAGCCGTCAGGCGGTACCGCCCGCGTTGATGGCGCAGCTGCAGCTCAAGCCGTTTGACAGCCTGTTTCTGCTAAAACGTCTGCGCTACGCCAACGGGCGCGCCATCTGCTACTGCGAGAACCACTGCCTGCCAGAGCGGGTGCCCGGCCTGCTGGCACTGGATCTCAACGGCAGTCTGACCGAGATCTACCAGGCCCATTACGATCTCCACTACGCCCGCATGCAGGTGCGCTTCTTCCCCACCGCCCTGCCGGACGAAGTGGCCAAGACGCTGGGGGCCACTGCCGGTCTGCCCGCCCTGCGCCTCGAGCGACTCAACTTCGATCAGCACGGACGGGTGCTCGACTTCGATCTGGAGTACTGGCGCCACGACAGTCTGGAGATCGAAGTGGATACCCAGGATTAGTCACGGATAAATCAGGAACGGCAAAACGTCACGGGGCTGTCACGGTCACGTCATAATGATCCCCTAGCCTCTCTCTCGACCAATCTGGTTTATACCAAACCAATTTAACTGGAGAAGAGGATGAAACAGGGAACCCATCTGCTGGCCGCCGCCGTGCTGGCTGCCATGACCGCCCCGGCACTGGCCGCGACCGATCTCACCGTCTACACCGCCTTCGAACCGGAGCAGCTCAACGAGCTGAAAACCGCGTTCGAACGCCAGCATCCGGACATCAACATCAAGTGGGTGCGTGACTCCACCGGCGTTGTCACCGCCCGCTTGCTGGCAGAAAAAGCCCAGCCCAAAGCGGATGTGGTATGGGGACTGGCCGCCACCAGCCTGATGCAGCTCGATCAGCAGCAGATGCTCAATGCCTATGCACCGAAAGGGCTGGATAAACTCGACAGCCGCTTTCGCGACAGCAAGGCCGAGCCGCACTGGATCGGTCTGGACGCCTTCTTCAGCGCCATCTGCTTCAACAAGGTAGAGGCGGAAAAACAGGGGATCCCGGCCCCCACCAGCTGGGCCGACCTCACCAAGCCCATCTACAAGGGCAAGGTGATCATGCCCAACCCCAGCTCCTCCGGCACCGGTTACCTGAGCGTTGCTGGCTGGCTGCAGACCATGGGCGAGCAGCAGGGCTGGCAATTTATGAACGGCCTGCACCAGAACATCGACCGTTACACCCACTCGGGCTCAGCCCCCTGCAAGCTGGCCGCCAGCGGTGAAACGGTGATCGGTATCTCCTTCGACTTCCCGGCTACCAGCCTCAAGGCCAAGGGTGCCCCCATCGAGGTGGTGTTCCCGAAAGAGGGGTCGGGCTGGGATATGGAAGCTGCCGCCATCATCAAGGGCACCCCCAAGCTGGAAGCCGCCAAACAGCTGCTCGACTTTGCCGCCACCGAACAGGCCAACGCCCTCTACAACAAGTCGTTCGCCGTGGTCGCCATTCCCGATGTGGCCCAACCGAGAGCGGGCTATCCGGCAGATATCAAAGGCCAGATGATCGACAACGACTTTAGCTGGGCCGCCCGCGAGCGCAACGCCATCCTGGCCCAGTGGAGCGCCAGCTTCGACGGCAAGACCGAAGCCAAACAGTAAGCGTGAAGGGCGGCGGTTTGTTCACGCCAGACACACCGCCGCCAATAAACTGCCAGTCGAAGGCCAACAGCTGTTGGCCTTCGCTTTTTGGTTTTAACTTCCCGAGTTTGTATTGCCTTCTATTAGCGATGCTTAGTCCATTCGCACAGTGCCCAGCCACTTGCTGGCGACCCGATGTCATTTGACTGTCATCAAGCTGTCATCCCCCGATCACCTGACCGTCACACTTCACCCGCAAACTGGTATATACCAAATCAGTAGCGAGTCGAACCATGACCCAGCCCTATCTGGACATTCAACATCTCAACAAGCAGTTCGGTGCTTTTCAGGCCCTCAAGGGGATCTCTCTGACCATTGAGCCGGGGGAGTTTATCTGCTTTCTCGGCCCCTCCGGCTGCGGCAAAACCACCCTGCTCAGAGCCATCGCCGGGCTGGATCTGCCGGACAGCGGCGAGATCTGGCAAGGGGGGCGCAATATCTCCCGCCTGCCGCCCCAGGAGCGCGATTTTGGCATCGTGTTTCAGTCCTATGCCCTCTTCCCCAACTTGACGGTGGCCCAGAACATCGCCTTCGGCCTTGAGAATCAGGGGTTGGCGCGGGATCTCATCAAGGAGCGGGTGGACCACTGGCTGGGGCTGGTGGATCTCACTGCCCAGTCCCACAAATACCCGAGCCAGATCTCCGGCGGCCAGCAGCAGCGGGTGGCGCTGGCCCGGGCGCTCGCCCTCTCCCCCGGCCTGCTGTTGCTGGACGAACCGCTCAGCGCGCTGGATGCGCTGGTGCGCACCCACCTTCGCAGCGAGATCCGCGCCCTGCAGCAGCGCCTTGGCATCACCACCATCATGGTGACCCACGATCAGGAAGAGGCGCTGACCATGGCCGATCGCATCGTAGTGATGGAGGGCGGCCGCATCGTACAGGTGGGCACCCCGCAGGAGATCTACCACCAGCCTGCCAGCCGTTTCGTGGCAAGCTTTGTCGGTACCATGAACTTCCTCGACACCCTGGTGCTGAGCCCCACTCAGGTGCGCCTCAACGAACAACCGCTGCAACTCGCCAACCAGGCCGCGGCCGGCAGCAAATTGCAGGTGGCGATCCGCCCCGAGGCAATCACCCTGAGTGCGCCGAGCGAGCCGTATCTTGGCCAACATGGCGTTGAAGCAACCATCGATCAGGTGGAGTTTCTCGGCGCCGCCCAGTGCCTTATCTGCACCGCCGACACCTATCTGGGCCCACAGCAAATTCTGGTGGAGCGCCCGACCCATGAGCTGCCCCGCAACGAACAGGGTGGCTGGCGCAGCGGCATGCGCTGCTCGCTGCACTGGCCCGCCGGGGCGATGCAGCTGTTTGAAGGAGAGCGCCCATGACAGCCCCCTTCGCGACCTCCTCCCTGCTGCCACCAGTGACAGCCCGCCAAGACTCTCGCTGGCAGCGGCTCTGTCGCGGCTGGAGCCGGGATCAGCTGCTGCAACTGATCCTGCTGGTGCTCGGCATCGCCCTGCTCACCGGCGGCTTGCTGCTGCCGCTGCTCACCATGTTGCAAAAGAGCCTGCAGGATGAGAACGGCCTCTGGGTGGGCCTTGCCAACTTCAACGCCTACTTCGGCTCCCCTCATCTGGGGCGCACCATCGGCAACACCCTCTGGCTCGGGGTGCTAATCACCGCGCTGGTGGTGACCATCGCCTTTGGCTACGCCTACGCCCTCACCCGCACCTGTATGCCGGGCAAGCCCCTGTTTCGCCTCATCGGTTTGATCCCGCTGTTGATGCCCTCCCTGTTGCCCGCCATCAGTCTGGTCTACTGGTTTGGCAATCAGGGGATCGCCAAGGGGCTGCTCGGCGGCGAGAGCATCTACGGCCCCATCGGCATCGTCATTGGTCTGGGCTTCTGGTGCTTCCCCCACGCCCTGATGATCCTTATCACGGCACTGGGTCAGAGCGATGCCCGCCTCTATGAAGCCTCCCGAGTGCTGGGCAGCAGCGGCTGGCGCACCTTTGTCACCGTCACCCTGCCTACCGCCCGTTATGGCCTGCTCAGCGCCGCCATCGCTGTCTTCACCCTCACCATCTGCGACTTCGGGGTGGCCAAGGTGATTGGCGGCCAATACAGCGTGCTGGCCACCGACATCTATCGACAGGTGATCGGGATGCAGAACTTCTCGCTGGGCGCCGTTGCCAGCGTCACCCTGCTGCTGCCGGCGCTCTTGAGCTTTGCCCTGGAGCACAGAGTGCGCAGCAAGATGCAGGAGCAGAGCAGCACCAAGGCGGTGCCCTATCAACCCAAACCCCATCGGCTGCGGGATCTGCTGGCACTCGGTTGGTGCACGCTCTGGGCCCTGCTGTTTCTGGCACTGGTGGGGATGGCGGTTTACGGCTCGCTGGTACAGTTCTGGCCCTACAACCTCGCTCTGACGCTGGATCACTATGCCTTTGACAGCAACAGCGTCTATGGCTGGCAGCCCTTTACCAACACCTTGCAGCTGGCCCTCTATACCGCGCTGATCGGCACCGTGCTGGTGATGGTGCTGGCCTGGGCGCAGGAGAAGGGACGCCACTTCGCGCCGCTGCGCCAGCTGCTGCATCTGCTCGCCATGCTGTCGCTGGCGGTACCCGGCATGGTGCTGGGTCTCGGCTATATCTTCTTTTTCAACGGCAATCCGCTCTTTGGCAGCCTCTACGGCACCCTGCCATTAATGGTGCTCTCCTGCGTCATCCACTACTACACCGTGGGTCATATGACGGCGCTGACCAGCCTCAAGCAATTGCCCAAGGAGCTGGAGCTGGTGGCCATTTCTCTGCGCATTCCGCTCTGGAAGGCGTTCTGGCGAGTCACCCTGCCCGCCTCCCTGCCAGCGCTCTTGGAGATCTTTATCTATCTGTTCGTCAACGCCATGACCACCACCTCGGCGGTGATCTTCCTCTATTCGAGCGACAGCGTGCTCGCCTCCATCGCCGTGCTCAATATGGAGGATTCCGGCGATACCGCCGCGGCCGCCGCCATGGCCACCCTGATCCTGCTGGCCGCCGCTACCGTCAAGCTGCTCCAGCTCTTTTTGAGCCGCGCCCTGCTGGATCGCACCCAGCGCTGGCGCCACCCATAACCTTATCGAGGAGCCATCATGTCCACTCTTCCCTTCTGGCTGGCCGAAGCGCTCGCCGCCGAACAACCCGCGCCGCCTACGCCCCTAGTCGGCAACCACGAGGCCGATGTCTGCATCGTCGGTGGCGGCTTTACCGGGCTGTGGAGCGCCATCGCCCTTAAACAGGCCGAGCCCCACCTGCACGTCATAGTGCTGGAAAAAGATCGCTGCGGCAGCGGTGCCTCCGGGCGCAACGGCGGCTGCCTGCTCACCTGGTCGGCCAAATACCTGACCTTAAAGCGCCTGTTTGGCGAAGAGCAGGCCGCCTGGCTGGTACAAAGATCCGAGCAGGCGGTACACGAGATCGCCCACTTCTGCGAAACGCACAACATAGAAGCACAGCTGAGGGTCGAGGGCACCTGCTACACCGCCACCAGCGAGGCCCAGCGCGGCCTGATGGAGCCGGTATTGCAGGAACTCAAACGCGCAGACCTTAACCAGTGGCAAGTGATTGAAGAGGATAAACTGGCGAGCCAGAGCGGCTCCCACGTTCATCTGGAGGGGCTCTACAGCCCCCACGCCGGTTCGGTACAACCGGCACTGTTGGTGCGTGGCCTGCTGCGGGTGGCGCGGGAGCTGGGGGTCGAGGTCTATGAGCACTCCCCCATGCAGCGCCTTGAGGCGGGTCAGCCTGTGCGGGTGCAAACACCGCAGGGTGAGGTGCGTGCCAGCAAGGTGGTGCTGGCACTCAACAGCGCCATGGTGCAGCACTTTCGCGAGTTTCGCCGCAGTATCGTGCTGGTCTCCTCCGATATGGTGATCACCGACCCCGCGCCGGATGCCCTTGCCGCCCAGCAGCTTGAGCACGGCCGCTCCGTGGTGGATGGCCGCACCTTCGTCCACTACTACCGCTCCACCCCGCAAGGGCGGCTGATGCTGGGCAAGGGGGGCAACACCTTCGCCTTTGCCAACCGCCATCTGGCCGAGTTCGATGCGCCGAGCCGTTATCTTGCCCCCCTCACCCGCACCCTGCGCCGCTTCTTTCCGGCGCTCAAAGAGGTGCCCATCGCTGCCAGCTGGTGCGGCGCCTCCGACCGCTCGGTAGATGGCCTCCCCTTCTTCGGCCACTGGCGAGGGCAGCCCAATATCGTCTATGGCCTCGGCTACTCCGGCAACGGGGTGGCGCAGAGCTGGATCGGCGGCCAGATCCTGGCAGCCTTGGTGCGCGATGAAGTGCGGGAAGCGGATAAGCCGTGGCGCGACTGCGCGCTGGTCAGCGGCCCGCGCGGCTATTTTCCGCCCGAGCCATTTCGCTGGCTGGGCGCTATGGCGGTGCGCAATGCCATTCGGCGCAAAGAGCGGGCGGAAGATGAGAACCGTCCGGTGGCCTGGTATGACAAACAGCTTGCCACACTTGCCGATGCAGCGGGCAAGGCGGATAAATAGCCCGGCGATAACGGGCAACCATTTATCATACTGTTTCGCCCCACACCCTATTTCTTGAAACTGCCGACCCTAGGGTCGGCATTTTTACAGGTGACATCTGAGGGAGCATTATCACCAAGCGTGATCAGCTGATGGTCCCAGCGGCGGCAGGATTGAGATAACGTGATTTGTAGGTTGGCGCTGAGCGTAGCTAAGCCCAACAGGCGAGCATGATTACGTCAACCAGAGCGGGATAAACGAGGATGTGGCCGAGCAGTAAACAGATTGACAAGCATATTTCACGGTAAACGTTGGGCTTCACTTCGTTCAGCACCAACCTACCCTTTTTAGCCCAACATACGAGATGTTCTTCCTGCTGGCCGCCCGTGACTTCACCGGCAGCACCCTGATCGGCACCATCGCCGGTTTCGAAGGCATCATCTGTGGCGCCAGCGCCATCTACCTGGCCATGGCCACCGTGATCAATGAGCAGTTCGGCCGCACCGTGATGCCGATCGGCGATCACAAGAAAGCCGCCGCCGTACAGCTGAAAGCCGCTACCTGATAGGCAAGCCACTCAGATTGTGAAAAAGGCACCCTCGGGTGCCTTTTTGCTATTTCGAAAAGCTGATTGTCCTGCGCACGCTTTTTTCCTTTACTACCTCACAGTCGAATATGCCAAGCCTTGGATATTGCCGCATCCCCTCGTTATCCCCTCCCCCTTATTGACCTCTTTTAGCCGCTTCAGAACAGCTATATCAGCGCATTAACCGCAGCTCAGGGAACCAGTGATCCGGCTTGTAGGCCTTTGTGTACTTTGCTGCAGGCAAGATCGCGTTGACCGTCGCAAAGCGGCAGAGACGCCTGTAGCGGGCAAGGTGGAGGGGTTAAGCGAGCGCAGCGGAGCACCTAGCAAGTTGCCCTCAAGCAGCGCCAGCTGCGCTCCTTGTAGCTCTGGCAATAACTGTACTGAGCCAACTTCAGAGGGGATAAGGTGATGGCAAAGTAATGGGATTATTCCATTCTATCTCTTTGCGTTACCTCAAACCTTGCCCAGCTACACCATGTGATGCCTACCACCTCATTTACCATATGAACTAGTGCACACAGACAAAACGTAGCTGAGCAAACAATCTATCTCTCTGCCGATTTACATGTTGAGCTGGAGATTGTCCAGATTGAGACAATAAAGTAGATACATCTAGACAGAACCAAGCAGCTAGTAATATCATTATTACTTACAGTTTCTTCGTGAATAAATACATAGCATGAGTTTATTTAATTATTGCATAAAATCTTATCCCATGTAACCACATGTATATTTAGGACTTAATAACATGTCTCAACTAGCTGAAGTTTTTGGTGTTAGCCCTGACCAAGTTCTTTCTTATGTAGAGAGAAGCAACATTGATGTGAAATTCCGAAGATCTTTGGAGACAGGGAATCACATCGTGGTGTATGGGGCTTCAAAACAAGGTAAAACAGCTCTGGTTTCTAGATATTTACCTTATGACGAAAATGTTGTCGTTAGACTGACGCCAAACACTAATATTTCAGATGTATATGCAAGTATTTTGAGACAACTCGGGGTAGAGATTGAAATTAGCAGTGAAAGTGAAGAGTCATCATCATCATCTGCAACAGTCGGAATAAAGGCCAAAGCCAAAATTTTATTTTTTGGTGAAGGTGAAGCAAATGCATCTGGAAAGGTAGAGGCAGCAGACAAGCTTAAAAAAACATATAAAACGATTCCTTTTAATTTGGCTGTTGCTCAAGATATCACGGAACTTCTCCATGCAATAAATTTTGACAAGAAGATTATCTTAGAAAACTTTCATTATCTTGATGAAGAAAAACAAAGAGAGCTTGCATTTGATTTGAGAACATTCCAAGAAACTAGAATTGTCTTTGTTATTCTTGGTGTTTGGAGAAAAAAAGATAGGCTGCGAAATTTTTGCACTGACCTGACAGATAGGGTTGATGATATTCCTGTAGAACCTTGGGAGGAGGCAGACTTTAGAGAAGTAATAGAGAAAGGCTCAAAAGAACTCAATATTGTTTTTTGCGAAAAAATTATTTCAAAATTAATATCTAACTCATTCGGCAGCATTGGTGTCCTTCAAGAGTTGCTGAGAGAATGTTGTACGGCGGCTGATATCACCGAAACTCACGTCGGAGCGAGCTTTCATATTTCTGATGACTTATATGCCGATATTGCTTTATCAAAGAAATGTGATGACTATCGCGAAAACCATCAGCAAGACCTTGAGCTTCTTGCATCTGGAAACATCACTCATAGTAAAGAAAAGGAAAAGGTCCCCCTTCATCTTCCCTATTATCTTGTCAGGGTTATAGCACAAAAAGGCTATGAAGGAATCATTGGGGGTCTTTCTCGTTCAGATATTACTGATTCAATAAAGATGATGCATCATCGACCTGAGGATGTGCGACCTAGTGATATGAGCAATCTTCTGCATAATTTATCCAGTCTTCAGTTTAAGAAAAAGATAAACCCACCTCTAATCGACTATGACAAAGGCAAGAGATTGCTTTATGCTATTGATTCGACATTTTTCTATTTCCTTAAAAATAGTAATCTTGCTCAATTCGAAGAGGAGCTTCCCTCCCCAATGAGCAGAGATGTATAAATTATCTTAACAGCAATACCATAGGCCCAGTGCCAACCAGCTCTGGGCCTATGGCGAAAAATCAAACCGATACTAATGGTGCTTTTTCACTATTTTACAGTGGGGGATTTGTATTAATGGCACGGGATCCTGCAACACCCTCCCCCGCCAGCAAGCGGGTCGCGGGGAAACGCAGGGCGGGATCCTGGCTAAAGAACTGGCTCAGTTGCCGGTATACCGCGGGATAGACCTGCTGCAGCCGCAGCGGATCGGTAAAGAAGATCTCGCAGCTGACGGCAAAAAATTCGGCAGGATGTTCGGCCGCATAGGGATCGATGGCGGTTACCTCATCCCGATCAAGCTGCTGGCAGAGCGCATCGAAGGCGGTTTGAAAGACCTGTTGCCACAGCTGGCTGCTCATCTGCCCCGGCAACGGCGGCGCACCGTCCGCCTCACCGCCCAGCATATCGAGCTTGTGGGCCAGCTCGTGGATCACCAGATTAAAGCCGTCCCAGTCGCCATCTTGCTGCAGCTCGCTCCAGGCCAGCACCAGCGGCCCTTGCGGCCAGGATTCGCCGGCGTTCTCCTCTTCAAACTCGCTCACCAGCCCGAACTCATCCTGCACCTCCTGGCGCCGGGTCACTGGTTCGGGAATGATGATGATTTCGTGAAAGCCGCGATACCAGTCAAGGCCAAGGTGCAAGATGGGCAACGCCGCCTGCAGCGCCAGCACCTCCTGTTGACGGGGGCGGAGATCTACCCCGATCAGGGTCAGGGTCTTGCGCTTGAGCAGCTGTTGCCCCAAGCCAATGAGCGTCGTCTGCTCGGTGTCGCTGAGCCCTTGCAAGATGGGCACAGCCGCCAGCGCCTGACGCCACAGTGCCAACTCATCTTCACTCATGGACGTTTGCGGGCGACCACCCAGCCATTTGAACCATCCCAGCACGCCTACTCCTTCTTTTGATGCAAACAACAGGTCACAACAGTTTGACGAACCGTTTCGGCCGCTCATGATAATCCTGCGCCAGATAGAAACGGTGGGCTGCCTCGCGCTTGAGGCTGCTGGATAGCTCCAGCTGGGCGCAACCTGCGGCCCGCGCCATCGCTTCTGCTTCCTTGAGCAAGGCTGCGCCCACTCCCGCCCCTCTTGCCCCTTCATCGACAACCAGCGCCGAGATCAGGCCCCAAGCTGGTGCAACATGCAGCGGTGCCAGCTTGTGCCACACCAGCACGCCGACTACCTTGTCGGCCAGGGATGCGAGCAGCACAACGCTCGCGGGATCCGGCGCCAACAGGCGCGCCGTGACGTCAGCGCCTTCGGCAGGATACCCCAATTGGCTGAACAGGTGGGCGATGGCGCTCCCGTCGTCGGCCTCAGGGGGACGGATCGTCAACGTCTCAGGGTCATTTTTCATTGTTGGCCTCATGTTTGCTTTCCATTGTGTTACGCCCGTCACATTGTCCGGCGCAGATCAACAAGGAGGATCTCATCTTTACTCATAGAAAACGCTGCCTGCCATTATCCCCCCACCCTTGTCAATTCACAAATTTGCAACAAGGCAACATTTTTCGCTGGGAAGCACCGATACAACTCGATATGTTACAAGCCATGCATGGCGCGTGTTTGCGCTCTGCTTAACCCCTCAACCCCGCGCTCATTTGTTAACTGGATTGTTAACAAACAGGGCCAAAAACAGTGACAGAGAGCGAGGCCAAGATCTCGCCAAGACAGCGCCACAAACACAACAAAGGAGTTGTTGTACATGAATGAAATCGTCAATGCCATCAATGGTGTAATCTGGAGCCCTGCGCTCATCTACCTGTGTCTGGGGGTCGGTCTTTACTTCTCCCTGCGTACCCGTTTTTTGCAACTGCGTCATATCAAAGAGATGGTGCGCCTGATGTTTGATGGCAAGAGCACCGATGCCGGTGTCTCCTCCTTCCAGGCGCTGGCCATGACCCTGGCCGGTCGCGTGGGTACCGGTAACATCGCAGGTGTGGCCACCGCCATCACCTTCGGTGGCCCGGGCGCCCTGTTCTGGATGTGGATGGTCGCCTTCCTCGGAGCCAGCTCCGCCTTCGTGGAGTCCACCCTGGGTCAGGTTTACAAAGAGAAGATCAACGGTGAATACCGCGGCGGCCCGGCCTTCTACATCGAGAAAGGGCTTGGCATGAAGTGGTACGCCTGGACCTTCGCCATCGCTACCGTCTTCGCCTGCGGCGTGCTGCTGCCTGGCGTGCAGGCCAACTCCATCGGTTCAAGCCTGCAGACCGCCTTTAATATCGATCCGAACGTCACTGCCGCCGGTCTGGCGCTGCTGCTCGGCTTTATTATCTTCGGCGGCGTCAAGCGTATCGCCAGCTTCGCCAGTACCGTAGTGCCCTTTATGGCGCTGGGCTACATCATCGTGGCTTGCGTCATCATCGCCCTCAATATCGGCCAGCTGCCGGGCGTGATCCTGCTGATCTGGAAAAGCGCCTTCGGTCTGGATGCCGGTTTCGGTGCCATTCTGGGTCTGGCCATCATGTGGGGGGTAAAACGCGGGGTCTACTCCAACGAAGCGGGTCAGGGTACCGGGCCGCACGCCTCCTCTGCTGCGGCAGTGAGTCACCCGGCCAAACAGGGTCTGGTGCAGGCGTTCTCCGTCTATATCGACACCCTGTTCGTCTGCTCCGCCACCGGCTTTATGCTGCTGATCACCGGTCTCTATAACGTACAAGGGCCGGACGGCGCCGCCATCTACACGGGTATTGCCGGTATTGCAGCAGGCCCGGGCTATGTGCAGACCGCCATGGAGAGCATGATGCCGGGCTTTGGCAGCATTTTCGTGGCCATCGCGCTGTTCTTCTTCGCGTTCACCACTATCGTTGCCTACTACTACATCGCCGAAACCAACATCGCCTACATCAACCGCAAGATTAATCGCCCCTGGCTCACCTTCTTGCTGAAGATTGCGCTGATGGCTGCCACCGTCTACGGCACCGTCAAGACTGCAGATCTGGCGTGGGGCATGGGTGATATCGGAGTCGGCCTGATGGCATGGCTCAACATCATCGCCATTCTGCTGCTGCAAAAGACCGCCTTCACCTGTCTGAAGGATTATGAAGCGCAGCAGGCACAAGGTATTGACCCCGTATTCCACCCTGAGAAGCTCGGCATCAAGAACGCCGATTACTGGGTGGGCAAACGCTCCGAAGAGAACCTGGAACTGGAGAAATCAGGCCATCAGTTCGAGCCGGATCAGGATCGCAAGCTCTCCTGAACCAGAACGACATAAGACATCAATAGAAATGGCAGCCTCGGCTGCCATTTCTTTTTCCTGTCACCTCATCTCAGAGCGGATTGCGGCGCGGCCCGAAGGGCAGACGCCAGCGAAACAGGCTGTTAAGGGTGGCCCGCCACTGATTGGGTCGCCCCAGGATCTGCTTTTGCAGCCGGGTCTCCTCTTTGAGCATCGCCTCGTCACTACGAGCCCAGGCCTGGCTGTAGAGCTGCTTGATCCCCGCCAGGGCATCGGGCGACTTGGTGATCAGGGTGCGGGCAAACTCCCGCGCCTCCACCAGCGGATCGGCGCAGACCCGGCTCACCATCCCGAGAGCTTTGGCCTCGACGGCATCCAGCTCACGCCCACTCATGGCCAGCTCCATGGCGGTATCCAGCCCCATCAGGTTGCGCATGGTGACGCTGCCGCTCATGTCGGGAATGATGCCCCACTTGATCTCCATCACCGAGAAGCGGCAATCGGGGGTGCTGAAGCGAAAATCGGCGCCGAGCGCAATCTGCAAGCCACCGCCAAAACAGACTCCCTGGGTCACCGCAATCACCGGCACCGGCAGCTGGTGCCAACCATAGGCAACCCGCTGGGCCAGATTGGTCGCCTCGTCCGCTTCACGCTTGAGAATATCGAGCGCCGCCACCGGCTGTCTCAGCATGGATTTCACATCCAGCCCGGCGCAGAAGGCCCGCCCCTCGCCGTGCAGGATCACCGCCCGCAGCCCCTTGTGCCGGGCGAGTTTCGTCAGCGTCTCATCGATGGCGCTGAACATGGCGCGGTCCAGCGCATTGAGTTTATCCCCCCGCGTCAGCATCACGTCGGCAATCCCGTCATGGATCTCGCACTTGACCCTTGGTTTTTCCATCTCCCTTGTCCTCTCCTTGATCCCTGAAACTGACTCACTGGTCATACCACCACGTTATCAGAGTGTGAACAGGCGGTACAGCTGAGACTAAAGTCGGCTGGTCGCCTCCCCCTCCCTTTGTCACACTGGGAGCTGCATGAGTGCCGCAAGCCAGCAGAGGACGCTGTCATGTCAACCCTGTTCAATTTTGCCAGACCACCGTTCGACCGACTGGGCGAGGAGGCGCGCGAGCGGCTCTCCCGTCACCTCTCGCTCTGCTATTTTCGGGCCGGGGATCTGCTGCTCAAGGAGGGGGACGAGCCTCCCGGCCTCTATCTCATCATCAAGGGGGCGGTGGAAGAGTCTGCCCCTCACCACCAGTTTGGTGATTACGGGGTCGATGACCTGTTCGATGTGCGCGCCCAGTTTGACGGCCGCTGCCGCCACCGCTTCACCGCGCTGGAAGATAGCCTCTGCCAGCTCATCCCTCGCCACACCTTTCTGGCGCTCTGTGAGCAGGATCCGCAGTTTGCCAGCTACTTCACCGCCAATCTGGCCGAGCGTCAGCGCCAGCAAGAGCAGCGCGAACAACTGGGTCAGAAGAATCTGGCGGAGTTTATCCTGACCCGCATCGAACCCGGCCACCTGCAGGCACCGCTTATCGTCGACAGCAAGCTGTCACTGCTGGCGGCGACCGAAGCTATGGTGAGCAAGGGGACCGATTGCCTGCTCTACCCCGCCCACGATGGCTCCCTCACGCTGGCAACCCGCAAGACCTTGCTCCATGCCCTGACCCTCAAGGGATTGCCGCTGACGGCCCCCCTCTCGGTGCTGACCCCTACTCCTCTGATTGGTCTGCCGCTGGAGAGCTATCTGTTTGATGCCCTGCTGCTGATGACCCGCCATCGTATCAAGCGACTGGTGGTATGGCGTGGCAACGAGGTGGCGGGCATCTTGCAACTGACTCAGGTGCTGGGGCTCTTCTCTACCCACTCCCACGTGTTGACGTTGCGTATCGCCCGCGCCGACAGCCTGCCGGCACTGGAGGCGGTGGCCCGCGAACAGCAGCAATTGACCCGCTCGCTGTTTGCCCAAGGGATCCACACCGCCTTTTTGATGAAGCTGATCGCCACCATCAACGAACAGCTGATCGCCAAAGCCTTTGCGCTGGTGATCCCCCCCGAGGTGCAGGATAGAGTCTGCCTGTTGATGCTGGGCTCGGAGGGGCGCGGCGAGCAGATCCTCAAAACCGATCAGGACAACGCCCTGCTCCTGCCAGAGGGGCTGGCATGGCCCACCCAGGCAGCCGATCTCGCCGAATTCAGCGCCCTGCTGGAGCGGCTCGGCTACCCGCTGTGCCCCGGGCAGGTGATGGTGAACAATCCGGCCTGGGTGAAAACGGGCAGCGAGTGGCAAAGCGCCATTGCCAGTGCCTGCACCACGGCAAAAGAGGATGAGCTGCTGTGGCTCGCCACCCTGGCCGATGCTCACCCAATCGCGGGGGATCGACAGCTCCATCTGCCTGTTGCCAGAGCGCTGCGCGAGCAGTTGACCGACAGACGGGATCTACTGGCGGAGATGGTGCGACCGGCGGTGGCCTTCCATGCCCCCCTCACCCTGTTTGGCCGGCTGGAACAGCCACCGGAAGGGCTGGATCTGAAGCGGGGCGGCCTGTTCCCGCTGGTGCACGGTATCCGCATGTTGGCCCTTGAGGCAGGCATTCTGGAGACTTCAACCCTGGGGCGTATCGACGCACTGGTGGCCACCGATCGGCTCAGTGCCGACTATGGCAGCAATCTGGCAGAGGCGTTCCGGCTCTTTATCCGGCTGAGGCTGCGCAGCCAGCTAAAGGGAGGCAATAGTCGGGTGCAGACAAGCGAGCTCAGCCACAGCGAGCGGGATCTGCTGCGCCAGGCGCTGCATCAGGTGAAGAAGTTCCAGCAGTGGCTCACCTTGCACTTTCGTCTGAGACAATAGCCATGTTGAGCCGCGTTCGACGCTACTGGTATGGCCGCGCGTTCCGAACGGGCGAGTTCGCGCCGCTCTTTGCCACCCCACCGGAAGATGAACGGATCGCCCTCGATTTCGAGACCACCAGTCTCGATCCCGAGCAGGCCGAGATCGTCTCCATCGGGGCGGTGCCCATTCAGGGTAACCGGCTGCTGACCGGCGAGGCCCTCGCCATCAAGGTACAGCCACCGGCCAGCCTGACCAGCCAATCTGTGGTGATCCACGGTCTGCGCCATCAGGATCTGCAACAGGGAATGGAGCTGGAAGCAGCGCTGCGCTTACTTTTGGCCTTTATCGGCCCGCGCGAACTGGTGGGCTATCACATCGCCTACGATCTGCGTATTCTCAATCTCGCCTGCCAGAAATTGTGGGGATTGACCCTGCCCCAGCGAGGGATCGAGGTGAGCCAGCTTTATCACGACCACCTCTATCGCCGCTATCCCGATGCGGCTATTGACCTCCATTTGAGTGCCATCTGCAGCCACCTTGAACTGCCATCCCTGCCAGCCCACGATGCCCTTGCCGATGCCACCACGGCCGCGCTCATCTACCTGCGCCTGACCTGCGGCTCGCCACTGGCTTATCCCAAAGTCTAATTGTCGATAAATAACATTTAATTCACATTTTGCTTACATGAGCAGATTGCCTGCTCGTCGGGGTTACCCCATCCACCGCTGACACTCATGTCATGGAGAACTGCAATGGAACAGCAAAGCTATCTGAGGATCCAGCAAGATCCCAACTTCCAGGAGTTGGTCGCCAAGCGCCAGCGTTTTGCCTGGGCCCTCTCGGCTCTGATGCTGGGACTCTACCTGGCGTTTATTCTGCTCATCGCCTTTGCCCCCGGTTGGCTCGGCACCCCGCTCAGCGACAGCACCACCGTCACCCGTGGCATTCCGGTCGGGGTAGGACTGATCCTCTCCTCCTTCGTGTTGACCGGCATCTATGTGTTTCGGGCCAACGGCGAGTTTGACGAGCTGAATCAGAAGATCCTCAAGGGAGTGCAGTCATGAGCGCAAAAAGCATGAAAGGCAAGTGGCTGCTGTTGGCCTCACTGGCCTCCTCCCCCCTGCTGGCAGCGGATGCGCTGACCGGCGAGGTACAACGCCAACCCCTCAATGTGTCGGCCATCGTGATGTTCGTGATCTTTGTAGCCGCCACCTTGTTCATCACCTACTGGGCCTCCAAGCGCAACCGCTCGGCTTCCGACTACTATGCCGCCGGTGGCCGTATCACCGGCTTCCAGAACGGTCTGGCCATCGCCGGTGACTATATGTCCGCCGCCTCCTTCCTCGGGATCTCCGCGCTGGTCTACACCTCCGGCTACGATGGCCTGATTTACTCCATCGGTTTTCTGGTGGGCTGGCCCATCATTCTGTTCCTGATCGCCGAGCGGCTGCGCAACCTTGGCAAATATACCTTTGCCGATGTTGCCTCCTACCGTCTCAAGCAAACTGAGGTGCGTACCCTCTCCGCCTGTGGTTCGCTGGTGGTGGTCGCCCTCTACCTGATCGCCCAGATGGTCGGTGCCGGCAAGCTGATCGAGCTGCTGTTTGGCCTGCAATACCATGTGGCCGTGGTGCTGGTCGGTATCCTGATGGTGCTCTACGTGCTGTTTGGCGGCATGCTGGCCACCACCTGGGTGCAGATCATCAAGGCAGTGATGCTGCTCTCCGGTGCCAGCTTCATGGCCATCATGGTCATGAAATCGGTCAACTTCGATATCGGTGCCCTGTTTAGCGAAGCGGTCAAGGTGCACGAGAAAGGGATCGCCATCATGAGCCCGGGTGGCCTGGTTGCTGACCCCATCTCCGCCATCTCGCTCGGTCTGGCATTGATGTTCGGTACCGCCGGTCTGCCCCATATCCTGATGCGTTTCTTCACTGTGAGCGATGCCAAAGAGGCGCGTAAATCGGTGTTCTACGCCACCGGCTTTATCGGCTACTTCTACATCCTCACCTTCATCATCGGCTTTGGCGCCATCTTGCTGGTGAGCACCAACCCGGCCTTCAAGGACGCCACCGGCGCCCTGCTGGGCGGCACCAACATGGCGGCCGTCCATCTGGCCAATGCGGTCGGTGGCAGTCTGTTCCTCGGCTTCATCTCCGCCGTGGCATTTGCCACCATTCTGGCGGTAGTTGCCGGATTGACCCTGGCCGGTGCCTCTGCGGTCTCCCATGACCTCTATGCCAGCGTGTTGAAGAAGGGCAGGGCCAACGAGACCGATGAACTACGTGTCTCCAAAATGACGACTCTGGTGCTGGGTGTGGTTGCCATTGGTCTGGGGATCCTGTTCGAGAAGCAGAACATCGCCTTCATGGTGGGTCTGGCCTTCTCCATCGCCGCCAGCTGCAACTTCCCGGTACTGTTCCTCTCCATGTTCTGGTCACGCCTGACAACCCGTGGCGCCGTCTACGGTGGCTGGCTGGGACTGGTGAGCGCCGTGACCCTGATGATCCTGGGCCCGACCGTGTGGGTGAAAGTGCTGGGCCATGCCCAGGCTATCTTCCCCTACGAATACCCTGCCCTCTTCTCCATGGGGTTGGCCTTCGTCGGGATCTGGTTCTTCTCCATCACCGACAGCTCCCAGAACGCCGCCGACGAACACGCCAAGTTCATGCCGCAGTTCGTTCGCTCCCAGACCGGGCTGGGTGCCTCTGGCGCCACCTCCCACTAACAGATCAAGTTCATCCTTCCAAGCCGGCTTCGCGCCGGCTTTTTTTATTGCCCATCAATCGGCTGCACGCCCCGCTTGCCCCGATCAAGATCACACTTCTCGCTAAAACTTTCGGGGGATCTGTGCCATAATGCGCGCCATTTGACAGACCAATCGGGACACATACCTTGTTAAGTAGCAACAACATCACCATGCAGTTCGGCGCCAAGCCGCTGTTTGAGAACATCAACGTCAAGTTTGGCGGCGGCAACCGCTATGGCCTTATCGGCGCCAACGGCTGTGGCAAGTCCACCTTTATGAAGATCCTCGGCGGTGATCTGGAGCCCACTGGCGGTAATGTGAGCCTGGACGTCAACGAGCGCATCGGTAAGCTGCGTCAGGATCAGTTCGCCTACGAAGATATGCGCGTACTGGACGTAGTCATGATGGGTCACACCGAGCTGTGGGCGGCCATCGCCGAGCGCGATGCCATCTACGCCAACCTAGAAGCCACCGACGACGACTACATGAAGGCCGCCGAGCTGGAAGGTCTGGTCGCCGAGTATGACGGCTATACCGCCGAGTCCCGCGCAGGTGAACTGCTGCTGGGTGCCGGTATTCCCATCGAGCAGCACAACGGCCCGATGAGCGAAGTGGCCCCGGGCTGGAAACTGCGGGTGCTGCTGGCACAGGCGCTGTTCTCCAACCCCGATATCCTGCTGCTGGACGAACCGACCAACAACCTGGATATCAACACCATTCGCTGGCTGGAGCAGGTGCTCAACGAACGTGAAAGCACCATGATCATCATCTCTCACGACCGTCACTTCCTGAACTCCGTCTGTACCCACATGGCGGATCTGGACTACGGCGAGCTGCGCGTCTATCCGGGCAACTACGATGACTACATGCTGGCCGCCACTCAGGCGCGCGAGCGTCTGCTGGCCGACAACGCCAAGAAGAAGGCCCAGATCGCCGATCTGCAATCCTTCGTCTCCCGTTTCAGTGCCAACGCCTCCAAATCCAGCCAGGCGACCTCCCGCCTCAAGCAGATCGACAAGATCAAGATTGAGGAAGTGAAGGTCTCCAGCCGCCAGAACCCCTTCATCCGCTTCGAGCAGGAGAAGAAGCTCTACCGCAACATTCTGGAGATCGAAGGCCTGTCCAAAGGTTATGGTGAGGCCCCCCTGTTCAAGGGCCTCAACATGATGCTGGAAGTGGGTGAGAAGGTCGCCATTCTGGGTACCAACGGTATCGGTAAATCGACCCTGATCAAGACGCTGGTCGGCGATCTGGCACCGGATACCGGCACCATCAAGTGGTCCGAGAACGCCCAGATCGGTTACTACGCTCAGGATCACGCCGAAGATTTCGATACCGACCTCAACGTGTTCGACTGGATGGCCCAGTGGAAACAGGATAACGAAGACGAGCAGGCTGTGCGCTCCGTATTGGGCCGTCTACTCTTCTCCCAGGACGACATCAAGAAGCCGGTCAAGGTGCTCTCCGGTGGTGAACAGGGCCGCATGCTGTTCGGCAAGCTGATGATGCAGCGCCCCAACATCCTGATCATGGATGAGCCGACCAACCACCTTGACATGGAATCTATCGAATCCTTGAACCTGGCCCTCGAGATGTACAAGGGCACCCTGATCTTCGTCTCCCACGACCGCGAATTCGTCTCCTCTCTGGCGACCCGCATTCTGGAGTTGAGCGAAGATGGTATCCGCGACTTCGGCGGCACCTACGAGGATTACCTGCGCACCCAGGGCGTGGTATAACCCCGCTCCTGCACAAGTGCGCAATGCAAAACCGGCACTCAGGTGCCGGTTTTTTTATATCACGTATCAGGACGTATAGCCGCGGTGTGACTACACGAAGAGCACAGAGCTTGAGTCTCCCCCCTCTTGCCCACAGATAAAAAAACGGCTCCATCAAGGAGCCGTTTTCAATGGATTGCGCAGTGCCGATTACTCGACGGTCGCTTCCACACTGGTGAAGTACTCGATCTTGGCTGCTTTGCGCAACTCGTCGATCAGAGACTTGTAATCCACCTGGGCTTTGCCCTGACCCAGCTGAGCTTGCAGCATGGCGGCCATGCCGGATGCGGCGGCAGGGACGTTGACCTTGTCCAGCGCAACCACAACGCGGTCACCATTGGTCTCGGCAACCAGAGCCACGCTCGGCTTGCCGTCGATCGGATGGGGCAGCGTGAACGCCTGGGCAATCAGGTTCTGATCCAGCTCGCGATCGAAGCGGGCAACCCCTTTGTGGGTCTCCACTTTCAGACCCAGTGCAGTCAGATCGGCGGTGATGCTCTCACCGACTTTCAGCTTGTCCAGCAGGCCCTGGGCCTTGCCACGGGCCACTTCGCTAGCCTTGTCATGCTTGATGGCGGCAATCACCTGCTCTTTCACCTCAGCCAGCGGCTTGACCGCTTTGGGCTTGTGACCAGTGATGTGCAGCACCAGCGCCTTGCCGTCAGCCAGCTCGATCACGTCGGAGTTGGTGTTGTCATCGCGCAGCTGTTCGGAGAACGCCACGGAGAGCACCTTGGGATCGTTCAGCGGAGCCGGAGCAGTCGCCTGGGTGAAGAAATCGGAAGATTGAACCTTCATCCCCATGGCATCAGCGGTCAGATCCAGCGAGTCCGGGTTTTCGAAGCTGTTGTCAGCCATCTTCTGCTGCTCGGCGAAGAATTTCTCCTTGGCCTTGTCAGCTTGCAGACGAGTGATAGTCTCTTCTTTCACATCGGCAAACGGCTTGGTCTGGGCTGCTTCAACCCCCAGCAGCTTGATGATGTGGAAACCGAACGGGCTCTTCACCACGCCGGAGAGATCGCCAGCCTTGTCCAGGGCGAACGCAGCTTTCTCGAAAGCCGGATCCATCACCCCTTTCTCGAACCAGTCCAGCTCGCCGCCTTTTTTGGCAGAGAAGGTATCGGAAGAGTCAGCCTTGGCCAGCGCAGCGAAATCATCGCCCGCCTTGGCTTTGGCCAGCACTGCTTCTGCTTTCTGCTCGGCCGCTTTCTCATCCTTGCCAAACGGGATCAGGATGTGAGCCACGTGGCGACGCTCGGCACGCTGGAACAGATCCTGGTGCTGATCGTAGTAATCCTGGGCATCCTGCTCGGTGACCTTGATATCCTTGGCGAGGTTGGCAGCGTCCAGCAGCAGATAGTCGACCTTGACCTGCTCGTCGTTCATGAAACGGGCGCCATTGGTCTTGTAGTACTGCTCCAGCTCGTTGTCGGAGACCTGAACGTCAGCCATGTAGTTGGCGGCCGCCAGACGCACCAGACGCAGATCGCGAGTCTGGTTGTAGAGCTTGTCGAGCTGCTCCGCTTCCCCCTTGAGGGAGAATTCGGTGCCCAGCAGAGCGCTCATCAACTGTTGACGCACCATGTCCTGACGCAGGGAGTCACGGAACATTTCAGGAGTCATGCCGGCACGACGGATCAGCTGCAGATAGCGGTCATTGTTGAACTTGCCATTCTCGGCAAACTCCGGCATGGCCACGATGGCTTGCTTGATCTGTTCGTCACTGATACGCAGACCCAGTTCACGGGCCTTGCTGTCCAGCAGAGCCTGATCGATCAGCCGATCCAGCACGCCGCGACGGAACTGTTTCATGTAATCGGGGTTCGCGGCCAGCTGGCTGAATGCCTCTCCCATCTGGGATTCCATGCGGGCGCGCTCGTTACGGTAGGCATTTTCCAGTGCCGCAGCACTGATCTCGGTGCCATTGACGGTGGCGGGGGCGGTACGGGCCGGGCCGTTCAGGTAACTACCTACACCAGCCAAGGCAAAGGAGAGGATGATCAGGCCCAAGATAACCTTGGCTACCTTGCCCTGCGCCCCTTCGCGTAGTTTATCCAACATCATGTTTGTACTTATGCTCCCGAACTCGATGGGCGTAAACAATAAAAAGGCGCACCGATTGCGATGCGCCTTGGTCAATCAGTATGAGAGAAGACTCTCTAACTTGTCTGGTCTGCGACCAAGGACGGTAGCCGACGGATATCAGCGACCGACTTAGTTAACAGCGTCTTTCAGGGCCTTACCGGCTTTGAAGGCAGGAACTTTACCAGCAGCGATTTCGATGGTCGCGCCAGTCTGCGGGTTACGGCCTGAACGGGCAGCACGCTCGCGTACAGCGAAAGTACCGAAACCAACCAGAGCAACCTGGTCACCCTCTTTCAGCGCTTCACCAACAGCATCAATGAAGGCATCCAACGCACGGCCAGCGGCAGCTTTGGAGATATCGGCACCGTCTGCAATCTTGTCAATCAGTTGAGATTTATTCACTCTTATATTCCCCTTTTATCAAACACCGCTGCGGCGCTGATTTCCCTGGCCACAACAAGTGGAGGTTTTATAGCAAGCCTCCTGATCAGTTGCAAGTGACAATCTGGCGCAAACCCGCGCCACACAACGCATTGCGACTCATCACGAGTACCCGATCGGTGGTCAAGGCTACTTCCGTTATCGGGCGCATGCAAGCCTTAACCACCCGCCGAATGCGCCAAATTTGCGGCGCATCAACATTTACACGACAGAAACGCGCTCAAACCCCTGTGGATTGTCCTGCAACGCCAATTCCAGCACCTCGTCAATCCAGCGAACCGGATAAATTTCAAGGTCTTGTTTGACGTTTGCCGGGATCTCCTCAAGGTCACGCTCGTTCTCTTTCGGAATAAGCACTCGCTTGATGCCGCCACGGTGGGCTGCCAGCAACTTCTCCTTGAGACCACCGATGGGCAGCACTTCGCCGCGCAAGGTGATCTCCCCTGTCATCGCCACATCAGCACGAACCGGATTACCGGTCAAGCTGGAGACCAGGGCAGTACACATGGCGATACCGGCGCTCGGACCATCTTTCGGGGTTGCACCTTCCGGTACGTGCACGTGGATATCGCGCTTCTCGTAGAAGTCGGCGTTGATGCGCAGCTTCTCGGCACGGGCACGCACGACGGTCATGGCCGCCTGGATGGACTCCTGCATCACATCACCGAGAGAACCGGTATAAGTGAGCTTGCCCTTGCCCGGCATGTTGGTGGTCTCGATGGTGAGCAGATCGCCCCCCACTTCGGTCCACGCCAGACCACACACCTGACCCACTTGATTCTGGTCGGTGGCCTTGCCGTAATCGAAACGCTGCACCCCGAGGAACTCCTTGAGGTTCTCCTGATTGACCTGAACATGCTTGATGCTCTTGTCCAGCAGGATGCGCTTGACCGCCTTGCGACAAATCTTGGAGATCTCGCGCTCCAGACTCCGCACACCCGCCTCGCGGGTGTAGTAACGGATCACTCCGACCAGGGCAGAATCTTCGATGGTGATCTCGGACTCTTTCAGGCCGTTACGCTGGATCTGCTTGGCAACCAGATGCTGCTTGGCAATGTTGAGCTTCTCATCTTCGGTGTAACCGGAGAGACGGATCACTTCCATCCGGTCCAGCAACGGACCCGGGATGTTCATGGAGTTGGAGGTAGCCACGAACATGACGTCCGACAGGTCATAATCCACTTCCAGATAGTGATCGTTGAAGCTGTTGTTCTGTTCCGGATCCAGCACTTCCAGCAAGGCGGATGCGGGATCGCCGCGCATGTCCGAGCTCATCTTGTCGATCTCGTCGAGCAGGAACAGCGGGTTCTTCACGCCGACTTTCGCCATCTTCTGGATGAGCTTGCCGGGCATGGAACCGATATAGGTACGGCGGTGACCGCGGATCTCCGCTTCGTCACGCACCCCACCGAGAGCCATACGCACATATTTGCGGCCCGTCGCCTTGGCGATGGATTGGCCCAGCGAGGTCTTGCCCACACCGGGAGGGCCAACCAGACAGAGGATGGGGCCCTTGAGCTTATTGACGCGCGCCTGCACCGCCAGATATTCGAGGATGCGATCCTTGACCTTCTCAAGGCCATAGTGATCGGCATCCAGCACCTCTTGCGCCTTGCCAAGGTCTTTCTTGACCTTGGATCGCGCCTTCCACGGCACCTGTACCATCCAGTCCACATAGCTGCGCACCACGGTAGCCTCGGCGGACATGGGAGACATCATCTTCAGCTTGGCAAGCTCGGCCTGGGCCTTTTCACGGGCATCTTCCGGCATGCCAGCCTCTTCAATCTTGCGATTGAGGGCTTCAAACTCATCCGGGCTATCTTCCAGCTCACCCAGCTCTTTCTGGATGGCCTTCATCTGCTCGTTGAGGTAATACTCGCGCTGGCTCTTTTCCATCTGCTTCTTGACGCGAGTACGGATGCGCTTCTCGACCTGCAGCAGGTCAATTTCCGACTCCATCATCGCCATCAGGAATTCGATGCGCTCGGAGACAGAGACGATCTCCAGCACCTTCTGCTTGTCTTCCAGCTTGAGCGGCATGTGGGCCGCCATGGTGTCAGCCAGACGCGCAGCATCGTCGATCGCCGAGATCGAGGTCAGTACCTCGGGCGGGATCTTCTTGTTGAGCTTGATATAGCCTTCAAACTGGCCGATGGCGGAGCGAACCAGCACTTCCTGATCCTTCTCCTCAATGGCTTGGGAGGGAATGTACTGGGCCTCGCAGACAAAGAAATCCTTGTCGTCGATCATCCGCTCCAGGCGGGCACGCTGCCCACCCTCTACCAGCACCTTGACGGTGCCGTCCGGCAGCTTGAGCATCTGCAGAATATTGGCCACTGTCCCGACGGTGAAGATCTCCTCCACCGTTGGCTCATCGGTTGACGCATCCTTCTGGGCCACCAGCAGAACTTTCTTGTCCTGCTCCATGGCCGCTTCCAGACAGCGAATGGATTTTTCCCGCCCCACAAAGAGTGGAATGACCATGTGGGGATAAACCACCACGTCACGAAGAGGCAGGACGGGAATCTCGATGCGTTCTGAACGCTCTAGGTTCATATATGTCCTCTCGGCTTGTTATACCGTTGGCAAAGCGCTTGGCTGAGTATATGGGGGCGCTGAGATGAGATTCAATCGCCGAAACCGTAAAAAGCATGAAAGGGGCAAAAAGCCCCTTCCATTCGATTAAAAATCAGACATTTACTCTGATGCAGCAGCCTGGGTTTCGGGATTTTCGTAAATCATCAAGGGCGCGGAGTCCCCTTTGATCACGGTCTCGTCGATCACCACCTTGCTGACCCCTTCCAGAGAAGGCAGGTCATACATGGTATCCAGCAGCACGGCTTCCACGATGGAACGCAGACCACGAGCACCGGTTTTACGCTCCATCGCCTTGCGAGCAATGGCGTTGAGTGCGTCGTCACGGAACTCCAGCTCGACCCCTTCCAGGTCGAACAACGCAGCGTACTGTTTGGTCAGCGCGTTTTTCGGCTCTTTCAGGATCTGGATAAGCGCAGACTCATCCAGCTCGGTCAGGGTCGCGACCACCGGCAGACGGCCGATGAACTCGGGGATCAGACCATACTTGATCAGATCTTCCGGCTCCACCTTGGCGAAGGTCTCGCTCAGGGTGGCCTTGGCATCCTTGGATTTCACCTCGGCGCCAAAACCGATACCGGTTCCCTTCACGGAACGCTGCTCGATCACCTTGTCCAGACCGGCAAAGGCACCGCCACAGATGAAGAGGATCTTGGAGGTATCAACCTGCAAGAACTCCTGCTGCGGATGCTTGCGACCACCTTGCGGCGGCACGGAAGCGATGGTCCCTTCGATCAGCTTGAGCAGTGCCTGCTGTACCCCTTCCCCGGAGACATCGCGGGTGATGGAGGGGTTGTCCGACTTGCGGGAAATCTTGTCGATCTCGTCGATGTAGACGATGCCACGCTGGGCCTTCTCTACGTCGTAGTCACACTTTTGCAGCAGCTTCTGGATGATGTTCTCCACGTCCTCGCCCACATAACCGGCTTCGGTCAGGGTGGTCGCATCGGCCATGGTGAACGGCACATCCAGCAGACGAGCCAGAGTCTCGGCCAGCAGGGTTTTACCGCTACCGGTCGGGCCAATCAGCAGGATGTTGGATTTGCCGAGCTCCACACCACTGTTTTCGCCGCTGTTGCGCAGACGCTTGTAGTGGTTGTAGACGGCAACGGCCAACACCTTCTTGGCATACTCCTGCCCGATCACATAGTCATCGAGATGAGCGCGGATCTGATGAGGGGTTGGCAGCTCGTTACCATCGCGCTTGGGAGAGATCTCGCGGATCTCTTCGCGGATGATGTCGTTGCACAGCTCGACGCACTCATCACATATGTAGACGGAAGGGCCAGCGATCAGCTTGCGCACTTCATGCTGGCTTTTGCCGCAAAAAGAGCAGTAGAGCAGCTTATCACCCTCACCCTTGCGTTTCTCTGTCATTCAGCAACCTCGTTTTATCAATAGAGGATGGATCGGCCTGTTGAGTTTACAACAGACCGGGACACCCTGCTCAGCTACGCTGGCTCAGGACACCGTCTACCAGACCATAGGCCACGGCCTGCTCGGCGGACATGAAGTTGTCACGATCGGTGTCACGCTCGATGGTAGCCATGTCCTGACCGGTGTGGAACGCCAGGCGCTCGTTCAGGGTATTTTTGATCTTCAGGATCTCCTGGGCGTGGATCTGAATATCAGATGCCTGACCCTGGAAGCCACCCAGTGGCTGGTGGATCATCACGCGGGCGTTAGGCAGGCAGAAACGCTTGCCCTTGGCGCCACCAGCCAGCAGGAAGGCACCCATGGAGCAGGCCTGCCCCATGCAGACGGTGCTGACATCCGGCTTGATGAACTGCATGGTGTCATAGATGGACATGCCCGCAGTCACCGAACCACCCGGCGAGTTGATGTAAATATAGATGTCCTTGTCCGGATTCTCGGACTCGAGGAACAGCAGCTGGGCAACCACCAGATTGGCCATGTGATCTTCAACCTGACCAGTCAGGAAGATCACCCGCTCTTTCAGCAGACGGGAGTAAATATCGTAGGAACGTTCACCCTTGGCAGTCTGTTCGACCACGATGGGGACCAGCGCATTGCTGGGAGAATCGGTCATATCGTTATAGTTCTTGTACATAAGGCATTGTCCCTAAAATAAAATGGCCCGAGTGGAGATCACACGAGCCATTATACTTAACAGTCTTGACCTTAAGTCAAATGTTCTTAGGCAGCGGCGCCAGACTTGTTGATCACTTCGTCAAAGGCAACTTCTTTTTCGGTCACTTGCGCTTTGGACAGGATCAGGTCGATGGCTTGATCTTCTACTGCCAGGTTACGAACGCCGTTCAGCATCTGTTCGTTCTTCTGGTAGTACTCGATCACTTCCTTCGGATCTTCGTAGGCAGTCGCCATGGACTCGATGATGCTGTTTACACGGGCATCGTCAGCCTTGATCTCGTTGGTGCGGATCACGTCACCCAGCAGCAGGCCTACGCGTACACGACGCTCGGCTTGAGCCTGGAACAGTTCAGCCGGCAGCTCGGGAGCGTTGCCGCCCTGGAAGCCACCGAAGCGCTGCAGAGCCTGCTGACGCAGTGCGTCGATCTCTTGAGCAACGGCTGCTTTCGGCAGGTCGATTTGGTTGGCTTCAACCAGACCGTTCAGAACCTGCTCTTTCACGCTGTTTTTCAGGGCTTGAGCCAGTTCGCGCTCCATGTTCTTGCGCACTTCGGCTTTCAGCTCTTCAACAGAACCGCTTTCGATACCGAAACGCTTCACGAACTCTTCGGTCAGCTCAGGCAGGATCTGCTCTTCAACCTTGATCAGCTTGGAAGCGAACTTGGCTTCTTTGCCTTTCAGGTTTTCAGCGTGGTAGTCAGCCGGGAAGGTCACTTCGATGGTGAACTCGTCGCCTGCTTTCTTGCCCAGGATGGCGTCTTCGAAGCCCGGGATCATGCGGCCAGCGCCCAGCACCAGGTTGAAGCCTTCAGCTTTGCCGCCGTCGAACTCTTCACCGTCAATGGAACCTACGAAGTCCATGGTCACACGCATGCCATTGGCAGCGGCAACATCGGCATCAGCCCAGGTAGCGTGCTGCTTGCGCAGGGTGTCGATCATGTTGGCCAGATCTTCATCCTTCACAGTCGCAACCGGCTTCTCGACCTTGATGGTCTCGAGACCTGCAACTTCGAACTCCGGATACACTTCGAAAGTGGCGGTGAATTCGAAATCCTGACCTTCTTTGATCTCTTTCGGATCCATGGTCGGGGCACCAGCCGGGCTCAGTTTGTTTTCGATGATGGCTTTGATGAAGTTGCTCTGCATCATTTCATCAGCAACGCGGGCGTGAGCCATGGCGCCGAACATCTTCTTGATGATGGCAACCGGAGCCTTGCCAGGACGGAAACCGTCGATGCGACGAGTTTTGGCCAGGCCATTCAATTCTTTACGCACAGCGGCGTCTACGGTAGCAGCCGGTACAGTGATGGTAAGACGGCGTTCCAGACCCTGGGTTGTCTCTACAGAAACTTGCATTCTTCTACCTCGTTCAACTCAGCACTGTGTGCTGACCCTTTATTGCCCCTGGGCAAAGCCCGGAGTCTTCCTGTTTATAAAGACAACGATATGTCTTTGTGATGAGAAAATATGACGCGGCATTATAGCGGCGCACTTTGGTCGAGTCGAGCCACACATCCCCCACATTGAGCGGCGTGCAAGCACAATTCATGCAAAACTGCCCTTTATATGGGGAGAGAGGTGCCCGACTTCAACTATCCGATGGCAATAATTTTGCGTTTGCTCACCTTTTTTCATCCGAACGCCGCTTTATTACCCATCTTTCGCCGAAAAACAGCCCACCGTTGCGGGCGGCGACTCAATTTGACCAGCCAAATGGCGATTGGACCAATCAACCATTGCGTCCCTACCCCTCCCTCGTTATGGTGGCAACCAAATTGATGATCTGGAGTCACTCACATGGCCTTTTTCCGCTTCTTGTTCAATCTGCTCTGGTTTGTACTGGGAGGTGTCTTTATGGGCCTGGCCTGGTGGCTGGCCGGTCTTGTCTGCTTTATCTCGCTGGTCGGCATCCCCTGGGGACGTGCCTGCTTCGTGATCGGCACCTTTACCTTCTTCCCGTTTGGCAAGCAGGCCGTCAATCGCAAGACCATGACTGGCCAGAGCGATATCGGCACCGGCACTCTGGGGCTGATTGGCAACATCCTCTGGTTCGTGCTGATCGGCGTCTGGCTGGCCATCGGCCACATCGCTTCCGCGCTGGCCTGCTTCGTGACCATTATCGGTATTCCGTTCGGTATCCAGCACCTCAAGCTGGCACTCATCAGTCTGGCGCCTATCGGCCAGATGATTGTGACCAACCAGGAGGCGGAATCGGGCCGCTATATCCGCTAACTGCGGGAAATGCGCGGGCAGACGCTGCCCTGCAACGAAAAAAAGGGCAGACTAGGGTCTGCCCTTTTCTATTCTCTTTTGTTGAGGCCATCATGTTACCCAGCCACTTTTTCGCCAATCTCGCCCGCATGAAACTCATCTATCGCTGGCCCCTGATGCGCAACATCCAGCCGGAAAACATTGCCGAGCACAGCCTGCAGGTGGCCATGGTGGCCCATGCCCTCGGCATCATCAAAAACCGGCTGTTTGGCGGCAACGTGAATGCCGACCGCGCCGCCGTGATGGCCCTCTATCACGACAGCAGTGAGGTGCTGACCGGCGATCTACCCACCCCGGTCAAATACTTCAATCCCGAGATCGCCCGCGAGTACAAGAAGATAGAGCTGGCCGCCGAGCAGCGTCTGCTTGGCATGCTGCCGCCAGAACTGGTGGAGGACTTTCGCCCCTTGCTCGATTCGGCAGCCCAGGATACCGAGCTGGCCAGGCTGGTGAAAGATGCCGACACCCTCTGCGCCTATACCAAGTGTCTGGAGGAGATCAACGCGGGCAACCGGGAGTTTGAACCGGCTCGCAAGCGCCTCGAGGCCATGCTGGCAGCGCGGATGAGCGATGAGATGCGCTACTTTATCGACACCTTTGTGGCCAGCTTCTCCCTGCCACTCGATGAGCTTAACGCTCACTAAGCCAGTCTACGTGACCTGAAAACAGAAGGGCCCGCCGGTTTGCACCAGCGGGCCCTTCGTTATTTATGGCGCATTAGATGCAATCCATCAGTGGCCCAGCTCGCGGGAGGGTACCAGACCGCTCGCCCGCCAGGCGGGATAGAGGGTCGCCACCAGACTCATCAGGATGGCGGCGCCCGTCACGATGAGCAGGTCCTGCATATGCAACTCGGTCGGCAAGAAGTCGATAAAGTAGATATCCGGATTGAGGAAGCGATGGCCGATGAGCTTTTCGACAACGCTAAGGATCTGGGTCAGCTTGCTCGAAAGCAGCCCGCCCAGCAGGGCGCCAAGCAGCGCACCGGCCACGCCGTTGACCATGCCCTGAATGACGAAGGTAAGCCGGATCTGGCCGGGGCTCGCCCCCATGGTCTTGAGGATGGCGATCTCGCTGCGCTTCTCGTTCACCGCCATCACCAGGGTGGAGACGATGTTGAAACAGGCGACGGCCACCACCATCAGCATCACCACATACATGACGGTACGCACCATCTGGATGTCCTGATAGAGGTAGCCCTGGCTGTTCATCCAGCTGCGGATGTAAACATGATGGGGGAACTGCTGTGCGGCGGCTACCGTGATGGATTGCGCCTTGAGCACATCGCTCACCCGCAGGCTAAAGCCCTCCACATCGCTGCCCATACCGGTGATCGCTTGCGCATCAGCCAGATGCATAAAGCCGAGCAGACCGTCGAGCTGACCGCCGATCTCCAGCAGCCCCACCACGGTCAGGGCTTCGCGCCGGGGATTCTTGATCCCGGTCTGATCACCCCCTTGTGGCAACAACAAGCCAAGAGTGTCACCCACCTTGACTCCCAGTTTGTCGGCAATGGTCTTGCCAAGGATCACCCCACGCTCACCCGGTTGCAGCTCACGCAGGCCGCGGCCCGTCATGTATTTGCCCGCATCCGACAAATTGGCTTCCAGCTCCGGCAATACCGCGCGCAGTTGCACCCCCTTGAGGGCGGAGCCGTGCTCCAGCAGGCCATTGAGGCGAATGACCGGCGCAGCGGCCTCGACGCCCGGCTGGGCCAGCAGGTAGTCACGCAGACGAGGCCAATCCGGCAGCGGCCGCTCGACGGCGTCCAGCTCACCTTGCGGCACCACTGAAAGCACCCTGTCTTTGAGCTCCCGCTCGAAACCGTTCATGGCGGAGAGGCCCAGGATCAGCGCCATCACCCCGAGGGCGATACCGATCAGGGAAGAGGCTGAGATAAAGGCGATAAATCCGTTGCGACGGCGGGAGCGGCTGTAACGCAGGCCCAGAAAGAGGGGCAGCGGTTTGAACATCAGGCAACCTCCGCCATCACGCCGCTCACCAAGGTCACCCGGCGATGGAGCTTGGCCGCCAGACTCAAGTCGTGGGTCACCACCACAAACGCAGTGCCCAGCTCACGGTTCAGTTCACACAGCAGTTCATACACCGCGGTGGCACTGGCGTGATCCAGATTGCCGGTGGGTTCGTCCGCCAATACCAGACTAGGTTCGTTGACCAGCGCCCGGGCGATCGCCACCCGCTGACGTTCACCGCCGGAGAGCTCTGAAGGACGGTGGTTCAAGCGATGGGAGAGCCCAACCCTACCCAACATTTTGGTCGCCTTTTCGGTGGCAACCGCCACCGACTCACCGGCGATCAAGAGCGGCATGGCCGCATTTTCCAGCGCACTGAACTCGGAGAGCAGGTGGTGGAACTGATAGACAAAGCCCAGCTCGCGGTTGCGAAAACGGGCCTGGGTACGGCTGTCCCAATGGTGAATATCCTCCCCCTTGAACAGCACGGCGCCACTGGAGGGGTTGTCGAGCGCCCCCATCAGATGCAGCAGAGTGGTCTTGCCGGAGCCGGAGCTCCCCACCACCGCCAGCATTTCACCGGGTGCGACGCAGAGATCGATCCCCTTGAGCACCTGAGTCTCCAGCTCCCCCTCTTTATAGACATGATTGAGCGCCTGGCAACGCAGCAGAGGTTCACGGGATACGGCTTCATTCATAACAGGGGCTCCACTTGCCTCGGTAACAACGCTGGCACCCGCAACAACGGGGGCACCAGTCACAACAGAAGATGCATTATTCACGGCATTACTCATAACGCAGCGCCTCGGCCGGTTTCACCCGCGCAGCGCGGGCCGCCGGATAGAGGGTGGCACTGAAGCTCAGCAGCACGGCGCCCAGCAAGATGGTGATGACCTGAGCCGGCTCGACAATCACCGGCAAGCCACTGCCGCCCGCCGCCATATAGAGGTTGAGCCCCACCGCATTGAGCAGGGGGTTGAGACCCAGGGAAAGCGCTAGGCCAGCCAGCCCGCCAAACAGGGCGCCAATCACCCCGCTGGAAGCGCCAAGCACCATGAAGATTTTGACAATCCCCGATTCACTCATGCCCATGGTGCGCAGGATGGCCACTTCGCCCTCTTTGTCCGTCACCACCATCACCAGCGCGGAGAGGATGTTGAAGGTAGCGACGGCGATGATCAGCACCAGCATCAGCCCCATCATCCGTTTTTCCATGGCGACCGCCTGGAACAGCTCGCCCCTCTCGCGGCGCCAATCCTGCCACAGCAGCCCATCCGGCAACGGCGTCTTGATCACCTCGTCAGCGGCAAAGGGATCATCGAGCCAGAGGCGAATGCCACCGACGGTTTCTGGCGGCAGACGCAGCAACCGCTGGGCATCCCCCAGCGCGATCAGCGCAATCTGGTTATCCACATCGGCGCCGACCCCGAAGATGCCGGAGACGGTAAAGAGGCGCTGGGCCGGTACCCGACCAAACGGAGTGAAGCGGGTCCCCTCGGTCAGGATCAGGCGAACCTGATCGCCGATGGAGACATTGAGGCGACGTGCCACCCCCTGCCCCAGCACGATGCGGTAGTGACCCGCCTGCAGGGTATCGAGGCGCCCCCCCAGCATCTGGCTGTGGAGGATGTCATCCTTGGGCCACTTTGCAGGGTCGATCCCCTGCACGCTCACCCCGGTCAGCTGGCCGGGGCTTTGCAGCATTCCTTCGCTGTCGAGCATGGGGGCAGAGGCAACCACATGGGGTAATTTGGCCAGATCCGGCAAGCCTTGCGGGTCTGCATCAATGCGGCCAGCCTGATTGGTCACCACCACATGGGGGATCACCCCGAGGATGCGCCCTTTGAGCTGCCCTTCGAAACCGTTCATCACCGAAATAACCACCATCAGGGCGGCAACCCCGATGGCAATGCCAAAGGTAGAGAACAGGGAGATAAATGAGACGAAGCGATTGCTGCGCTTCGAGCCTGCATAACGCAGGCCGATGGCCAGCGAAAGGGGCTGAAAAAGTCCGGTCTTCAAGGATATGTACGTTGCCAACAAAATAAGATACCGGATAATAAAGGGAAACCGTCCATGACAACAAGGGATAGCCTCCATGCAGGAACAGTTCTTCAGCGTCACTCATGCCACGCCGGTCAATGTGATCCCCATGCCGGCCGACTTCCACCTCCCCTCGCTGGAGGAGCTGGACGCTGAGCTGCCGGAGCCCTTTCGGATCTCTTCGGCCATTACCTCCATCGATCTGGTGACCACTCGCCTGCTGCGCAACCAGAACGAGTCGATGCACGATCTGATCGAGATCGTCAATCAGCAGTCCCGCAAGATCGACATGATTATGGGCTATGTGCTCTCCCTGCAGGACCATCCGGAGCAGCGCTTTCACACCCTGCGCTTCGGGGCTGGCCAGCTCACCTACCTGCATCCCTATCATGATCACGGGGATGCGCCGCACCTGCACCAGATAGTGCGCCTCAAGATCTTCCTGCGGGAAGAGGCGGCCGCCATCTACTGCTATGGCCAGGTCAAACAGCTCGACGGCGGTGAACATGGCACCCATGTGCAGCTCGACTATGTGCGGATCCGCGAAGATGACCGTGAACTGCTGGTTCGTGCCAGCCTCCACGTGCAATCGAAGCAGCTCAAGCTGCGCGCCCAAGAACGTCAGCGCTAACCATAGCGAACGTCGCGATAGATAACGTCAACGTTAAAAGAATCGAATCATGCCAATGACACTCCCCGCCTTGCCCGCCAAAGCGGGCCAAAAGATCACGCTCGGCCAGCTGGTCGGCAGCAGCCTCTCGCTGATTGCAGCCCGTCTCACCAGTGAAGCCAAGGGGCCGGTACTGCTTATCACCGCAGATACCCCGAGCGCCCTGCGCCTGGAGCAGGAGTTACAGTACTTGCTGGCAGACAAACAGCTAGCCGATCAGTCCGCCCCCGTATTGCTGTTCCCCGATTGGGAGACCCTGCCCTACGACACCTTCTCTCCCCATCAGGACATCATCTCCCAGCGGCTCGAAACTCTCTACAAGCTGCCGCAGATGAGCAAAGGGGTATTGATTGTCCCCATCTCCACCCTGATGTTGCGCTGCGCCCCCCGGGTCTATCTCGACAAATACAGCCTGATGGTGAAGGCCGGCCAGCGCCTCAATCTGCAACAGCTGCGCGGACGCCTGGCCGAGGCGGGTTACGTGGCGGTGGATCAGGTGCTGGAACATGGCGAATTTGCCGCCCGCGGCTCCCTGCTCGATCTCTTCCCCATGGGCAGCAGCAGCCCCTATCGCATCGACTTCTTCGACGATGAAGTGGACTCCATCCGCCCATTCGATCCCGAAACCCAGCGTTCCAGCGAACCGGTCAAGACGGTCAGCCTGCTGCCCGCCCGGGAATACCCTACCGACGAGGCGGCCATCGAACTGTTTCGCGGCCAGTTCCGCGAGCAGTTCGAGCTGTCGCGGGCCGAGGGTTCCGTCTATCAGGAGGTGAGCAAGGGGCGCTGGCCCGCCGGCATCGAGTATTATCTGCCGCTCTTCTTCAACCAGACCGCCAGCCTGTTTGACTACCTGCCGGAAGAGACCCTGCTGCTCACCGTGGGGGATATCTACCCCGCCGCCCAGCGTTTCTGGAACGACATCGGCCAGCGCTATGAAGACAGACGCTGGGACAACACCCGCCCCCTGCTATCCCCGGCCCAGCTCTATCTGCCGGTGGAGCAGCTCTTTGCCTCTCTAGGCCAATATGGCGCGGTGCGGCTGCAAGAGGCCGCTACCGCCGGTGATGCCGGTCAGCATGATCTGCCCATCTCGGCGCTGCCCGATCTGCAACTCGATCACAGCAAGGAGCAACCCCTGCTGGCGCTCAACCAGTTCCTGCAAGGTTTTGCCGGGCGCACCCTGTTTGCGGTGGAGTCCGAAGGACGGCGGGAGGTGCTCGGCGATCTGCTGGCGCGTATCTCGCTGCAACCCAAGGAGTTCCCCTCCCTCGACGCCTTTATGGCGAGTCCGGATAGCCACGGCCTGCTGGTGGCACCCCTTGAGCGTGGCTTCCTGTGGCAGGAGGCTGGTCAGGATCCATTGGCGCTGATCACCGAGACCGAACTGCTGGGCGGCAAGGTGCGCAGCAAACGGGCGCGAGAGAAGAGCAAAAACTTAAGCTCCGATGCGGTGATCAGAAACCTGGGCGAGCTGACCCAGGGTCAGCCGGTGGTCCATCTGGATCACGGGGTCGGCCGCTATCTGGGGCTCGAAACCATCGACGCCGGTGGTCTGCCCACCGAGTTTTTGACCCTCGAATATGCCGGCGGCGACAAGCTGTTCGTGCCGGTCACCAGTTTGCACCTTATCAGCCGCTATACAGGCTCTGATAACCCGCCCAGCCACAAGCTCGGTGGCGAAGCCTGGAGCAAGGCACGGCGCAAGGCGGCGGAGAAGGTGCGCGACGTGGCAGCCGAGTTGCTGGATGTCTACGCTCATCGCGCCGCTCGCGCCGGTTTTGCCTTCAAGCACGACAAAGAGGCCTATCGCCAGTTTGCTGCAAGCTTCCCGTTCGAGGAGACCGACGATCAGCTCAACGCCATCAATGCGGTGCTGGGGGACATGTGTCAGGCCAAGAGCATGGACCGACTGGTGTGCGGCGACGTCGGTTTCGGCAAAACCGAAGTGGCTATGCGGGCGGCGTTTGTGGCCGTGCATGGCGGCAAACAGGTCGCCGTGCTGGTGCCCACCACCCTGCTGGCGCAACAGCACTACGACAACTTCCGCGACCGCTTCGCCAACTGGCCGGTGCGGGTCGAGGTGCTGAGCCGCTTCCGCTCCGCCAAGGAGCAGACCGCAGTGATGAAGGAGCTGGCGGAGGGCAAGGTGGATATCATCATCGGCACCCACAAGCTGCTCGGCTCCGAGCTCACCTTCAAGGATCTGGGGCTGCTCATCGTCGATGAGGAGCACAGATTCGGGGTGCGCCAGAAGGAGAAGATCAAGGCACTACGGGCCGATGTGGATATCCTCACTCTCACCGCCACCCCTATTCCGCGCACCCTCAATATGGCGATGTCCGGCATGCGGGATCTCTCCATCATCGCGACTCCGCCCGCCAAGCGACTCGCCATCAAGACCTTCGTGCGCCAGCACGAACCGGCGGTGGTGCGCGAGGCGGTACTGCGGGAACTCAAGCGCGGCGGTCAGGTTTACTACCTGCACAACGATGTCGAGAGCATCGAGAAGTGCGCAGCTGATCTGGCGGAGCTGGTGCCGGAAGCACGCATCGGCATAGCCCACGGCCAGATGCGCGAGCGCGACCTTGAGCGGATCATGTCCGACTTCTACCACCAGCGCTTCAACCTGCTGGTTTGTACCACCATCATCGAGACCGGCATCGACGTGCCGAGCGCCAACACCATCATCATGGATCGGGCGGATCATCTCGGTCTGGCCCAGCTGCACCAGCTGCGGGGCCGGGTTGGCCGCTCCCACCATCAGGCCTACGCCTATCTGCTCACCCCCCATCCCAAGCTGATGACCAAGGATGCAGCCAAGCGGCTGGAGGCGATCGCCTCGCTCGAAGATCTCGGTGCCGGTTTTGCGCTGGCGACCCACGATCTGGAGATCCGTGGCGCAGGCGAACTGCTCGGCGACGATCAGAGCGGCCAGATTGAATCGGTCGGCTTCACCCTCTATATGGAGATGCTGGAGCAGGCGGTCGAGGCGCTGAAAAATGGCAAGGAGCCGTCGCTGGAGCAGCTGATGAGCCAGCACACCGAGGTGGAACTGCGCCTGCCTGCACTGCTGCCGGATGACTATATTCCGGACGTCAACATGCGCCTCTCCATGTACAAGCGGATCGCCAGTGCGGCGGACGAGCAGGAGCTGCGCGAGCTGAAAGTGGAGCTGATCGACCGCTTCGGCCTCTTGCCGGAGGCAACCAAAACCCTGCTGGAGCTGGCCGCTTTCCGCCAGCGCGCCACCGCCCTTGGCATTCGCCGGGTGGAGATGAGCGAGCGTGGCGGCTATCTCGACTTCACCCAGGAGACCAAGGTCAATCCGGCCTATCTGGTCAAACTGCTCTCCAGCCAGCCACGGGTCTACAAGATGGACGGGCCGACCCGGCTGCGCTTCCAGGTGCCGACCCAGGATCGCGCCATGCGTCTGAAACTGGTGGATGGTTTGCTGGCTGATCTGGCCAACAACAGCCTGTGAATCTCTGCAGCGCTGGCGGCGAGCCAGAGAGATCACGCCAACTAAAACGGGAGCCAAATCGGCTCCCGTTTTTTATTCGCTATCAGTCAACTGCGTACGTTCAGCCCTGATTGGCTGGATCCTCATGGGCGGAGAATTCACGCATAAAGGCCTCGGCCCGCTCCACCATCTTGGTCGAGCCAACGAAGTAAGGGGTGCGCTGGTGCAGCGCGGTGGGCTGGATATCCATGATGCGGCCAAAACCGTCAGAGGCCTTGCCACCAGCCTGCTCTACCAGAAACGCCATCGGGTTGCACTCATAGAGCAGCCGCAGCTTGCCATTCGGCGAGTTGGTGCCGGACGGATAGATGTAGATGCCGCCCTTGAGCAGGTTGCGATGGAAATCGGAAACCAGGGAGCCGATATAACGGGAGGTGTAAGGTCTGTGGGTCGCCTCATCCCGCTCCTGACAATATTTCAGGTACTTCTTCACCCCGTCCGGGAACTTGATGTAGTTGCCCTCGTTGATGGAGTAGATCTTGCCCTCTTCCGGAATGCGGATGTTCTCGTGGGAGAGGCAGAAACAACCGATGGAGGGGTCGTAGGTAAAGCCGTTGACGCCAAACCCTGTGGTGTAGACCAGCATGGTGGAGGAGCCGTAGACCACATAACCGGCGGCGACCTGACGGTTGCCCGGCTGCAGGAAGTCCTCCAGGGTCACCGGCGAACCCTGCGGGCTCAAACGGCGGTAGATGGAGAAGATGGTCCCGACCGAGACGTTGACGTCGATATTGGAAGAGCCATCGAGCGGGTCGATCAGCACCACATACTTGGAGTTTTTGGAGAGCGGCGAGTCAAAGGCGACGAAGTCCTCTTCCTCTTCCGAAGCCATGCCGCACACCTCGCCGCGCGCTTCGAGCGCCGCCTTGAAGCGTTCGTTGGCATAAACATCCAACTTCTGCTGCACCTCGCCCTGTACGTTTTCAGCGCCCATGGAACCGATGATATCCGCCAGTCCCGCCTTGTTGATCTCCCGGTTCACCACCTTGGCAGCAAGGCGGATCGAGCTGAGCAACGAGGTCAGCTCGCCAGTCGCGGTAGGATAATCCGCCTGCTTTTTGACGATGAACTCACCCATGGTGATCATGTTTCGCATTTTTGTTCCTTTAGATCGCATCCGTTGGCATTGAAAACGTTTGCAGGCATCGGCAAAAAAAATGCCGATCACCGGCGGCCTTGATTTGTAACCTAATGTAACGTCTGTTTTTTGTTTTTGCAGCGAATTAAGCGGCCTATTAAATAGGCTATTTCGCCTCACGTTATGGTAAAAGACGCGTTTTATTCGGTTTCAATCGATAACTTTCTGACCCTTAATTCGTGGCAATAACCTGCGACAAGCCATGAGCTGACTGGCCTTGAGCCATGAAAAATGGAGTCTGATGGGCCTGCCGTTCCCTCAGCCATTGCCTCTTGAGATCCGATCGCCAATCCAGCACACTGATTTCGCTTTGGAAGCAAATAAAACTCAAGGATTATCAATGAACAAGACTCTCATTGCCGGCATGGTAGCCGGACTGTTTGCCCTTCCCGCCTGGGCTGCCCAGGTGCCTGCCGGTACCAAGCTGCTGCCGGATGCCCAACAAATCTACGTGACCAATATCGGCACCGAGCCCACCACCATCGACCCCCAGCTGGTGGAAGAGAGTGCCGGTAGCGAGATCGTCAACGATCTGTTTGAAGGGCTCTACGTACTGGATAACAAAGGCAAGACCCAGCCCGCTGGCGCTGTCAGCTACGAGGTCGACAAAACCGGGACCGTCTACACCTTCAAGCTGAGACCCGAGGCCAAATGGTCTAACGGTGAACCGGTCACCGCCGCCGATTATGTCTACGGCTGGCAACGGGCAGCCGATCCCAAGACCGCCTCCAACTACGCCTGGTTTATCGAGTTGACCGGTGTGGCCAATGCCGGCGAGGTGATCCAGGGCAAGAAGAGCCCGTCAGAGCTCGGGATCAAGGCGCTCGACGACTACACCCTGCAGGTGACCCTGAAAAATCCGGTCCCCTTCTTCCTCAAGATGCTGGCCCACTACACCACGTTCCCGGCCCCCAAGGCCACCATTGAAAAATACGGCAAGGATTGGGTCAAACCGGGCAATATCGTCTCCAACGGCGCATTCGTGCTCAAGGAGTGGACCCCCAACGAACGGCTGAGTGCCGAGCGCAATACCCACTACTGGGACAATCAGCACACCGTCCTGAACAAGGTGGTCTATCTGGAGATCGTCTCCGAAACCGCCGCCTACAACCGCTACCGCACCGGCGAGCTGCACTACACCACCTATCCGCTGGAGCAGTACAAGCACATCAAGAGCCAGAGCCCGCAAGATCTGGTCAGCGCCCCCATGCTCGCCACCTATTACTATGTGTTCAATGTGAACCGCGAGCCGTTCGATGATCCGAAAGTACGCAAGGCGCTCTCGCTGGCCCTCGACCGAGAGACCATCACCGACAAGATCCTGGGACAAGGGCAACTGCCCGCCTTCAGCCTGACCCCACCGAGTGTCGATGGCTTTGACCTGAAAAAACCGGCCAGTCAGCAGCAAAGCAAAGAGGAGCGGATCAAGCAGGCCAAAGCCCTGTTGGCCGAAGCGGGTTATGGCCCGGACAAACCGCTCAGCGTGGATATCCTCTACAACACCAACGAGAGCCACAAGAAAATCGCCTTAGCCGTCTCCTCCATGTGGAAACACAACCTGGGGGTCACCGCCACCCTCAACAACATGGAGTGGAAAACCATGGTCTCGGCACTGAACGAGGGGGATTTCGGGGTGAGTCGCTACTCCTGGAACGGGGACTATAACGATGCCTCCACCTTCCTCGATATCCTGACCTCCAGCAGCAGCGCCAACAGCGGCAAGTGGTTCAACAAGGAGTACGATGCCCTGCTGGCCAAGGCCCACGACTCGCAGGATGCGGCCGAGCGCAATCAGCTCTACCAGCAGGCAGAAGCACTGATCGAGGCTGACGCCCCTATCGCACCGCTCTACTTCTACGTCAAATCGCGACTGCTCAAGCCGTTCGTCAAGGGTTATCCCTATGAGAGCCCGCAAGACATCGTCTATAGCCGGGACCTCTATCTGGTCGCCCAGTAACCTGTCTGGCACTGCTTGATCATATAAAAAGCGCCTGCATTGCTGCAGGCGCTTTTCATTGGCGGCCAAGCAGGCCATTGGGCCCATCTACGCTTTCGCGCAAGATTACTCTTCGGGACAGGGAGCCAGCACTACCCGGCGGCGACCCATCGCCACCGGACGCACCAGCAACTGTGCCAGCAAGACACCCAGCAGGGTCAGACCGCCCCCGATCAGGTGATAGCTGGTCAACCGCTCACCCAACAGGGTGATGGCAAGGCCAGCCGTCATCACCGGCAGCAGGTTCATAAAGATGGCGGTACGGTTGGCACCGAGCAGGGCGATACCCTGCATCCAGAGCCAGGGCGAGAGCGCCGAAGTGGGGATACCAGCATAGAGGATCAGCCACAGGGCCCGGCCATCCGGCCACTGGCCATCCATCAGCAAAAAGAAGGGGGTCAGGATCACCACACTGCAGATCACCTGACCGTAGAGCAGCGACCAGTTGTCGAGCCCCAGATCCCACTTCTTGAGCAGCACGCTGTAAAGGGCATAAGTACCGGCCGAAATCAGCATATAGACAGAGCCGATATGAATGCCTTGGGTAAACAGCCGGGTCGGATCCCCCTGCCCCAGCAAGATAGACAAGCCAAGGAGGGAAAGCAGCGCCCCCAGCACGGCGCCCCAGGTGGGCCGCTCGCGCAGCAGCCAGATGCTGAACAACACGGTCAGCAGCGGCGTCAGTCCCATCATCAACCCCATCTCGGTGGCTCCCAGGGTTTGCGCCGCGTAGTACCCAAAAGTCTGGTTGAGCACCATGCCCAGCGAGGCCAGCATGGCGATCTGCCAAAGGCCAGCGCGCAGGCGGGCACGCGCACGCCATACCCGACGGGCCAGAAACGGGCTTAATACCAGCGCAGCCACCACCCAGCGCGACCAGGCCAAGGCTGCGGGGGACAAAACACCAACCGCCAGTTTGCTGACGATGCCATTGCCAGCCCAGATGGCAATGCAGGAGAAAGGAAACAGAAAGGCAAGGGGCATGAGAGGATCCAGACCGAAGAGACAACAGCGGGCCAGTATAGGGGGCGATGGGAGATAAACAAAGGTGTGGGCCTGAACAGCCACATGATGAACGCCAGTCGCCAGAAACAAATATGCCCGCAAAAGTGCGGGCATATCAGTGCAGAAACAGGTTCAGAAGCGCATCACGCGGCATCCATGTGCAGTCTGGAGATCAGCTCGTTGACCTCGGTGACTGTCTGGCGGTGGGGAATATCCGCCGGATTCGGCATCAGCAACAAACCGGATTGGAAATCAAACCGCCCCCGACCATGGATGTAAATCCGACCTTTAAAGAAGGTTTTGACATGCTTTGCCACCATCAGTGGCAGGTACTTCTTGAACACTCTCATCGTTTGCAACCTCTTGCAGTTGTATCCGTATGACAGCAGCTTCTGCGAATTAATTCCGTAAAGTATTTATAAAAATCCGGAAAACTCGCCCATCTCTTCCCAAAAAATTCAATCTATAACTTTTTATTAACTTTTAGCCTATTGTATGCGGCCCTTCGAGCCAGAGCAAGGCTCCTTTGCCATCGTGCCACTCGATACAAGCGATCCCCGAGGTGGCGAACATGGGTGCTCCTGCTGCCGGGCAGAGGCTTTGCACCAGATAACCCACCAGCGGCAGATGGCTGACCATCAGGATCTGGTCATGTTGCTGCGCCAAAGTGGTGAGGTAGCTGGCCACGAAAGCGGGATCACCGTAAGGGGTAATGTCGCCACTCTCTTCAACGGCTGCTGCGTCAGGTAATTCACTGCATATGGCTTGCCAGGTCTGGCGTGCCCGCAGATAGTTGCTGTGGATCACCCGATCCAGCGGGCCAATCAGCTGAGGCGCCAGCCAGCGGGCCATCTGGATAGACTCTTCAATACCCTGCTCGGTCAATGGACGCTGTTCATCTGTTTTCGCATTCATGCCAGCCTGGCCATGACGCATGATATAGATCTTCATTACAACCTCGCCCAACGGGCCTGTTTTGATAGCCGGGGAATCTTACCCCGCCACGGGTGTGGAAACAATTGCGCTACCTCTCAGAAAAGGGTTTGCCTGACGGGATAGCGGGGTCGATAATCATGTTTAAATTCAAATAAATCCAACGTGAGTCACACGCCAATGAGCCCATATGCCAGTCCCAATGACCATCGGCAATACCATTTTCTGGAGCTGGCCAACCGGCTCAGGGTCTTGTTGATTTGTGATCCCGACACAGACAAATCTGCCGCCTCGCTGGCGGTCAATACCGGCCATTTTGACGATCCCGCCGACCGGCAGGGAATGGCCCATTTTCTGGAGCACATGCTGTTTCTCGGCACCTGCACCTACCCCAAGCCTGGTGAGTACCAGCAATTTATGAGCCGTCATGGCGGCAGCAACAACGCCTGGACCGGTACCGAGTTCACCAACTTCTTCTTCGAGATCGACAACGGCTTCTTCGAAGCGGGGCTGGATCGCTTCTCCCAGTTCTTTATCTGCCCCACCTTTGATCCGGAGTGGGTGGACAAGGAGCGCAACGCGGTCGATTCCGAGTATCGCCTCAAGCTGCAGGACGACATGCGCCGCAGCTATCAGGTGCATAAAGAGACGGTCAACCCGGCGCACCCCTTCTCCAAGTTCTCGGTGGGCAACCTCGATACCCTGGCCGATCTGCCGGGACGGGATCTGCGCTCCGACCTTATCCGTTTTTACGAAAGCCACTACAGCGCGGATCGCATGGCGCTGGTGATGATCTCGCCGGAATCCATCGATACCCAGTTGCAGTGGTGCTGTCGCTACTTTGCTCCCATTTTGAATCGCAATTTGGGAACCCCGACCCTCACCATGCCACTCTACCGGCTCGATGATCTCGGCGTGCGCATCCACATCAATCCGGTCAAGGAGACCCGCAAGCTGTCGCTCAGCTTCCCCTTGCCCAATGTGGACGCGTTTTACGACAAAAAGCCCCTCACCTTCCTGAGCCATCTGATTGGTTATGAGGGGGATGGCAGCCTGCTCTCCCTGCTCAAGGCGAAAGGCTGGGTCAATCAGCTCTCGGCGGGCGGTGGCATCAGCGGCGCCAACTTCAAGGATTTTGGCGTCAACTTCGGCCTCACTCCTCTGGGCCTTGAACATGTGGACGACATCCTCGCCGCCCTGTTTGGCTATCTGAAACTGATTGGCCGCGAAGGGCTGCAGAGCTGGCGCTATGACGAAAAACGGACCGTGCTCGAATCGGCGTTTCGCTTTCAGGAGCGCGGCCGCCCCCTCGATACGGTGTCGGGGCTGGTGCTCAACCTCTTTAGCTACAAACCTGAGGATCTGCTCTACGGCGACTACATGATGCGCGAATATGACGAGGGGCTGATCCGCCGCTTCCTCGCCAAACTCACCCCGCACAACCTGCGAATCACCATCACTGCGCCGGAAGTGGCGACCGATCGGCTGGCCCGCTGGTATCAGACCCCCTATAGCGTGGCGACCATTACCGAGGCCGAGAAAATTCGCTGGCAACAGAGCGAGCCGGAGCCGGCGCTGGCGCTGCCCAAACCCAACCCCTTTATCAGCAGTAGGCTCGATCCGCGCACGCCCGAGCTTGCCGCCGACATGCCCGCCTGCCTTATCGATCGCCCCGGTTTTCGCCTCTGGCACCTCCATGAGCACCTGTTCAGCGTGCCCAAGGGCAATCTCTATATCTCCATCGACAGCGAACATGCGGTCAAAAATCCGCGCAATATCGCCATGGCGCGCCTCGCCGTGGAGCTGTTGGCCGACCACCTCAACGCCCTCACCTATCCGGCGGAGCTGGCGGGGCTGGGCTATCAGATCTATGCCCATCAGGGGGGCTTTACCATCAACCTGAGCGGCTTTGCCGACAAGCAGCCGCTGTTGCTCGACATGATCCTCGGCAACCGCACCCTGGGGTATCCGGATCCTGGTCGCTTCGCCGAGATCAAGGAGCAGCTCATTCGCAACTGGGATAACCAGTCCAAGGCGCGCCCCATTTCCCAGCTCTTTAACCAGCTCACCAGTTTGCTGCAACCGAACAACCCGCCGTTCGAGCAGTTGCTGCGCCACCTGCGCACCGTCGAGCTGGAGGAGATGCCCGGCTTCGTGGCCCAGCTGTTTGGCGAGGTGCATGTCGAGGCACTGGTGCATGGCGACTGGACTGCCGCCGAAGCGCTGGAGCTGGCCGCCCTGATGGAGCGTCACCTGAGCGATATCAATGGCACCAGCAGCAAGCCGAGCGGCGAGACCCGTCGTCCGCTCATCTCCATTCAGGACAGGGGCACCCTTATTCGCGAACAGGGTTGCGATCACGAAGACTCAGCACTGCTGGTCTACTACCAGTCCCGCACCACCCGGGCGCGGGATCTCGCCTGCTTCACCCTGGCGAACCACATCATGTCCTCTACTTTCTTCCACGAGCTGCGCACCCGCCAGCAACTGGGGTATGTGGTGGGTGCCGGCAACCTGCCCCTCAATCGCCATCCGGGCCTGATCTTCTATATCCAGTCGCCGGTGGCGGGGCCGCAGATCCTGCTCGATGCGGTGGAGGAGTTTATCGACCTCTTCCCACTCGCCATGCTCGAATTTACCGAGCAGCAGTGGCAAGAGAGCAAGGCGGGGCTGCAAGCCCAGCTGAGCGAGCGGGATGCCAACCTGCGCAGTCGCGGCCAGCGGCTGTGGGTCAGCATCGGCAACAAGGATCTGGGGTTTGATCAACGGGAGCGGGTCTGCGATGAGGTGGGCAAGTTGAGCCGCGCCGATCTGGTGCGCTTTATCACCCAGCTGCGCTCGCGCACCTCCGATCGGCTGATCCTCTGCAGCTATGGTCAGGGGCACGAACATGACGAGCGGATCACTGGCCAGTTTATCGATGATCCACGGGCATTTCGGCTCAATGCCGCCACCTTCGAGGCCTGATCAGGCCTCGACATCCCCCATTTTTCCTGCCCCCGGCAAATCACAGACAATAAAAAGCCGACCCATCAGGGTCGGCTGGAAAAACCATAACAATTGCGACCAAAGCCGCCAAAAGTGAACATGAGCGTGAAAATCAGACACTGAGTTGCTGATCAGCAAGCGGGAAAGACCCGATACTCGCTTTGCAATGCCAACAGTGATTGAGAAACAGCCTCATATTAGGCACTCCCCCCGCCAGTCACGTTGATCTACGTCAAAGGAGGTAGCGAAGAGCGCACAGCCCGACGATTTGTCGGCGCAGATCACCCTTTGGCCGCCCGTTAGCTGTCCGTTAGCCACGGCGAACCAGCCGGTAGGCCACCTCATCGAAGTAGGAGAGCTGGCCCGACAACACCCGCGGGTGATCCACCTCGGCGGCGCGCCCCAGCACCTCGATGCGAAAATCCCGTTCGAAAAGGGCTCGCACCTCCATCTCACCCACCGAGAAGGGAGGCTGACTCTGCTGCTCCGGCTGATATTCAAGGGTCACCAGCAGGATCTGGCCACCGGTCTCAACCAGCGAACTGATCAGGGCTGCATACTGGCGGCGCATCGCGGTCGGCAGGGCGATCAGCGCCGCGCGGTCATAGACCAGCCGGTAACGGCGACCCAGACTGGGGGCGGCGAAAAAATCTCCCTGAAAAATGCGCAGGCTGTCCACTTGATGGCACTGATAAGGGCCCACTTCGCTCACGGTCGCGGCGAGCTGGTTTTCACTGAAGAACTGGCTGACGGCAAGGCTCGATAACTCGAAACCGTCGACCGGATGGCCCTGAGCACTCAGCCAGAGCATGTCGCGGGACTTGCCGCACAGGGGAACCAGCACCGGCTCGTCCGCTTGCTGGGCTGACCACCAGGATTGCAGCCAGTGGTTGAAGTCCGCCTGATGAAAGCCAATCCGGTTCTCTTCCCAACGCTGATGCCAAAACGCAGCTTCCATCGTTATTACCCTTCTGTACTAAAGATGCCTCAATATCACAACTTAACCGGCACCACGCAACCCTTTGCCCTTCCCTTTTTGCCGCGCAGCCTCTGCGTGTTATCCGGCAAATGACGGGACCTTCCCTTGCCCTGCGCCTCGCTGTCGCAATCGGCGCTATTGGGTACGTTTATGACGGACAGAGGTATACCAACCCATGCAAAAACGTCATGGGTGTATGGCGATGAATGAATAAAGGGAATGACGTTGGCAGGCCAAACGTGCTCGCCAACGCCAGAAAGATCACGACAGCGTGGCGCGAGCGGCCGCCAGCTGGCGCTCTATATAAGCAAAATCGGGGCGTTCGGCGGGGAGTTCCGAGAGGCAGGCCGCTTTGAGTTGATGCAACCCATCGAACAGTGAGTCTTGCATATCGCAATGGGCCAACAGCTCCTCCAGCAGACAACCAAAGGCGCGCACTTCCAGTCGCTCAAGGCCCACGGCCCGCTCGCGGTTGCTGCGCTCATACAAAGAGGCGGCACCGAAATCCCCCAGCAGGGCGCGAGCCGGTGCGTCAGAACCACGGGCAAAAAGAATATTGTGACCGTAGAGGTCCCCGTGCATGATGCCCGCGCGGTGCAGATGGCCAGTCACCGAGGCAATGCCGTGGGCCATCGCCAGCGCATCCGGCACACTCAGATGCAGCCCCTCGGGATAGATATCCCGGGTGCAGGAGTCCAGGCTCGGCGGCCCGGCCAGATTGGCAAAGGCCGGGTCGATCAGCTCCATCACCAGCGCCGGAATGCCGGAGGGGTGATCCGCCACCTTGCCTATCACCTTGATAAGGTTGGAATGAGTGCCCGCCGCCAGCGATGCCGCCATCTCGCAGCGGGGCAGTCCATCGCTGGTCACCGCCCCCTTGAACAGCTTGACCGCCACCTGACTGGCATCGGCTCTGCCGCTCGCCTGAGTCACTTCATCAGCACTATTACCCACAAGGGTGGCGCGATGGATAACGCCGGATGCTCCCTGCCCCAGCAGATCGCCCAGCGCCAGCGTCTCCCAGGCAATCGGCGTGACATGGGCATCATCGATGGCCCGCGCCTCCGCCCCCTCGCTAAAGGGGTTGCCGGAGTAGGCGAGCCATGAAAGGCGCGGCAGCGAGAGCAACCACTCGGGGAAGCGTTCGATGCGGTTGGCGGCGATGCGCAGCAGCTCCAGCTTGCGGCAATTGGCAAGACTTGCCGGCAACTCGCGCAGACGGTTGCCCGCCAGCATCAGCTTTTGCAGGGCGCCGCACTGGCCCAGCTCATCGGGCAGACTTTCAATCTGGTTATAGGTCAGGATCAGCCAGCGCAAACCGGCGGGCAGCGCCTTGGCCGAGACGGTAGCAATCCGGTTGGCCTTAAAGCCCACCATAGTAAGCGCCGGGCAACGCCCCAGTACCTCGGGCAGCTCGGTAAAGCGGTTCTCGGAGCAGAAGATGATGCGCAGTTTGCCAAACCCGGCCAGCTCGTCGGGGAGCGAGTTCAGCTGGTTGCCGGTCAAATCCAGCACCTCCAGCGTCTCTTTCAGGCTCAAAATCTCGAGGGGGAACTCCGTCAGGTTTTCACAAAGCTTCAGATGGCGGGCACCGCACAGTTCACCTGCGCGCAGCTGTTCCAGAGTATGCATAACCGTTTCTCAATCCTGATGATCTGCCTGATGGCACAGCGACCATCAGCGCGCCGAACCCGGGTTCGGCGATTTTAAAGGGGGGCATTATAAAGAATTCGGGGCTCAGTTCTCCCCTTTTGTTGCCGCAAAGGCCTGTATCGACATGTAGCAAAACGACTTGGGAACAAAGAGAGCAAGATTCGGGTCGTTCCAGCGAGGAGTGGTTGCCATAGTGGGGGCCAAACCCAAGTCGGTTGGAACCTATTGGAGTTCCAACCCACAGCCAACCCTGTGTACCACTTAGAGGCGCACAACACACTCAGCGAGGGAACTGCCATGTCATTACTGTCCAACAAGGTCGCCATCATCACCGGCGCCAGCTCCGGCATCGGTCGCGCCAGCGCCATCCTGTTTGCCCGCGAAGGGGCCAGCGTCGTCGTCGGCGCCCGCCGCCAGCCCGAGCTGGATCTACTGGTGGAGGAGATCCGCCATGAGGGGGGCCAGGCGGTGAGTCTGGCGGGAGATGTGAAAAGCGAGAGTTACGCCCGCGATCTGGTGGAGCTCGCGCTAACCCGTTTCGGCGGGCTCGATATCGCCTTCAACAACGCCGGTACCACAGGCACGCCGGGCAGCGTAAAGGAGCTTGAATTGGCGCAGTGGCAGGAAATTCTGGATACCAACCTCACCAGCGCCTTTGTGGGAGCCAAGTACCAGATCCCCGCCATGCATGCGCGCGGCGGCGGCTCGCTTATCTTTACCTCCACCTTTGTCGGCCATACCCTGGGGCTGCCCGGCATGGCGGCCTATGCGGCGAGCAAGGCGGGCCTCATCGGCCTGACCCGGGTGCTGGCCGCCGAGTATGGGGCACAAGGGGTGCGGGTCAACGCCCTGCTGCCGGGGGGCACCGACACCGCCATGGGGCGGGCCTTTACCGATACGCCAGAGAGTCTCGCCTTTGTGCAGAATATGCATGCCCTCAAACGGCTGGCCCAACCGGAGGAGATCGCCCGCTCGGCCCTCTATCTCGCGTCCGATGCATCCAGCTTTACCACCGGCATTGCCTTGCTGGCCGATGGTGGGGTATCTATTTGTCGCACATGATGTTGTCGCCCCCAACACACTGCGACCGCAAACTTATCGTGAGAGCGCCTTATGTCTGATTACGCCCGCATCGCCGATGCCATCCGTTTTATCGCAAGTCAGGTGGAGCGCCAACCCACTCTGGACGAGATAGCGGCGCACGTTCACTTAAGTCCCTTTCACTTCCAGCGGCTGTTCAGCCGCTGGGCCGGAGTGACGCCCAAACGCTATCTGCAGGTGCTGACCCTGGAGCGGGCCAAGGCGCTGCTGCAGGAGTCGCGCCCCCTGCTTGAGGTGGCAGATACCCTGGGCCTTAGCAGCGGCTCGCGGCTCTACGATCACTTCGTGCAGCTCGAAGCGGTAACGCCGGGCGAGTACAAGCAGCGCGGGGCCGGGCTGGTTATCGATCACGGGGTGCACGACACCCCCTTCGGTCAGGCGTTCGTCGCCCTGACCCCGCGGGGGGTGTGCAACTTCTCGTTTCTCGATGACAAGGCCCCAGAGGCGCCACTGGCCGACCTCGCCCGCAGCTGGCCTGCGGCAACGCTGCAAGAAGCACCATCACGCACTCAAGGGGTCATCAACACCATGTTCGATGGCAGCAAGGCGCCGGATCGCCCCATCTCGCTGCACGTGAGCGGCACCAACTTTCAGATCAGCGTCTGGCGGGCGCTGCTGCAGATCCCGCCCGCCAAGGTGGTGAGCTACGCCCAGGTGGCGAACGCCGTCGGCAACCCCAAAGCCGCCCGCGCCGTGGGGCTAGCGGTGGGCGCCAATCCCGTCGCCTTGATGATCCCCTGTCACCGGGTCATCCAGCAAAACGGCAAACTCGGCGGCTATCACTGGGGCGAGACCCGCAAACAGGCGATACACGCCTGGGAAGCGGCGAGGTATGAGTGAAGGTGGCCTTTTCTGCTCGCCTGATGGGGGAGAAACAGAACTGTTGGTGGTGAGTCAGCAAACAATCAGACAGCGCCAGACAGCGTACGGCGATATAAAGCAGGGAGATCAGAAGAATCGGGGCGCAGATCGCCCCTTTTGTTGCCTTGGCAAGACATGGTGCCTAGCCACCCCACCCCAGCGGATTTACGAAAAGACGTAGGGTGCAATAAGCTCAGCGCATTGCACCATTTGCCGAGCGGCTTTTGTGCAAGGTATGAGAAACAAAAGTAGAGGTGCAATTTCATTGCACCCTACAGCACTTGTAATTGTTATGTGGACACCTCGATTTGGCTACCAGCTATCCATTTTTGTGGAGGACAGGGCTCCGTTTTCACGTAATTATCGAATAGTTCATTTAATTGCTCATTGGTACCAAACTGTAAGCCTGCTTTTGCAGCATAACCTTTAGCCAAATAGTTAATATCTGAACGCCAATTAATGAAACTCAAATTTGACTCAGACTTATAGACAAGATCAGAGGGAAGTGTAGAAAACTGTGTTTTATCTACTATTAATACACATCCAGAGGCCCTACTTCCAAGTTTATGGGCTTTTGTTAGTGCTGTCCCCATAACAGGGATGGAGGTCATCAAACCCGCCCCCATAGGCAATATACCTCCTTTCGCATCACGCATCTCATTTGGGTAACAGCCGCTAATATCAGACATGCTCCCCGTTGATATTGCTGCTTTAGTTGCGAACCCATTAATTAACATGTGCCTCATTAAAGCTACTGCTATTGCGATAGCTCGACCGGCATCACTTTCTTCATAATCTGAAACTATGATAAACCCATCACCAAATTGATGTGAAAACAACCTATCACTTTCATTCGAAATGGGGGAGCCAGGAAAAACTCGAATACCTAGTTGAATAATGGAATGCATTAGCTCACTCAACCCCAAGATCGCCCTAGTTTGATTATCTTCACCAGACTCATATAAATTTGAAAAACCTTCAACATCAATATTTATTCCCCATCGCCTATCCGTCATCTAAAACCTCTTAATATTTAAGCTTTAACCATACAGGTAAAATTTCGAGCTTACACCACAACTTTTTATATTCTACAAAAATTCACTTATTAGTTGTTCTTTAAAAACCATTCACTATATTTTTGCATAACAACAAAGAACACATGTCGTGAATCTAGACCATCAATTGTATAATAGAGTTGGTCAAGCGAGTCAGTGCACGGGCTACCAACATGAAAGCCTCTAGAAGTAGTTAGCTCGTATGGTAAGCTTACAGATATATGTTTGCTTTTATTACACAATAACCTGACCAAGTTAAACTCACTTAACGTACCTATTTCTAGTAAGAAAACCTCTCCATCGCTGAGTTCTTTCCCTGCTTTTGATTTATCATAAACCTCTTTAGCACCGTTTCCAGCAATCCACTCTCTTAAGTGATTAAGAGAAAATACTATAAACAGAAAAAGCCTGCTATTAGGTTTTCTGTTGTACTCTGTAAGCGCACTTTGAATTTCTTCGAAAAGACTTCTTGGACTCTCTAGCTCGAACATAATGTAAACCTCATTGTCGCTAACAGTGAATCTGATGGAATGAATATGGTACTAATTCGATAAGATAGCAAAACACCCCTTAAAAGTCCGGCTGCTTTAATTGCCGAATAGCCTCCAGCTTGCTGCTATTTATCTATGGCATTACTTTGATTTTAAACAGTAATCCTCAAACTGTTGCTAAACGAAAATCATAGCAAGCTGGAGAGACAAGGAAATAGTGAGATGATAGTTTCCTGAGCAAGATCAACAAATTAATCAATAAGTACAAATACCGACCACACATCAGACGTAACTGGTAGTGGAAATAAGAAAGACGCCCTAAGGCGTCTTTCTTATTTTCAGGGTTTGAAGCAAACCGGCTAGGAGATTTCCCCCTCCCCGCCTTGCCCTACCACCCAATCAGATTGGGGTAATGGAGGTGATATGGGCATCCCCGTCCAGTGATTTGAAGATCTGTACCACGGCTTCGCCATGGATCGGTTTGGCAAGCGGCACAGTGCTCTTGCACTTGAAGCGGTAGTTGGTACCAGCCACCACTTGAGTGGAGACTTCAAAGGGTACGTACTGCACCCCGACAAATCCTTTCAGCGCCTGATCAAATACCGCCTGATCCTCGGCGGTCAGCTTGTAATATGCGGTCCATCCACCCACCAACACTGCTTGTTCTGACATATCAAACTCTCCGTGCTCTATGATCCCGACTCGTTTGGCCGTTCGGGCTGCGCCCCGTTGATTCAAGTGGTTTCCGGTCTCCACCGGGGTGTCATCACTGCCGGTTGGCACGATAACGATGGGCAAATTTACGCAGCTATCTGCAACTGGATCAGCCCTCCCCCCAGCCACAAGCCGCTGTTGACAGCGGGCTCAATTGGCATGAGAGAGCCTAGTGCGGGATGGCAAAAATGCCCCTGTCACATATGACAGGGGCAAGGTGGCGAAAAAGCTGCTCGAAAAAAGAAGATGTGTTGCGCAAACGATTGAGAAAAGAAAAGACGCCTCAAGGGCGTCTTTTTGCATTTTTATGCTCGAAGGGCAGAAGGGCGCGAGCCGCTTATTCCCATTCGATGGTTGCAGGCGGCTTGCCGGAGACGTCGTACACCACGCGGGAGATACCGTTGATCTCGTTGATGATGCGGTTCGATACGTGACCGAGGAAGTCGTACGGCAGATGTGCCCAGTGGGCGGTCATAAAGTCGATGGTCTCGACGGCGCGAAGCGCAATGACCCAGTCATATTTGCGACCATCGCCCATCACGCCAACGGAGCGCACCGGCAGGAAGACGGCGAACGCCTGGCTGACCTGGTTGTAGAGGTCGGCTTTGCGCAGCTCTTCGATAAAGACCGCATCGGCGCGGCGCAGAATATCGCAGTACTCTTTCTTCACTTCGCCAAGGACGCGCACGCCCAGACCCGGGCCCGGGAACGGGTGACGGTAGAGCATGTCGTAGGGCAGACCCAGCTCAAGACCAACGCGGCGCACTTCGTCTTTGAACAGCTCGCGCAGCGGCTCGACCAGACCCATCTTCATCTCTTCCGGCAGGCCGCCGACGTTGTGGTGAGACTTGATGACGTGGGCCTTGCCGGTCTTGCTGGCAGCAGATTCGATAACGTCCGGATAGATGGTGCCTTGCGCCAGCCACTTGGCGTTTTTCAGCTTTTTCGCTTCATCATCAAACACTTCAACGAAGACGCGGCCGATGATCTTGCGCTTGGCTTCCGGCTCGTCAACACCGGCCAGGGCAGAGAGGAAGCGCTCTTCCGCTTCAACCTTGATGATGTTCAGACCAAAGTGGTCACCAAACATCTCCATCACCTGCTCGCCTTCATTCAGACGCAGCAGACCGTTGTCCACGAAGACACAGGTCAGGCGATCGCCGATGGCGCGGTGCACCAGCATGGCAACCACGGAGGAGTCGACACCGCCGGAGAGGCCGAGGATCACTTCATCGTCACCCACCTGCTCGCGGATGCGGGCAACGGCGTCGTCGATGATGGTGGCCGGGGTCCAGAGGCATTCGCAGCCGCAGATGTCTTTGACGAAGTGCTCCAGCATGCGGGCACCCTGACGGGTGTGGGTCACTTCCGGGTGGAACTGCACGCCGTAGAAGCGCTTGGCTTCGTTAGCCATGGCTGCGTGCGGGCAGGTCGGGGTTTGGGCGATGGTGGTGAAGTCGGCCGGAATGGTGGTGACCTTGTCACCGTGGCTCATCCAGACATCCAGCATGGCATTGCCGTTGTCGGCGATGGCATCTTCGATGTTGCGCAAGAGGGCGCTGCTCTTGCCAGCTTCGCCCAGCACTTCCACCTTGGCGTAACCGAATTCACGCTCGGTGGAGGATTGCACCTTGCCACCCAGCTGCTCGGCCATGGTCTGCATGCCGTAGCAGATGCCGAACACTGGGACACCGGCGTTGAACACATACTCGGGGGCACGCGGGCTGCCCGCTTCGGTGACGGACTCGGGGCCGCCGGAGAGGATGATGCCGCTCGGATTGAATTCGCGGATCTGCTCTTCGGTTACGTCCCAGGCCCACAGTTCGCAGTAGACGCCGATTTCGCGCACGCGGCGGGCGATCAGCTGGGTGTACTGGGAACCGAAGTCGAGGATAAGGATACGGTGCTGGTGAATGTCTTTAGTCATTTTATTCCTGCATCAGGCTGATGTTGTCACAAAGGGCACGGGATAAAAAAAGGGTGGAAAAACGGGGCGCAGGGCCCCGTTTTATCAGCCCATCCGATAGTTGGGGGCTTCTTTGGTAATGGTCACATCGTGGACGTGGGACTCTTTCATCCCGGCGCCGGAGATGCGCACGAACTCTGCCTTGGTGCGCATGTCGTCGATGGTGGCGCTGCCGGTCAGGCCCATGGAGGAGCGCAGGCCGCCCATCTGCTGGTGGATGATCTCTTTGAGGCGACCCTTGTACGGCACGCGACCTTCGATACCTTCCGGTACCAGCTTGTCGGCGGCGTTGTCGGTCTGAAAGTAGCGGTCGCTGGAGCCTTTGGACATGGCGCCCAGGGAACCCATACCACGGTAGGATTTGAAGGAGCGACCCTGATAGAGCTCGATCTCGCCCGGCGCTTCTTCAGTACCGGCGAACATGGAGCCCACCATGACGCAGCTGGCGCCCGCGGCGATGGCCTTGGCGATGTCGCCGGAGAAGCGGATACCGCCGTCGGCAATCACCGGAATACCGGTGCCTTCCAGCGCGTCAACGGCGTCGGAGATGGCGGTGATCTGGGGCACGCCCACGCCGGTCACGATACGGGTAGTACAGATGGAGCCCGGGCCGATACCGACCTTGACCGCATTGACACCGGCAGCAGCCAGCGCCTTGGCGCCCGCGGCGGTCGCCACGTTGCCACCGATGATCTGAAGATCCGGATAGGCGTCGCGAGTGGCCTTGATGCGATCCAGCACGCCCTGGGAGTGGCCGTGGGAGGAGTCGATCAGCAGCACGTCAACACCTGCTTCCACCAGCGCAGCGACGCGTTCTTCGTTGCCGGCACCAGCACCGACCGCAGCACCGACCCGTAGACGACCCTTGTCATCTTTACAGGCGTGCGGCTTGCGCTCGGCTTTCTGGAAATCTTTAACGGTGATCATGCCCTTGAGTTTGAAGTCGGCGTTCACCACCAGCACTTTTTCGATACGGTGCTTTTGCATCAGGGCAACCACCTCTTCACGAGGGGCCCCTTCACGCACGGTGACCAGACGATCTTTCTGGGTCATGATCTGTTCAACGGTCTGGGAGAGGTCAATCACGAAGCGCACGTCACGGCCGGTGATGATACCGACCAGCTGATTGCCGTCAGTCACCACGGGGTAACCGGCGAAGCCATTCTTGTGGCTCAGCTCCTTGATTTGGGCGATGGTCATGTCAGGGCGCACGGTGACGGGGTCAGTGACCACGCCGCTCTCGTACTTCTTGACCTTGCGCACTTCGGCAGCCTGCTGCTCGATGGACATGTTCTTGTGGATAAAGCCGATACCGCCTTCCTGGGCCAGTGCGATAGCCAGACGGGCTTCGGTCACTGTGTCCATGGCAGCGGAGATCATCGGGATGTTCAAGCTGATGGCGGAGGTCAGCTTGGTACGCAGATCGGCAGTATTGGGAAGAACTTCGGAGTGGGCGGGAACCAACAGTACATCGTCGAAGGTTAACGCTTCTTTGGCAATCCTGAGCATGGCAATATCTCACCGTTGAGGAAGTGGGGGTGTAAAATATTGCCGACGAAGTTTACTCACGCATTGGTCACTGGTAAAGAAGTTTTTTGAATTTTTTATGGCATAGCCCTCTTTTAGGCGGCCAAAACGCCAAAAAACCAAGATTATCAGTACGAAAAGCGCCATTTCGGGGCAAAAGAGTTGGGTGAATGGGGTTTTATGCAGAAAGCCTCTTGTTCGCGCAGCTCGGACAGCGGTTTCACAATCCCCACTCCCCCTGCCCTCGCCCTCAATAAAACAGGCAGAGATCGCCCGACATGACATGCGTTCGCAACGCATCGTCACCACTATGCGTCTGCCACTGTGTTGCCGTTGTGACGCCAACGCCATGATTGACACATTTACCGTTACAGAGGGATGAAAGTAGTGGCCGAGAAAAGGCGAGGTCTCGTAAGATATCCTGCCAAACACCTTTCTTGCTGCCCTCCCACTGGCACGTACAGTTCCAGGGAAAGGCTGACAGCAGAAAACGGGCTTTGTATAGACTGAATGTGAAATATATTTCAGACATATTCATACTGCCTATAAATATATTCACAACAAGTCTCAAAACATTATTAATGGCAATATGACATGCCATAAATCACTTCAATCAAGGAAAGCGGGAACATATATGAGATTTCAGGGAAAGATTTCTGAGTGGAATGATGACAAAGGATATGGGTTTGTCGAACCCAATGGTGGCGGCGAACGGACGTTTATTCATATCAAGTCATTCAAATCAAAAGTACGGCGCCCCACCAATGGCGATCTGGTTATTTACGAAGTAGCGAAAGATAATCGGCAACGCAGCAATGCTATTAATGTCTCGTATCCACATGAACGGTCCAGCGCGATAAAGAGAAGCGGAAGTAATATCAGTCTGCTATGGCCGTTGCTGTTTATGTCAAGCCTGCTGGCGCTCACCCTGTTTCAGCGTATCCCGGTATTCCTCTTCATCGTATATGCCTCCCTGAGTGTGATGACCTTTATTGCCTATGCAATTGATAAACATGCAGCCCAACATAACCACTGGCGTACTCAAGAGAGCACCCTGCATCTGCTGGCCCTGCTAGGTGGTTGGCCTGGCGCCCTTTCTGCCCAACAGTTACTCAGGCATAAATCAGCTAAAGTGGAATTTCGCCAAGTGTTCTGGGTCACCGTATTCCTAAATTTGCTTCTATTGTGCGGGTTAACCATGACGGCTCAGGGTCGTTCCATCCTGGGCACTGTCACAACAGAAATCCTCCGTCTGATCGCTCCTTGGGCTTGAGTCCGGGCTCGGCTCCAGCCGCGCTCTGGGGTAAGATAGCGGCCATCGTTTTATCCCGGCCACGCCGGGGCAGACCACAGGTACGCCTTTGAACCGATTTACCCCATCCAGTGCGGCGAACGGCCGCGAGCAGCAGGTCTTTACCGTCACCCGCCTCAACAGCGCCGTGCGCATGATCCTGGAGCAGGATCTGGGGCTGGTGTGGCTGACCGGCGAACTCTCCAATCTGGCGATGCCAAGCTCCGGCCACTGGTACTTCTCCCTCAAGGACATGTCGGCGCAGGTGCGCTGCGCCATGTTCAAGGGCAACAACCGGCGGGTGGCCTTCCGCCCGCAGGATGGCATGCAGGTGCTGGTGCAGGCGCGGGTCTCCCTCTATGAGCCGCGCGGCGACTACCAGCTGATCATCGAATCGATGCAACCCGCAGGCGATGGCGTGCTGGCCCTGCGTTTTGAAGAGCTCAAGCGCCGTCTCGGCGCTGAGGGGCTGTTTGACGAAAGCCGCAAGCGGCCGCTGCCCCGTGAACCACGGGCGGTGGGCCTTATCACCTCCGCCACAGGTGCCGCCCTGCACGATATGCTGACGGTGCTTAAACGGCGCGCGCCGGATCTGCCGGTCTTTATCTACCCGACTCAGGTTCAGGGGAGCGCCGCCATCAGCCAGATCGTCGCGGCGATCGCCAAAGCGAACCAGCGCGCCGAGGTGGATGTGCTGATCGTCGGGCGCGGCGGCGGCTCGCTCGAAGATCTCTGGTGCTTCAACGAAGAGGCGGTGGCGCGTGCCATTGCCCACTCCGCCATACCGGTGGTGAGCGCAGTGGGCCACGAGGTGGATGTCACCATCAGCGACTTTGCCGCCGACTTGCGCGCCCCTACCCCGTCGGCCGCCGCCGAGCTGGTGGCGCCGGATCAAAGCACCCGTGCCCAGCGTCTCGTTCACCTCAAGCAGCGACTGCTGCAGGCGATGAGCCGCCAGCAGACCGCCGCCCGCCACGATTTCATCCTGCTGCAAAAGCGGCTCGACCATCAGGATCCGAAGCGGCGGCTGGAGCAGCAATCCCAGCGCCTCGACGAGCTATCTACTCGTTTGCAGCAGCTGCTACGCCAGCGGCTGCATCAGGGTGAGCGGCGCCTCGCCAACCTTGAGCTGCGCCTGCAGGGCAAGAGTCCGGAGCGCCTCTTGGCAGCTGGCAAGCGCCGCCACCAGCTGGCCGAGGAGCGGCTTCATGCCCTGATTGCCAAGCGGCAAGACCTTGCGAGCCACCGCCTCGCCATGCTCACCGCCCGCCTCGACGGGGTGAGCCCGCTTGCTACTCTGGGTCGCGGCTACTCCATCACCCGTACTGCGCGTGGTGAAGTCATCAGCCGCGCCGCTCAGGTCAGCAGCGGCGATCAGCTCATCACCACCCTGGCACAAGGGAGCCTGCAGGTGCGGGTCGAGGAAGTTATCAAAGACTCTGCGCAGTAGATCGGCTGTATCAAACCACCAGCCAATCTGCTATTCAGCCCGGCAATCAGCCAAAAACAAAGGCCACCACCGCAAACAGGGTGGTGGCCTTTTTTATCTCAGGTGCTGCCGCCCGCTCACCCCTTGGCGCGGCGGGCGACCAGGGTGAACTTGTAGTCATCGCTCTTGAAGAAGTTGCGACTGAACTCGAACACGGTGCCATCTTGCAAGAAGCCACGGGAAACCTTCTCGATAATGGGCTTGGCAGGATCGATACCGAGCGCCTCCACTACCTGCGCCGAGGGGAGCACCGGAATGATCTCCTGCTCGCTGCGGTCGATCACCAGCTGCTTCACCTCTTCGATGTAGTGGTACTTCGAGCCCTGCATCACCGCGTAGCTGAGATCGGGGAAGAGAGCGAGCGGCATCCAGGTCTCCTCCAGCGTTACCGCGATCTGGCGAATAAAGCGCACCCGCTTGACGTAATAGACCAGCGCCCCTTCCAGCAGATTGAGCCGCTCGGCCAACTCACTACTCGCCTTGATCACCTCGAAGGCGAGAATGTCGCTGTGGGTCTCGGCCGCCGGATCGGTCACCTTCTCATAGAGGCTGGTGAGCTGATAGATGTCGTAGTTCACCTTCTCCTGCCGCACGTAGCTACCGCTGCCCTGAATACTCTCGATGACGTTGAGTTCGGTCAGCTGCTTGAGAGCCTGACGCACCGTCACCCGGCTCACCCCGAACTGCTCGCGCAGCTCGGCTTCGGTGGGCAAGGCATCGCCGGGGGCCAGCTCCCCTTGCGCAATCCACTGCTGGATGATGTCGGCTATCTGGCGATACATGGGTTTTTTCGACACGAAAGGCCACCTCGTCGGCTCTGCGCCATGATAAATGGAAGAGGCGCCATTCTACCCCAGTTGCCCGGCAGACAAAACGGCTCAGCCTCATTTGACCTAACAAATCACCTTGACAAAACAATACAAAAACAATACAAATAACGAATTGTATGATACCACTCACAAAAATCAGTCGGCCGGTTTGTTAGCATCGCTGTCACTTTCACCATGACGGCTTGCTGGCAAGCCAACCTGACAGAGGATCATCATGAATCTGACCAGTCTTACCGGCCCCCATCTCATCACGCTGCAAACCCGGTTTGCCGATCGGGATGCGGCCATTCATGCCTTGGCTGATCGGCTCGATCAGGCCGGCAAGCTGCACGACAAGGCCGCCTTTCTGGCCGCGGTCATGGCCCGCGAGGCGCAGGGCCCCACCGCCCTTGGCGAAGGGCTGGCAGTGCCCCACGGCAAGTGCGATGCGGTGCGCGAAGCGGCCTTTGCCGTCGCCACCCTGAGCGAGGAGCTGGGCTGGGAGGGGATCGACGGCCCCGAGCCGGTCAACCTGATCTTCATGCTGGCGATCCCGACCGATCAGGCGGGCTCTACCCATATGCAGCTACTCACCACCCTCACTACCGCTTTGGTTGATGACGATACCCGCGAGGCGGTGCTGGCGGCCCAAAGTGCCGAGCAGCTGATGGCGCTGCTCGATGGCGAAGGGGATAGCGGTCAGCAACCAGCAAAAGAAGACAACTTAGATACAAATCAACCTGCTGTGGTCTGTGTCACTGCCTGCCCGGCGGGGATCGCCCACACCTATATGGCTGCCGAGTATCTGGAAAAGGCGGGTCGCAAGCTGGGCATTCGGGTACTGGTTGAAAAGCAGGGTGCCAACGGCATCGAGGATCGCCTGCCGCAAGAAGCGCTCGATGCTGCCGTGGCCTGCATCTTCGCCGCCGAGGTGGCCATCAAGGAGCAGGAACGTTTTGCCGGTATCCCCCGGATCGAGACGCCGGTGGCCGAGCCCATCCGCCATGCCGAGCGGATCCTCAATGATGCGCTGGAAGCGGCCAAGGCCGGTCGCACCGCCCCGACGCCCAACCCCAGCCAGAGCGAGGCGCCAACCGGAAAGAAGGTGGGCTTCAAGACCGAGCTCAAGCAGGCGCTGCTGAGCGGCATCTCCTTTGCCGTGCCGCTGATCGTGGCAGGCGGTACCGTGCTCGCCGTCTCTGTGCTGCTGGCCCAGATCTTCGGCCTGCAACATCTGTTTGATACCGAGAACTCCTGGCTCTGGATGTATCGCAAGCTGGGCGGCGGCATGCTGGGCACCCTGATGGTGCCGGTGCTGGCGGCCTATACCGCCTATTCGCTGGCGGACAAACCGGCGCTGGGCCCGGGCTTTGCGGCGGGACTGGCCGCCAACATGATTGGCTCCGGTTTTCTCGGCGGTGTGGTCGGTGGTCTTATCGCCGGTTACCTGATGCGCTGGGTCAAGCAGCATGTGCGTCTGAGCCCCAACTTCAACGGCTTTCTCACCTTTTACCTCTATCCGGTGATCGGCACCCTGGTGGCGGGCAGCCTGATGCTGTTTGTCATCGGCCAGCCGGTAGCCTGGCTCAACAACAGCCTCACCGAGTGGCTCAACGGCCTCTCCGGCACCAATGCGCTGGTACTGGGCGCCCTGCTCGGCTTTATGTGCTCGTTTGACTTGGGTGGCCCGGTCAACAAGGCGGCCTACGCCTTCTGCCTCGGCGCCATGGCCAACGGGGTCTACGGCCCTTACGCCATCTTCGGCGCGGTCAAGATGGTCTCGGCCTTTACCGTCACCTTCTCCACCATGCTGGCGCCGCGACTGTTCCAGACCTTCGAGATCGAGACCGGCAAATCGACCTGGCTGCTGGGGCTGGCGGGGATCACCGAGGGCGCCATTCCGATGGCCATCGAAGATCCAATCCGGGTGATCGGCTCCTTCCTCGCAGGCTCGGTGGTCACCGGCGCCATGGTGGGAGCCATGGGGATTGGTCTCTCCACCCCGGGGGCCGGCATCTTCTCCCTGTTCCTGCTCCACGATGGCGGCCACGGCGCCATGATGGCGGCCGCCGTCTGGCTCGGTGCGGCGCTGGTGGGCACCCTTATCTCCACTGTGGTGCTGATCGGCTGGCGCCGTCACGCCATGCAGCGCGGCACCTATCAGGTGGTCGCCGCAGAGTAAGGCGCATCTTCACCACCACTTTTTCAACAGACTATTTTTCCGCACTGCAGGCAAGGGCCGCCGTGCGTCAGCAAAGGATCATTGTCATGACAGTTTCACGAGTTCACATCACGCCGCACATGCACTGGGATCGGGAGTGGTACTTCACCACCGAGGAGTCCCGCATCCTGCTGGTCAACAATATGGCGGAGATCCTGGCGCGTCTTGAATCCGACCCTGACTACAAGTTCTATGTGCTGGACGGCCAGACCGCGGTGCTGGAGGATTACTTCGCCATCCAGCCCGAGAACAAGGCCCGGGTGAAGGCACTGGTGGAAGCGGGCAAGCTCATCATCGGCCCCTGGTACACCCAGACCGACACCATGCAGGTGAGCGGCGAGTCCATCCTGCGCAACCTGCTCTACGGAATGCGCGACTGCCTGAGCCTTGGTGAGCCGATGAAGATCGGTTACCTGCCCGACTCGTTCGGCATGTCTTCCCAACTGCCCCACATCTTCAACGGCTTCGGGATCGATCGGGCCATGTTCTGGCGCGGCTGCTCCGAGCGCCACGGTACCGACAAGACCGAGTTCCTGTGGCAGAGCAACGATGGCAGCGAGGTGACCGCCCAGGTACTGCCGCTCGGCTACGCCATCGGCAAGTACCTGCCGGAAGATGAAGCTGGGCTGCGCAAGCGGCTCGAATCCTACTTCGAGGTGCTGGAGAAGGCCTCGGTGACCAAGGATATCCTGCTGCCCAACGGCCACGACCAGATGCCGCTGCAACAGAACATATTCGCCATTATCGACAAGCTGCGGGAAATCTACCCCCAGCGTGAATTCCACATGAGCCGCTTCGAGCAGGTCTTCGAGCGCATCGAGGCGTGCCGCGACCAGCTGGCCACCCTCAAGGGGGAGTTCAACGACGGCAAATACATGCGGGTACACCGCACCATCTCCTCCACCCGGATGGACATCAAGCTGGCCCACGCCGCCATCGAGAACAAGATCGTCAACATCCTCGAACCGCTGGCGAGCATCGCCTGGGCGCTCGGCTTCGAGTACCACCACGGGCTGTTGGAGAAGATGTGGAAGGAGATCATGAAGAACCACGCCCACGACAGCATCGGCTGCTGCTGTAGCGACAAGGTGCATCAGGAGGTGATGACCCGCTTCATTCTGGCCGACGACATGGCCGAGAACCTGATCCGCTTCTACATGCGCAAGATTGTCGACAACATGCCGGCGGCGCTGTGCGAAGACGGCGTGCAGGTAGCCGACAAGCTCTGCCTGTTCAACCTGATGCCCTTCCCCCGTCAGGAGGTGATCAACACCAGCATCCGCATTCGCGCCCAATCCTTTGCCCTGAGCGATGAGGCGGGCCAGCCGGTCCCCTACTTCATCCGCGCCAGACGCGAGATTGACCCGGGACTGGTGGACAGACAGATCGTGCACTACGGCAACTACGACCCCTTTATGGAGTACGACATCCAGCTCTGCCATCCGCTGCCTGCCATGGGCTACTGCACTCTCCATATTGAGGGCAATCAGCCGGGACTGGAGCAGCCGGTGACGGCCAGCGGCGAGCTGCTGGAGAACGATTTTTATCGCATCGCCCTCAACGACAACGGCACCTTGCAGATCCTGGACAAGCTGCGCGGCACCACCTTCGATCAGGTGCTCACGCTGGAAGAGGGCTCCGATGATGGTGACGAGTATGACTACTCGCCGTCGCGGGACGAGTGGCTGCGCTACTCCACCGAGTTTGCGGTGACTCGCGAGGTTACCCATCAGGCATGGCAGAGCATCGCCACTCTCAAACTGCGTATGGCCTTGCCGGCCAACCTAGCCGAGCGGGCCAACCGCCAGTGCAGCGGCCACCTTGATGTCACCTGCCGCATCACCCTGGCGCACCAGAGCCCACGCATCGACATCGAGCTGGAGCTCGACAATCAGGCCGATGATCACCGGGTGCGGGTGCTGATCCCCACCCCCTTCCCGAGCGACACCGTGGTATCCGACAACCAGTTTGGCTGCATCACTCGCCCCACCCGCGACAGCGCCATGGCGAACTGGGAGGCGGAAGGGTGGAAAGAGGCCCCCATTCCGGTCTGGCAACTGATGAACTTCGTCGCCCTGCAAGATGGCAAGCAGGGGCTGGCGGTGCTGAGCGACGGTCTGCGCGAGTTTGAAGTGATTGGCGAGCAGTGCGACACCCTGGCACTCACCCTGCTGCGCGGGGTCGGCGTACTCGGTAAAGAGGAGCTGCTGCTGCGCCCGGGTCGCCCCTCCGGCATCAAGCTGCCCACCCCGGACTCTCAGGTGCGCGGCAAGCTCAGCTGCCGTTTCAGCCTGCTGGCGTTTGCTGGCGATCACATCAGCGCCAACGTGATGCAGGCGGCGCGCAGCTACCTCACTCCGGTACACTGCTACAACAAGATCCCGTTCGATGCCATGAAGCTCAACAAGGCGAGCTTCACTACCCCGCTGCACTTCAGTCTGCTCACCATGGATCCCTCCGGTCCGGTGCTGAGCGCCCTAAAGAAAGCCGAAGATGAAGAGGCGCTGGTGATCCGGGTCTACAACCCGAGCGAGCAGGCGGTACTGGAGGGTGGCAAAATGAGCAGCGAACACGCCCTGAGCGACTGGCAAACGGTGCGGATGGACGAACAGCCCCAGCCCCTTGAACTGGCCGCTGGCGAGTTTGGCGAGCTGGCGCCGTGCCACTCCCGCAGCGTGCGCTTTCGGGTGGCTCGCGGCTAACCGCCGGTAACACCCAAAGGTAGCAACAGGCGGGGAAGAGTCATCCCCTCCCCGCCTGTTTATCCCTCAGGCAGGCCTATCCAGCTTGATAAAGACATAAAAAAATCCCCGCCAATTGGCGGGGATTTTTATTGGGCCCTGCTTCATCCCGCGAGCGGGAGAGCGCAGTTAGCTGGCCTTGCGCAGGATCTGCTCAAGGTAGTCGGCGAAGCGGTGACCGTGATGCTCCAGCAGTTTCGGGAACATGGAGATGGAGGTCATGCCCGGGAAGGTGTTGATTTCATTCAGCAGGATCTCCCCCTCCTCAGTCAGGAAGAAGTCGATGCGCGAGAGATGAGTCAGTTTCAGCTGACGGAACGCCTTGAGGGCATACTCGTGGATCGCATCGGCCTGCGCCTGGGTCAACCCCTCGGCACGCAGTGCCGTCTCGGTATGGCTGGCGCTGCTGTACTTCTCTTCATAGGTGTAGAACTTGTCCTGCGGCACGCAGATCTCGCCCGGATAAGTCGCCACCAGCTCGTCACCATACTGGTAAACCGCCACTTCCAGCTCGCGCGGCTTGACCGCCTTCTCAATCAGTACCTGCTCGGAGTAACCGAAGGCATCGGCAATGCCCTTTACCAGATCCACTTCGTTGCTGGCCGAATAGCAGCCAACGGAAGAGCCTTGGGAGGCCGCCTTGATAAAGACCTTGCCCCACTTGGCCAGCGCGGCTTTGGCCTCGGCCAGCGCAGCGTCATTTTGCTCGGTCAGGAACAGGTACGGGGTGTTGGGAATGCCGATGGCGGAGAGCCACAGCTTGGTGCTGATCTTGTTGAAGCAGATCTTGCTCGCCTCGGCATCGCAACCGAGATAAGGCAATCCGGCCAGCTCGAGGAAGGATTGCAGATCGCCGGTCTCACCCGGGTAGCCGTGGATGCAGGGCACCACGTAATCCACCGGACGGGCCACGCTGTCAAACGAAAGCAGCTTGTCCAGCCCCAGCTTGCACTCGCGGCCATCGGCACTGAGCCAGCGATCGGCGAACATCTCGACGCGGGTCACTTCGACACCGGGCAGAAGGCCCAGTTGTTGCTCGAGGAAATTGGCGCTGCGCAGAGAAACTTCGTGCTCTGAGCCACCGCCGCCGCACAGCAGCAAGACATGCATGTTCTTCATTAGATGTGATCCCTTGGGAGAAGCGGCCTCGTCATGACCATTTGATAAGCCAACCACCATAAAAACCGGACGAAGCCAGATACGAACATAAGTGCGCGCCAGTGTAGCAAGGGAGATCAACCCTTGTCAGCTGATGGGAGACCCATGACCCCACATCTTGCAGTGAAAAGTCTCCCCTGTGTCAAAATCGGGACACATTGCCCCTCAGCGCGGGGGATCGACCCTTCCCATGCCGTTGCCATTGACCCGAAACCAGCCGGCAATACTGTAGCGCTCCTGATTGGCAGGCAGTACCTCGTGGGGAAACTCCTCGGAGAGAAACATGACCAGCCTCCCCCCCTTGGGGCTGACATCCATCAGAAACTGCTCCTTGTCGTCATACATGCGCAGCACTCCACCCGCTTCGGGCAGCCAGTCGTTGTTTAGGTAAAACACTGTGGTAAGACGGCGGTTGGAGCGACCGGCAAAGGCATCCCGATGGGTGGCATAAAAATCCCCGCTGCGATAGCGGGCGAAGTGGGCCTCGTAGTCGAACAATCCCAGCATCAGCATCCGGTTGGCGGCAAGACGCAGGGACTCCATCCGGGCGAGGTAGTCAGCCACCGGCGCACCGAGGGAGGGCTCCAGCCAGTGGATCTGGTCACGGCGAATGTCGGGATTGCCCTGATGCAGGGCGTCACGGCCGATCCCGGCCGGTTGCCATTCGCCTGGCAAACAGGCTTTGAGGGCATCCACCTCGGCGACGGTCAAAAAATCATCCACTATCACCCATCCCCGGGTGTAAATGGCATCCATGGCAGCTTGATAGTCCAAGATTGGCTCACAATGAGTGGAAAGAGGGCGCTTTGTAGCGACTTACCGGCAAAGTCACAAACCGGTTTGCTTCTCTTGAGAAGTCCCAACATCAATACGCGAGTTGCTGCCCGCCGCCCCGCGTTTTTGTCGACAGTTGTGATCCCGCCCTGCCAAAGAGCGTATTGGCTGTCGAATCTGTGATGGCCCTTGCAATCGGGACGAGGAGGCGCCGCGGCCTCCTTGCGGTGCCAAGAGCCAGCCGATACCGTAGCCGCATCGCCATGTTGCTGTTCATCCGGCGCTTGTCTCTGTCACCGACCGAACTACTCACGGCACAACCCGCGCATCATCCACGAAAGGATCTTCTCATGCCTCTGCCCGATCTCACTTTGCAACGACTGGATGGTACCCCCTACCCGCTGACTCAACTGGCGGGCAAGGTGGTGCTGGTGGTCAATGTGGCCAGTCGCTGCGGCTTTACTCCCCAATATGAAGGGCTGGAAACGCTCTATCGGGAACTCGGCCCCAAGGGGCTGGTGATTTTGGGCTTCCCCTGCAACCAGTTCGGCAATCAGGAGCCTGGGGATCCGGACGAGATCGCCCGCTTCTGCTCCCTCGACTATCCGGTCACCTTCCCCATCATGGCCAAGTGCGATGTCAACGGTGAGCATGCCCACCCCTTCTACCAGTGGCTCAAGCAACAAAAACCGGGCTTTCTTGGGCTGGAAAACGTCAAATGGAACTTCACCAAGTTCCTGATAGACCGCGATGGCAACGTGGTGGAGCGTTTCGCCCCCCAGGCCAAACCGGAGAGTCTGGCCGAGCAGATCCGCGAGATGCTCTGATGCTCCCGCACCGTTTTACGCCACTGCGTTGAACGATTGTATGGCGGCCGGTGCGACAGCTACTGCGCAGCGGCCGCTCTTTTGCTATATTACGGCCCCACTATCTTTTCCATATCGTGGCTGGCCCCAACATGCTGGCTGCCCGTTGAGCCAAAGGCTCATCTCAGGAGTTTCTCTCGAACATGTCATTCAACGAACTGGGTCTGTCTCCGCATATTCTGCGGGCCGTCAAGGAGCTGGGTTACGAACAGCCAACCCCCATCCAGCAGCAAGCGATTCCGGCCATTCTGGCCGGTCAGGATGTGCTCGGCGGCGCTCAGACAGGCACAGGCAAAACGGCCGGTTTCACCCTGCCGATGTTGCAGCGTCTGCTGGCCAACCATGGTCGTGGCCGTCGTCAGGTGCGCGCACTGGTACTGACCCCGACCCGCGAACTGGCGGCACAGGTGGGCGAGAGCATCATCAAGTATGCCCACCACCTGCCGTTCAAGACTCTGATCGCCTATGGCGGTGTCAGCATCAAGCCCAATCTGGACGCCATCAAGCTGGGGGTAGACATTCTGGTCGCCACCCCGGGCCGTCTGCTGGATCTGCTGACCCAGGGCGCCCTGACCCTGAGCCAGCTGGAAGTGCTGGTGCTGGATGAAGCGGATCGCATGCTCGACATGGGCTTTATCGTCGACATCCGCCGCATCATGAAGGCGCTGCCTGCAGAGCGGCAAACCCTGCTCTTCTCTGCCACCTTCTCAAACGACATCAAGGCGCTGGCCGATGATCTGCTGAACGACCCCACCCTGATCGAGGTGGACCCCAGCAATACTGCCGCGGAGCAGGTGACCCAGCGCATCATTCAGGTAGATCGGGAACGCCGCCGCGAGCTGCTCTCCCACATGATTGGCCGTGGCAACTGGCAGCGGGTGCTGGTGTTTGTCCGCACCAAGCAGATCGCCGACCGCCTCGCCCAGCAGATGCAAAAAGATGGCCTCAATACCGTGGCGATCCACGGTGACAAGAGCCAGGGAGCCCGCAACCGGGCGCTGGCCGATTTTCGCAGTGGCGAGGTGCGGGTGCTGGTAGCGACCGATATCGCCGCCCGCGGTCTGGACATCGATCAACTGCCCTACGTGATCAACTTTGAACTGCCCCAGATGGCGGAAGATTACATCCACCGTATCGGCCGTACCGGCCGCGCCGGTCGTGGCGGCGAGGCCATCTCGCTGGTCAGTCAGGACGAGCTGGGTCAGCTCAAGGCGATCGAAGCCCTGATCGGCCAATCCCTGTCCGTGGAGATCCTGGAAGGGTATGAGCCAAGCGGCAAGCCGAGTCGCCAGACTCTGCCAGGCAGCAAACCGGTGCAGAACCCGCCTCGGGCTCGCGGCCATGCCAACGCCAAGAGCAGCAATGCCAAGGGCAAGCCAGCCGCGGGCAAGGGCAAAGCCAAAGGCGACGCCAGCAAAAAGCCTGCCCAGGCTCCTCAAAACAAGTCCCGCAAGCGGGAAGTAGTGGGTGAGGATATCGGCTTTGCGCCAATGCGCCGCTTGCCCAAAGCAATGCGCGACAGCTATCAGGAGAGCAGCGACGAGTAAGCTCGCGCGACGCTAACTGCCAAGCCAAAAGAGGGAGCCTGCAAGGCTCCCTCTTTCGTTATGGATCGCTCGGAGTCGTGCAAATGCTCCGCTCGGGCTCAAACCAGCGAATGGCGTACCGCGGCAGTACCGTGGCTGGGCGGCGCAGAACCATCGAGCGGATTGAGCTGCAAGAACTCGAACAAGCCAGCCTGCATATTGACGTTCCAGAAGCGGCCGGCGAGGGTGAGTTGCAACCGTGCGTTCTCGATCTCGGCCAGCCCATGCTGCTGCCAGGCGGCAAAGAGCGGCATCAGATGGGTCAGTAAAGGCGCTGGCAGACGATCCAGCGCCAGCACACCGCTGTCGAGGGCGCCACGCAGCAGACCGTCCATCCTTGCATTGGGATTGCGCCCCATCACCATCCCGGGCGCCCGCTTGCCACTGGCCAGCGCGTCGTGCCAGGGTGCCAGATCCCGCCCATACATCAAACCGTGACCAAGAATGTTGCCCCCCGCACCGGCACCAAAGGGGAGGATCTCCGCACCGCGCTTGGCCATCTGGTTATAACGACTCTGCTCGGCCGGACTGCGCCGCCAGTGGCTGCAAGAGAGACGCTCCCAGCCGTGAGCTTCCAGTTGCTCCCCGCCATAGGCATACATGGCCGCCCGCTGCTGGCCATCGGCGAGCCAATCCAAGGTGCCCTTCTCCTGCGCCCGCTCCAGATTGGTGCCCTGCATGGCGATGAGCTGGTAGAGATCGACCCCGTGTACACCGCTCGCCATCACATCGCGGATATCCTGCTGCCATACGACATCATCCTGACCGGGCAGACCAAAGATGAGATCCGCCACGATCACAGCCGCATCATCCCGGGTCAGCTCACCCAGACGGGTCAGCAGCGTCTCCCTGTCATCGAAACGGGCCGCCTGCTGACGCACCCGGGTATCAAAGCTCTGCACCCCGAAGGAGAAGCGGTTGAAGCCCCCCGCCAGCGCCACCTGCCATTTCTTATCATCAAAGCCGTTGAGGCGCCCCTCCAGTGTCACCTCGGCATCCGCCGCCAGCGGAAAACAGCGGATCACGGCAGCCAGCATGGCCAACTCGTCGGCGCTCATGTCGGTCGGCGTACCGCCCCCCACATAGACGGCTGAAAACGGCATGCTCTGCGCCAGCGGGGTGTCAGCCGCCTGCGCAAGGGAGGCGCACAAGGCGTTGACATAGCGGTTGATCCGCGCCGGGTTGGCACCATTTTCAAAGAAATTGCAGAAGCTGCAGCGCTTTCGGCAAAACGGAATATGGATGTAGAGGGCACGCTCCTCAGCTTCACTCTCTCGCTGCCACCAGCTCTGCCAGCCTGCCTCATCCAGCGGGAAGGGGCGCATCCCTCCCCGACTGGCGTGAGCCGAGGTCTTGGCGCTAAAAGCAAACTTGAGGGGATCCGGCGTGGCAATACCGGTCATGGAAGGGGTCAGATTCATGATGGTCACTATTATCAGCAAATAATGACAATGATAACGATTATCGTTACTGGCAATTTGTTCTGGATCAACCCGAGGAGCAGCCCCCTCCCGAAAGGCATTCTGGCAACCTGCATTACCGATCTGCTTAACAGATTATTTACTCAAGAGTGGTTATCGTGTGCCGATAGAGAACCATCTCCCGCCGTTTCTTCGTCTACGATCAAGATGATACGGGATCACATAACAACACCAAGCGCATGGAACTTGCCCAAAATGCATAACCTCTCCTTGAACTGGAAAATATTCCTCCCTCTTGCGCTGGTCATCAGCACCACCTTTGGCCTCTGCTTCGAACTCTCCGCCTGGCTGCAACGGGATCTCGCCATCCGGCTGGCAGAGGAGAAAGTTGAGAGCATGGCCAACACCTATATGGATCAGGTGAACGTGCTGATGATGACTGGTGGCATGGCCAACCGGCAGATAGTGCAGACCAAACTCAAGAGTGAAGCGGGCATCGTTGAAGCCCGTCTGGTACGCGCGCCGGCTGTCAGCAACCTGTTTGGCCCGGGTCATCCGGATCAGAAAGCGCAGGATCCCCTCGATGAGCGTGCCATCAATCAGGGCGAAGCCATCCTGGAGCAGCAGGGCAACCGGCTCACCCTGATCAAACCGTTCAAAGCCTACAAGGAGTATCGCGGCACCCAGTGCCTCACCTGTCACCAGGTCAATGAGGGGACCGTGATGGGGGCAGTGCGGATCAGTTATGACCTCAGCCACACCTTCGGCGAGATCCGCCACAACAACCTGATCCTGAGCGGCAGCCTAGCCGCCGTCTTCAGCCTCGGCTTCGGCTTGCTCTGGTGGGTATTGCAACGTTACGTGAAACACCCCCTGCGCCAGTTGCAGCTCACCATGATCCGGATGGCCAAAGAGCGCGACCTCGCCCTCCCCCTGGTCAATCACAGCCGAGATGAACTGGGCCAGATGACCCGTGCCGTCAATGATATGGTGCAGGGCTTCCGCCACAGCCTGCAGGAGGTGGAAGGGGCGACCCACCAGCTCTATCAGGAGTCGAACCAGATCCGTCAGGTGGCGACCCAGACCGAAAACTCGGCCCGCCAGCAAGAGGGGATGACCACCCAGGTTGCCGCCGCCGTCAGCGAGCTGGCCGCCAGCTCTCATGAAGTGCGCGAACATGCCCGCCACAGCGCCGAGCTCTCCGCCCTCACCAATCAGGATGCCGCCGATACCAGCCGCCTCGCCCAGCACTCCATCACTGATATGGGCGAGATGTCGGCAGAGATCGATCGGGTGGATCAGGTGATCCAGCAACTCGACAGCCGCTGCCTTGCGGTTGACGGTGTGCTCGAGGTGATCAAGGGGATTGCCGATCAGACCAACCTGCTGGCCCTCAACGCTGCCATTGAAGCGGCCCGGGCAGGCGAACAAGGCCGTGGCTTTGCGGTGGTGGCCGATGAAGTGCGGGCCCTCTCCAACCGCAGCCGCGCCGCCAGCGAAGAGATCTCCCAGATGATCGCCGCCCTGCAAAATGAGGCCCAGAGCGCTGTTACGGTGATCGGGGATGCAAAAAGCAAAGCCGATGAGAGCATCAGCAAGACCGAAGCGACCCTGGCAGCCATGCAGAACATCATCGAGCGCATCGCCCGCATCAACGACCTCAACGCCCAGATGGCCCAGTCGGCCGAAGAACAGGACAGGGTCTGCCATGAGGTAGACAGCTCGGTAAGCGATATTCGCAACACCTCCAACGACACCCTGGGTCAGGCGCACGCCGCCAACCTCGCCAGCATCCAGCTGGTGGAGCAGTGTCAGAAACTGGAGGCTCTGCTGAAAACCTACCGTTGGTAATCCACTCCACATATGAAAAAGCGCGACCCGAGGGTCGCGCTTTTGCTTTATGCATTCGATTTGGCCAAACGGTCGCTTGCTGTTCCAGCGGCGCACTGACTATTAACTACGCCGCCGGGATGACTTTAGCGGGCGTTGCGAGTTGCAACGGCATCAGCCAGGTTGCGCAGCAACACTTCGGTATCAGCCCAACCGATGCAGGCATCTGTGATGCTCTGACCAACGGTGAGTTCACACCCTTCCACCAGATCCTGACGGCCTTCTACCAGATGGCTCTCCACCATCACACCAAACACCGCCTTGCTGCCGGCACGCAACTGACCTGCTACGTCTTCGGCCACTACCATCTGGTTCTTGAACTGTTTGCTGCTGTTGGCGTGACTGAAGTCGATCATCACCTTCTGCGGCAGACCGGCCTTCTCCAGCCCCTTCACAACTTCGCTGACATGGGCCGCGCTGTAGTTCGGCTCACGACCACCACGCAGAATGATGTGACAGTCCGGGTTGCCGCGGGTCGCCACAATGGCGGAGTGACCATATTTGGTGACCGACAAGAAGTGGTGCGGCGCACTGGCGGCACCAATGGCATCGATGGCGACCTTGATGGTACCGTCAGTGCCGTTCTTGAAGCCCACTGGACAAGAGAGACCGGAGGCCAGCTCACGGTGAACCTGGGATTCGGTGGTACGGGCACCGATAGCACCCCAGCTCATCAGGTCCGCCACATATTGCGGGGTGATCATGTCGAGGAACTCGGAGGCGGTCGGCAGCCCCATGTCGTTGAGATCCAGCAGCAGCTTGCGGCCAATGCGCAGACCATCGTTGATCTTGCAGCTGTTGTCGAGGTACGGGTCGTTGATCAGCCCCTTCCAGCCCACAGTGGTGCGCGGTTTTTCGAAGTAGACCCGCATCACGATCTCCAGCTGACCTTTCAGCTCGTCGCGCAACGCCTTGAGGCGCTTGCCATATTCCAGTGCGGCCACCGGATCGTGGATGGAGCAAGGGCCAATCACCACCAGCAGACGCTCATCTTCACCGGTCAGGATCCGATGAATGGCCTGACGGGATTCAAAGACCGTATTTGATGCGGTCTCGGTAGCCGGAAACTTCTCAAGCACCGCAACCGGGGGTAATAACTCTTTGATTTCACTGATACGAACGTCGTCGGTTTGATGCTGCATGACAAGGCTTCCTGCTAGATGACTGCGATTAAGAAATCTCAACATAGCCCGCGACAGGGCATGTGTAAATAGGAAATTACAGCAATAGCAAAACTATTTTGCGTGGCAATCTTGCAAGTTATTGAAATGATGCTAAGCGAGGTGGCGATACGGGTGGGGAAGGTAAAAAGGCCCGCTCAGCGCGGGCCAGAAGAGTCGAGGATGACGGGTTTGTCAGTGATCAGCCACGCTGGCTGATACTGGCCAGCTTGTCGAAGTAATCCGGGAAGGTCTTCGAGGTGCACTTGGGATCATTGATGGTGACCGGAGTATCCGACAACGCCACCAGCGAGAAGCACATGGCGATACGGTGATCGTTGTAGGTATCGATCTCGGCATGCTTGAGCTGGGTCGGCGGGGTCACGGTGATAAAGTCATACCCCTCCTCCACTTCGACGCCCAGCTTGCGCAGCTCGGTCGCCATGGCGTGCAGACGATCGGTCTCTTTCACCCGCCAGTTGTAGATATTGCGAATGGAGGTCGGCCCCTCGGCAAACAGCGCGGCAACCGCGATGGTCATGGCCGCATCGGGAATATGGTTCATGTCCATATCCACTCCGTGCAGCGGTGCCTGCTCCGCCTCGATAAAATCATCGCCCCAGGTGATGCGCGCGCCCATCTTCTCCAGCACGTCGGCGAAGTGGATATCACCCTGAATGCTGTGCTTGCCAATACCGGTGACCCGCACCTTGCCCTTGATGGCACCCGCCGCGAGGAAGTAGGAGGCGCTCGAGGCATCTCCTTCCACCAGAAAATCACCCGGGCTGATGTAGGTCTGGTTGCCCTTGATGTAGAACAGCTTGTAGTTGTCGTGCTCGATGACCACCCCGAACTGCTTCATGATGTGCAGGGTGATGTCGATGTAGGGCTTGGAGACCAGCTCTCCCTTGATGTGGATCCGGGTATCACCGGCCGCCATTGGCGCCGCCATCAAAAATGCGGTCAGGAACTGGCTGGAGACGGAGCCGTCGACGTGCACATCGCCGCCCCACAGCCCCTTGGCATCCACCACCAGCGGCGGATAACCATCGTGTTTCAGGTACTGGATATGGGCACCCGCTTCACGCAGGGCATCCACCAGATGGCCGATGGGACGCTCTTCCATGCGCGGCTCACCGCCCAGGGTATATTCACCTGAGCCGAGGCATAGCGCGGCGCAGAGCGGTCGCATGGCAGTACCGGCATTGCCGAGGAACAGATTGACCGGCTCTTTTACCGCAAAGCTGCGGCCCAGACCCTGCACGGTACACTCGGTCTTGTCGGCGGAGAGCTTGTACTTGACCCCGAGCTGGGTCAGCGCAGCCAGCATATGACGAATGTCATCGCTGTCGAGCAGGTTGGTCAAACGGGTGGTGCCACGAGCCAGCGCTGCCAACAGCAGCGCACGGTTAGAGACACTCTTGGAGCCGGGCAGATTGACCTCACCGGCCACACGAGAAATGGGTTCCAAACGCAACGAATTCATAGACTTCCTGTGCTATCTCAAAAATAAACGCCTGTCCGGACGTTAACAGCCTGCGTCCCGCTCGGCAAGGGCACTTTCAGGGGAAATCGCACGGCAAACGCCAGCGCGCTGGTTCTGTTGAAAAAAAGACGCCGGGGTATCCCCGGCGTCTTGAATCACTGCAATAGCTGGAAGCGGCTCACGGGTTGTCACGAGAAGCCGCCAGCAAGCACGTATGTACTTTCTTTTCAGCCGTGGCGCTTGGCAAAGCCATCCATAAAGCTCACCAGGGCCTTCACTCCCTCCAGCGGCATGGCGTTGTAGATGCTGGCGCGCATGCCACCGACGATGCGGTGCCCTTTGAGGGCCAGCAGGCCGGCAGCTTCCGATTCTGCCAGGAACTGCTTGTCCAGCTCGGCATTTTTCAGCTGGAACGGGATGTTCATCCGCGAACGGCAGCTGACATCCACCTGATTGCCGTAGAAGCTCGACTGATCGAGATAGTCGTAGAGGAAGTCGGCCTTCTCCTTGTTGCGCGCTTCCATCGCCTCGAGGCCACCCTGTTCCTTGAGCCACTCGAACACCAGACCGGCCAGATACCAGGCGTAGGTGGGCGGCGTGTTGAACATGGAGTCGTTCTTGGCAGTGAGCTGGTAGTCGAAAATCGAGGGGACATCGGCTCTCGCTTGATCCAGCAGATCATCGCGCACGATGGCGATGGCAAGCCCGGACGGCCCGATATTTTTTTGGGCACCAGCATAGATGATGCCAAAGCGGCTCACGTCGAGAGGACGGGAGAGAATGGTGGAGGAGAGATCTGCTACCAGCGGCACCTCGCCGGTGGCCGGGATGTCGAACATCTCGATGCCGTCAATGGTTTCGTTCGGACAGTAGTGAACATAGGCCGCATCGGCGCGAAACGCCGGGGTCGGCAGCAGGTGAGAGATCCCCTGCTCGTTCTTGGCAACCCCCTGAAAGGTCTGGATATCGCCATACTTTTTGGCTTCATCCACCGCGCTCTGGGACCAGACGCCGGTCAGCAGGAAGTCCGCCTTCTTGTTGGCCCCGCCCAGCAGGTTCATGGGCACAGCGGAGAACTGACCGCGGCCGCCGCCGTGCATGAAGAGCACCTTGTAGTTGTCCGGCACCGCCAGCAGCTCACGCAGATCCGCTTCGGCCTTCTCGGCAACAGCCATGTAGGGCTTGCCGCGATGGGAAAGCTCCATGACCGAGGCTCCCAGCCCCTGAAAATTACAAAATTCGCGCTGGGCGCGCTCCATGACTTCAACCGGCAGCATGGCGGGGCCGGCGCAGAAGTTGTAAATCTGTTTGCTCATGACGCTTTCCGTGAGTGGATGAGAGTAATCGATGACTTGTCAGGTTTTACACAAGAGCAGCCAGCGGATCAAAGGCTTTTTGGGAGCTGGCTCAACCTTTTACTGTCATTCTGCATCCCCCTTGCAGTAGAAAAAGCCCTGAACGGGTCAGGGCTTGCAGGGAACATGCACAGAAATGGCGGACAGAGCGCATAAACGACCACAGCTCAGCCATTTCTGACAAATTTACAGTTTGGCGGTGAGCTCCGGCAGCAGAGTGAAGAGATCCCCCACCAGCCCGTAGTCCGCCACCTGAAAGATGGGGGCGTCGCTGTCCTTGTTGATGGCCACGATCACCTTCGACTCCTTCATCCCCGCCAGATGCTGGATGGCGCCCGAAATGCCGACCGCGATGTAGAGCTCGGGCGCCACCACCTTGCCGGTCTGCCCCACTTGCAGATCGTTGGCGACATATCCCGCATCAACGGCGGCCCGCGATGCCCCCACCGCCCCACCCAGCTTATCGGCCAGCGCCTCAATCAGGGCAAACTGCGCCTTGGACCCCAGTGCCCGGCCACCGGAGACAACCACCCGGGCGGCGGTCAGTTCGGGCCTGCTGGAGCGCACCGCGCGGCGCTCGACCAACCGGGTACGACCAGCGAATTCGGGCACGGCCAAGCGTTCGATGAGAGCCTGCCCGCCCGTCGCCGCCTTGGCAAAGGCGGTGGCCCGCACCGTCATCACTTTGATGGGCGCCGAGCTTGCCACTCTGGCAATGGCATTGCCCGCATAGATGGGGCGCAGGAAGGTGTCGCTGCTCTCGATAGCCGTCACCTCGGAGAGCATCTCCACCCCGAGCCGGGCCGCTACTTGTGGCAGCAGCGCCTTGCCCATGGCACTCGCCGCCATCAGGCAGTGGCTGTAACCCTGACACCAGGTGGCCAGCAGCTTGTCCACTCCATCCAGCAGCCCGTCGGCCAAGCGGGGATGTTCGGCAAGCAACACCTTGTCGACGCCGCCGAGAGCTGCCGCCTGTTCACCCGCCTCGGTCAGCCCCTGACCCAGTAACAGCAGGTCGACTTGACCGCCGATGGATCCGGCGGCGGTGACCAGTTGTGCCACGTTGTCGGCCAGATGGCCCTGATGATGTTCGGCAATGATCAGCACGCTCATGGCAGCACCTTCGCTTCGTGTTTGAGTTTGTCCACCAGCTCGTCCACCGAGCCCACCTTGATCCCGGCGCTGCGGGCTGGCGGTGCCATCACCCCTAGCAAGCGGGTCTGATTGGCCATCTCAACGGCGAGTGTCGAGAACGGAGCGCTATCAAGCGGCTTGCGCTTGGCCTTCATGATGTTGGGCAGCGAGGCAAAGCGCGGTTCATTCAAACGCAGATCGGCGCTCACCACCGCAGGCAACGGCATGCCCAGGGTCTCGAGGCCACCGTCGATTTCGCGGGTCACCAGCAGCTCTCCCGCTTCCACCTTGAGGGCTGACGCGCAGGTCGCCAGCGGCCAATCATTGAGGGCAGCCAGCATCTGGGCCGCCTGATTGTTGTCTGAATCGATGGATTGCTTGCCGAGCAGCACCAGATCCGGCTGCTCCTGCTCACACACCTTGTGCAAGGCGCGGGCGACAGTCAGCGGGGTGAGCGTCTCATCGGTGACATAATGCAGCGCCCGATCCGCCCCCAACGCCAGCCCATGGCGCAGTTGCTCGGCCGCCGCGTCCGGGCCAAAGGTCACCACCACCAGCTCGCTGGCGACCCCGGCTTCCCGCAGCCTGACCCCCTCCTCCACCGCAATTTCACAAAAGGGGTTGATCCCCATCTTCACATTGGCGAGCTCCACGTCGGAGCCGTCTCCCTTCACCCGGATCTTGACGTTGTAGTCGACTACCCGTTTGATTGCGACCAGCAGCTTCATGGGGTCATGCCTCGTCTCTTTGGATTGAATTCATTAGTGTGCCTCTGCGTTTGTTGCAGTACGCTCTTCCCTGATTTTTTGCTTTTTCTTGCTCAGTTTTGCTTACAACTGCTTTACGTTTACGTAAACTACCAGCATTACCCTAGGCCAACCAGAGCGCAGAGGCAAGATGGAACGGGAAGCAATGGAATTTGATGTCGTCATCGTCGGCGGCGGTCCGGCGGGGCTCAGTGCAGCCATCGCCCTGAAACAGCAGGATGCCACTCTCTCTGTCTGTCTGCTGGAGAAGGGGGCGGAAATTGGCGCCCACCTGCTCTCCGGCGCCCTGTTTGATCCCGTCGCCTTGCAAGAGCTGCTGCCGGATTGCTGGCAGCAAGCACCGCTCGGCGTGCCAGTCAGCGACGATCAGGTACATCTGCTGCAAAGCGAGCACCGCTCCCTGCAACTGCCCGCCTGGGCCGTGCCGCCCCGAATGCACAATGAGGGCTGTCACATCGTCAGTCTTGGCAATCTCTGCCGCTGGCTCGGCCAGCAGGCGGAAAAAAAGGGAGTCGAAATATACCCGGGGTTTACCGCCAGCGAACTTATCATGGAAGCGGGCCGGGTCAAGGGGGTGATCACCGGCGATCTGGGGCTGGATCGGGCGGGCAATCCAAAAGCTGATCATGTGCCCGGCATGGCGCTGCTCGGCCGCTACACCCTCTTTGCCGAAGGAGCCCGCGGTCATCTCGGCAAGCAGCTGATCGCCGACTTCAACCTGGCAAGCCCTGCCCAGCCCCAGCACTATGCCATCGGCTTCAAGGAGCTGTGGCAACTGCCAGCAGGCCAAGGCAACGCAGGACAGGTGCTGCACGGCAGTGGCTGGCCCCTCGGCAAGCAGGGGGGCAGCAATAGCCACGGTGGCTTCTATCTCTATCACATGGAGGGGGATCAGGTGGCGGTCGGGCTGATTGTCGATCTCAACTACCAGAATCCCTGGCTCAGCCCGTTCGACGAATTCCAGCGCCTCAAACATCACCCGCTTATCGCTGGCGTGTTGCAAGATGGGGAGCGCATCAGCTATGGCGCACGCGCCATCACCAAGGGGGGCTGGCACGCCCTGCCCCGCATGCACTTCCCGGGCGGCCTGCTGATCGGTTGTAATGCGGGCACCCTCGACTTTTCCCGCATCAAGGGGATCCACACAGCCATGAAGTCCGGCATGCTGGCGGCAAAAACCGTCGCGATGGCCCTGCGGGGGGGCGATGAAGGGGGCCGGGATCTGGCCCAGTATGATGACGAGCTGCACCAGAGCTGGCTGGCCCGCGAACTCAAGGCGGCGCGCAACTTCGGCGCGGCTCTTCATCGCTATGGTCCCTGGTTGGGCGGTGTCTTCAACTGGCTGGAGCAACGGCTGTTTGGCGCAAACTCGCCCTTCAAACTGCTCGATAAGGCTCACGATTACCGTCAGCTGCGCGTGGCCAGCCGCTGCGAGCCCATCCATTACCCCAAACCCGATGGCAGACTGAGCTTTGACAAGCTCTCGTCTGTGTATCTGGCCAACACCAGTCACGACGAGGATCAGCCTTGCCACCTCAAGCTGCAGGACGAGCGCATTCCGGTCGAGGTCAATCTGCCCACCTGGGCCGAGCCCGCCCAACGCTACTGCCCGGCAGGGGTGTTTGAAGTGCTTGAAATGGAAGGCGCGGCCAAACTGCAGATCAACGCCGCCAACTGCATCCACTGCAAAACCTGCGATATCAAGGACCCCAGTCAAAACATTATCTGGACGCCGCCACAGGGGGGCTCCGGGCCCAATTATCCGAATATGTGATGAAGCGGGGCAGCGGCAACAAGCAGCCCCAGCTGCCCCTCCCCCAGCCAAAGGCGGGTTCTACCCCGCATAGCCGCTCAGGTGATCCGACCTCGCTGTTTTTTTGAACAAACAAGCTGAATCCCTGATGAATAGCCCCTGACAAGCGCGGCCCGCCCCTGTATAGTTCGCCGCATTCAGGTTTTCCATCGGCCCGATCTGCTTATCCACGGGATCGCCTTCTGCAGCGATCTAAGGCCGCATGACCTGTGCAACCATCCCTGATTACCCATGACTTTTTAAGGGGGGACAGATGATCACCGCCTACATTCTCAATAACAAGGTGCTGGACATAGTCACGCTCGGGCCTGACGACATAGTACCTGACAACACGGTCTGGCTGGATGCCTACAAGCCGGACACGGCAGAGCGAGAATGGTTGACGGGCCTGTTCCTGGAAGAGGTCCCCGACAAGGAAGAGCTCGACGACATCGAAGCATCCGCCCGTTTTTACTGGGATACCGATGGTCTGCACATTCACTCCCTGTTTCCCCAGCGGATCGGTCGTGACACCAAGGGTGTCCACGTCTCCTTTACCCTGCGCAACAACCTGCTGATCAGCATTCGCGAAGATGACATCGGGCTGGTGCGCCTGCTGCGCCACTATATGCGCCAGGATCGGCTGGAGGTGGAGGATGCCCTCGACATCCTGCTGGAGGTGCAGAACCTCAAGGTGGAGTACCTCTCCGACCTTATCGAAGATGGTTACAAGACCTTGGAAAACACCGCCGATCAGATCTTCGAGCCGGATCAGATCAACCCCATGCTGAAAGAGTTGATGGCACAGGAAGAGGCAAACGGCCAGATCCGTCTCTCTCTGCACGATACCCGCCGCGCCCTGCGTTTCCTCAAACGCAGCCTGCGCCAGCGCATGAGCCTTGAGCAGAACAAGTGGATCGACGAGATGCTGCACGACGTGGAGTCTCTCTTGCCCCACACCCAGTTCCTGTTCGACAAGATCAACTTCCAGCTGGAGGCCTCCATGGGGGTGACCAATCTGGAGCAGAACAAGGTGATCAAGATCTTCTCGGTAGCCGCCGTGATCTTCCTGCCGCCGACTCTGATCGCCAGTATCTACGGCATGAACTTTGGCCGCATGCCGGAGCTCGCCTGGGAGTATGGTTATCCCATGTCACTGGTGCTGATGGTGATGTCATCGCTCGGCACCGGCCTCTTCTTCAAGCGCAAAGGCTGGCTGTAACGCCGCCGACGCGCACCGCGATATCTGAAGAAACGGATTGGGGGGCATGGTCCCCCGATTAATTTGCGCCACGCCCAACGCCTTGCAAAGGATGCTTCGTCGCCCCATATCCCCTTCATCACTCAATTCAAGTGGATAACGGGCAACCATGACCCTCTACCCCGAACACCGATATGACGATCACGGCCAGTTGCGCCCGCCCCTCTGGTTCTGGCCCATCGCCCTGTTGCTGACCCGCTCGGTCTGGCTATTTCTGATGGCGGGAGTGACCCGCGAGAGCGGCAGCGAGATCCTTACTCTCTTCTATCCGGACAAGATCACCCTCTACATCAGCCTGCTGACCGACGTACCCGCCATGCTGGCGTTGCTCGCCTGCGGGGGCACCTATCAGCAGACCCAGAGCATTCGCGCCAGACTCCGGCGCCACAGCCCGCTGCTGCTGCTCTGCTCTGCCGTCAGCGGCCTGCTGATGCAACTGCACAGCCTCAATTTGCAGAAGTGGTCATTCAGCTGGCCCACCGCACTGGTGCTGGTCGCCAGCCTCTGGGCGTTCTGGTATCTGCTGCGCAGCCGCCAACTGCGGGAATATGCCGCAGATCAGCCCCACTGACGGGGCTGACACCTATTGACGAGTGACCCGGATCTGCAGGGTCTGGCGCTCGCTCTGGCTGCCTCGCCCGCCCTGTAGCTGGGTGCCGAGGCTACTCCCCTGATCCGCTGAGCTGGTCGAAAGCTCCCCCACCGTCAGCCACTGGCCCGGGGCCCCGCTCACCTCGGTGGCACTCTGCCCACGATTGATGGAGCCCTGATCCAGCCTCGCCTGTTCGCTGCTCAGCGCAATCTGCACCCGATCGCCAATCAAGGTGGCCGTGGCATAGAGGCCGTTCACCAGCGGCATCATCCCCACCACTGCCCCCCCGTTCCATTGGTAGAAAGTCACCGGCTGATAGGAGCCCATCTGCAGCAGCACGGGACGGCCAGACAGCCCGCGCACCTGCCAGCTGTCGTTCTGGCTGCGCTGGTACTGCTGGGCGTTGCCATCGACCAGCCACTGCCGCTTGGCCTCGTCGCGACTGATTGAGCCCCCCAGTTGCTGACCGCTGGCGGCACCATCGACCCGCCACTCGATAAGCAGGCTTTGCGGTGGCTGGTTGATCTGCGCCAGCGTGGCTTCGGCCTCCTGCAGCTGGGCTGGCGTCCCGCTCAGCACCAACTGGTTACCCATGGCGCTGACCCCAAGCTGGGGATAGATCTCCTTGAGGGTCTGCACCGCCGCCTGAGCCTCGAAGACCGGGATCACTTTCACCTCAGCCCACAGCGACGGGCTCCACAGTCCCATCATACAGCCAAGCCACAGCAGCGCCCTGCGGCCAATCTTGCCCATCCGAACCATTGCGCTCTCCTCGTTCTCTGTTCTCTTCTTGTGCTCCGCTCAGGCTACTCGGCTCAGACGTGGCCCAACGCCTGCAGCCAACTGATCGGCACTACTCGATTCATCCGTTGATGATGAACCCGGCGGTTGCCAAAAAACAATCGGGAATGCAGCAACTCCGTGATTTCCCACGGTATGAGGCTCTCATTCCACGCCCGTTATCGCGTAAGATAGCGCCATCAAAGTTGCCCAAGCGGAATCCATCATGTTGAAACAGCTGTTGTTACTCCCCCTCGCCCTGCTGCTGGGGGCCTGCTCCCTGACCCAGTACAACGTCAGCGAGGCCGAAATCAACCAGTACCTCAAGGATCAGGTCTCTTTTGAAAAACAGCTGGGGATCCCCGGTATCATGTCGAGCAAGATCCGTCTGGACGAGATGCAGAGCCGTATCGGCCGCAAACAAGCAGATCGCATCGAGCTGGACGCCGCTGGCGACCTGCAGGTGAGCAGCCCCCTTGGCAGCCAGCAGATGAAGATCCGCTTTGCCCTGAGTGCCCGTCCGGACTATGTGGCCGATCAGGGCGCCATCTATCTGCGCGACCTTGAACTGGTCTCGGTCAAGACCGAGCCGGCCGATATCGGGGCCGCCCTCACCCCGCTGCTGCCCACCTTCAATCAGTCGCTCTCCCTGTTCCTGTCGCAGACCCCGGTCTACCGCCTCGACAGCAGCCGCAAGAACGAAGCCAGGATCAAGGAGAAGGTCGAAGCCCTCAAGGTAGAGCCGGGCCGTCTGGTCATCCCGTTCAAGCTGCTCTGATCCCCGCAGCGCTGGCACTTTCAGCGCAATAAGCAGATAACCGTCCTCTTCGACAGCGCACATCCGGTTCAACGTGCAGCCGAATGGGGCGGTTTTTTACTTCTCAAGTCCCCGTCAACACAGCATAATGCTGACCATTCTCATTTAGATTCGTCATGAGAAGCGTCAATAATAAAACCAATGGTGAGAAGGGACATGAGAAAAACCGTACTGGTTCAGGCGATCGCCTGCGCACTGATTAGCGGCGCCGCACACGCTGCCGTCAAAGTCGAAGACAAGACATTCAATACCGCCGCCAACATGCTGGCCTATACCGAATTCGAGCTCTCCGGTGAGCCGCTGGCCGAAGCGCTGGGGCTGGATCTGGATGTGCTGGATGCCAACCGTGCCGATGAGCCGACCCCGTTCGACTTCGCTGCCGGCATCGAATCCTACGAATACTCCGAAGAGGCGATGTACGCCCTCAATTACCAATCCGGTATGGGCCCTCATCTGGTGAACGGGCCGCAAAACCTGGCCCGTGGTGGTACCATGGCCTCTCTGGGGCAACGGGTGCTGGCCATGGCCGATGCCGTTGGCTTCCCGGCTGATGAAGTGCCGCAGGGCATGTATCCCCTCTCCCTGCCCTACGCCTCCGCCAATCCGGAGTTTGCCCAGGCCGTCAACGCCACCCCGGTCAATGGCGACCAGATCACCATCAAGACCGCCAAAGGGACCGAGAAAACCGTCAAGACCCAGGTGCCCGCCTACTTCCGTGACTACAGCACCCTGCGCTGGAGCGGCAGTGACAACCTGCTGGTGCCCGCAGCGGTAGGCGGCATCCTGCTCAAAGAGGTGATGTGGTCGCAGGACTTCCTCGGCGGCATGCACGTAGCCGAGACCGATGAAGAGGTAGAAGCCGCCTCCGCCACCATGGATCAGGATGGCAAGCACAAGCTGGGCGTCTCTGCCGCCGATGGCTTCAACGGCATGATGCTGACCGAGCAATCCATCGACAAGCTGGCCATCATGCAGAACCAGCTTGGCTTCGATGGCAAGCAACTGGGCGCCAAGATCACCCCGCAGTACGATCCGGCCAAGGGCGTTGTCTACTTCCCCCATCAGGTGAAAGTGACCGAAACCAGCAACAACGATGCCGGTGCCATCGGCAAGCTGGAGGTGGTGGATGGCTCCGCCCAGCTGCGCGATGCCTGGATGATGCTGTGGCCGCTCTCCGAGTTCTATGCCTTCAGCGATCAGCGCAGCGCCAACACCAACCAGAACCCGGCCTTCCACGCCGTGTTTGACGGTACGCCGTTTGCCGCCGCACCGGCTGCCAACAAGACCAATGACCTGGGCAAAGCGGTCGCGGGCAGCGATGCCTTCTCGCTGGCGATCAATCTCTCAAACCACACCTTCAAGAACCTGGTAGCCCTGCACTTTGATACCAAGGCTGGTACCCTGGTCGACAGCTGGCAGGCAGGCAAACAGGGCAAGCACGTCACCACCTTTGACGCCGCTTACGCACTGGTCGCCCTGCAGATCTTCCAGCGCGCTCAGGATGCGCTGCCGGTCGGTTACGCCGCCGGTGACAATGGCGAGCTGAACCTCAAGACCCAGCAGGGTCAAGAGGCGCTCGACTTGATCCGCAAACAGGCCGATTTCATCCTTGCCAACCTCAAGGGCAAAAATGGTCTGGTGCATGATGGCATCACCCTGGGTGGCAAGCTCGATGCCAGCCACTCCATCGATGCACAGTTCGCCGCCATCCGTGGTCTGACGGCTGCGTTCCTCGCCACCTCCGATGCCAAGTACCGCACCGCGGCGCGCGAACTGTTTATCGCCGCCGACAAGGCCTACTTCAATGCCAAGGCGGGAACCTGGCTGGCTGGCAAGCAGGGTGAATACACTCCCTGGACCCAGGCTGCCATCTCCGGCGCCCTGCGCTCTGCCATGCTGAACCTGCGCAACGAAGGGGCCGAGAAGGCGCCCGAGCTGGAGCTGGCAAAGCTGACCGGTCAGTACGTCAGCTGGTTCCGTGGCACCGTCAACGGTGGCATGCAGATGGCCGAGTGGATCGGTGACTCCGGCGAGAACATCATCGAAGGTGCCGGCAGCGACACCGATGAAGATGGCGTACCGCAAGTGACCGCCGCCGGTGGCAAGCACGGCACCGCTATGGTGATGGCCGCCAAAGCGGTGGTTAGCGAATAATCCTCGCCATTCACCAGCATGAAAAAGGGAGCCAACTTGGCTCCCTTTGCATTACAGCGTCTGACACAGTTTCAAGGACTTTCCTCAAACCAGCTTGTCCAGCATCTCCTTGGTCACCAGCACAATCCCCTGCTCGGAGCGGTAGAAGCGGCGGCTATCCTCATCGGCATTCTCGCCCACCACCAGCCCATCGGGCAGCACACATCCCTTGTCCACCACCACCCGGCGCAGACGGCAACCGGCGCCAATCTCGACCCCGGGGAAGATGATGGCCTGATCCAGGGTGCAGAAGGAGTGCACCCGCACATTGGTAAAGAGCACCGAGTTGAGCACGAACGACCCGCTGACGATGGTACCGCCCGAGAACATGGAGTTGATGGTCATGCCATGCTGACCGTTGCGATCCTGCACGAACTTGGCCGGTGGCGTCAGGGTCTGGCTGGTCCAGATGGGCCAGTTCTGATCGTAGATGTCGAGCTCGGGCAGCACGGAGGCGAGATCCATGTTCGCTTCCCAGAACGAGTCCAGCGTTCCCACATCACGCCAGTAGGGCTTTTGCCCCTCGCGCGCCCCGACACAGGACATGTTGAAGGGGTGAGCAAATGCCAGCCCCTCCTCCACGATGCGGGGGATCACATCCATCCCGAAGTCGTGCTTGGAGTCCTGATTGTGAATATCCTCCTCCAGCAGTTGGTAGAGGTACTCCGCCTCGAAGATATAGATCCCCATGGAGGCCAGCGAGCGATCTTCGCAACCTGGCATGGCGGGCGGATTGGCCGGTTTTTCGACGAAGGCGCGGATCTTGCGCTGCTCGTCGATATCCATGATCCCGAAGGCGGATGCCTCGGCCCGCGGCACCTCGATACAGGCGACCGTCACCTTGGCACCAAGGCGCACATGGTCGAGCAGCATGGCGGCGTAATCCATCTTGTAGATGTGATCCCCCGCCAGCACCACCAGGTATTTGGGGCCGTAGTCACGGATGATATCGACGTTCTGATAGATGGCATCGGCGGTGCCGCGATACCAGTGCACCTCATCCACCCGTTGCTGGGCAGGGAGCAGGTCGATGAATTCGTTCATCTGGTAACGCAGGAAGGACCAGCCCGATTGCAGGTGACGCAGCAGGCTGTGAGATTTGTATTGGGTGACTACACCAACGCGGCGGATCCCCGAGTTGATACAGTTGGAGAGCACAAAATCAATGATCCGGAATTTGCCACCGAAATGGACGGCAGGCTTGGCGCGGTTGTCAGTCAACTGCTTCAGGCGACTGCCACGTCCACCCGCCAGCACCAGTGCCATACTCTGGTTCAATAATTGTCGTGCTTTGGCACTATTTTCGGGCTCTAACAACATGATTTACCTCTGCCTTGTTTGATCTATTTTCAACTCATCTTCGCCTGTTTCGGCACCTGTGAAAGTGGTTTCACTCACATTTAACCGATCTCAATTGACCCTTTTCACCGAGTTGCGAGGAATAGCATGCTTTGCTCCGCCAGCTTGGTTAAAATTCCCCCACAAAGCAGCCACTTCAAGGATGACAAGATGGTTCACAAGCTCGGACGTACCCTCTTTCTGATCGCCACCATAGTGACCATACCCCTGCTGCTCCTGCAAGCAGTTTGGTTGGCCCTTCAGAGCACACCGCTCACTTTGGCCATTATTCTGGCCACCACACTGCTTGGCATGATCCTGCTGTTGATGCTGGCCATCCGCACCATGGATGGCATGCTCCAGCATCAGGAGCTCACCTGGGTCAAGGCGATCAGAGGGCGGGATCCCTCACAACTCGATGAGCCCGCCTCCCAGGAGGTACTGCAACAGCTGCTGGAACAGTTCGAAAGCGCCGAGCAGAGCGCTCATCGCCAGCTGACCGAGCTCAGCAACCTGGCCACCACCGACGAGCTGACCCAGCTACTCAACCGCCACGCGTTTCGCCGCGACATGACCGAGTTGCTGCAGCGGGATCAGGACACCCAAACCGCGACCCTGGTGCTGATCCGTGCCACCGAGCTTGGCAAGATCAACGCCCAGCGCGGCTTCCAGTCTGGTGATGCCTACATCAAGGACATGGCGGCCCTTATCAAGCGGGTGGTAAGCCGCTTCCCGGGCAATCAGGTCTACCGCATTTCGGGGGCTGATTTCGCCGTGCTGGTGCAACCGGTGGCCAATATTCCTCCCCATCTGCTGGGGCAGGATTTGAAGGTGGCCTTCGATCACTATCAGGATCAGCACGAGCTGGAGAGCACCGGTTACTCCGGGCTGACCAAGCTCAGCAGCGGCCAGAAGATCGAAGCCGTGCTGGCCAGAGCGGATCTGGCGCTGGCTCGCGCCCAGACCGAAACCATCAACGGCTGGGCCATCCAGCAGGATGACAGCGCCTCCGAGCTGCAAGGGCAACACCACTGGCGAGACGTGCTGACCGAAGTGCTGGCACAGGAGCGCCTCAGCTTTACCTACCAGCCGATCCAGCCCCTGCATCGCAGCATGCTGGCCTACAACGAGATCTACACCCGCTTCAGCGGCAATGACGGCACCGCCCTGCCCACCGACACCCTGTTTGCCATGGCCCAGCGGCTCGATATGGTGATGCGGCTGGAGCAGCTGGTCATTACCCACATCATGCGTCAGTACCGGGCCTTTGGTGCCAACCAGAGTCGCTGGGGGATCAACCTCTCCCCCAACCTGCTGCAAAACAGCGCCTTCCTGATCTGGCTTGACCGCCAGCTGCTCAAAGATCCCAATACCAGCGCCAATCTGGTGTTCGAACTGGATGAAGAGCATCTGGAACGCAACCTGACCGGCGCCAAGCGGGTGTTTGAACTGCTGCGCCGCAACGGCAGCCGCTCGGCCATCGCCAATTTCGGCAAGGGGATCGGCTCCTTTACCCTGTTTCGCGAGCTCAAGCCCGACTACATCAAGCTGGATCCTGCCCTTCTCACCGGACTGGAGCAGGATCAGACCAACCAGCAGTTCGTGCGGATGATCGTCGATGTATCACATCGGATGGGGTGTCAGGTGATTGCAGAGGGGGTGGAACAGCTTGGCCAGAAACAGCTGCTGCAGGGGATGTACGTCGATGGCTTGCAGGGCTATCTGATCGCCCGGCCGCAACCGCTGCGACCGGATATCAGCCAACTGGGGCTCTTTACTGAGGATGCTTCAGCTTCAAAAGGGTCAGAATGATGTCATTGAGCTGGCGATAGCGCTCCAGCTCTTTCTGATCGTACCGGGTCGCCAGTGTGGTGGGGTTGTGGCGGTTCTTGAGGTAACGGTTGATTTGCAGGCGATTGAACCCCGCCACCTGATAGACCTGGCCAAGCAGGGTATTGAGTTCATCGTGCTCCAGACCTGCTCTGGCCAGATAGTCCCCATCGGCGGGACTCTCGGTCTGGTGACTCCACTTGCCAATGCGACCGCTCTCTTGCAGATAGCTGAGCCACTGCTCGATATAGAGGGGTTTGCACCCCGCCAACAGATTGAAAAAGCCCACCGCGTCGCAACGACAACCGCTCAGGAGCACGACAGCCAGCTGATCATCATCGCATTGGAAGGTCACAGGTCCGACTTGCGCCCAATCCAGCGCCTGCACCCGAATGCTGGCCTTCTCACCCGCAGCTCCCGTTACGTCGAATACAAACATGGCGCTCCTCCCTTGGCAAAAGGTTGATGATGGACCATCCCCCTGACAGGTGCAAAGGCAAATCGGCTTTTAACTCATCAATCAGGCCATTCGACCATAAAAAAGACCGGCACCCTCACGGATGCCGGTCTTTGTCCCGATGGCCTGTGCGTTCAGACCATCAATGGAGGCGCTTTCAGGCGTCCAGTTCAACCAGTGCCTTGGCCAGCTCGATGGGTTCGAGCTCCTGACCTTCCAGATCGGCGTTCCAGTTCGGGCCGACCAGCACATCATCTTCATCCAGATCGTTGATCCAGATATCGAGAAACTCTTCCAGATCGATCACTTCCGGCTCGTAATCGGCCCACTCGTCGACGCAGTGCAGACGGGCGTCCTCTTCGGCAGACCAGAGCGGCATCACGTCGGCATCTTCAAATTCGGCGGAGCGGCAGACGACCCAGTCTTCCCCATAGCGCAGACCCCACACCTGACCCGACTCGCGGACTTGTTCGATAAACAGTTGGAAATTGGCGTCAAGGTTGTCGTTAAGCATGCTCATGGGATTCTCTCTTTCTTTCGGGTGCTGCGGCATTGTCGGGCGACAATACGATGGCCAAATGGTGTCGTAAAAGTGACATGGACTCAAGCATATTGGGGTTATTCCGGGAAAAAAGCCGGGATAACTCCCATTTGCCTGCAAAAACGCCTCCCGATGGAGGCGTCTTGCAGATTCAGGAGATCAACGCTCCCAGTAAACCTCTTCCAGACTGTCCTCTTTCTCCGGCAAACCGCGGGAGAGACGGGGGCTGCTCTGGGCCAACACCTCGTAGCTGACACGGTTGGCGTATTTGCACACCTGGGCCAGTGAGGAGTAGGTCAGGAACTCGGAGATGTGCTTGGCGGAGTTGGGCACATTCATCCGGTGATAGGAGTTGGCCACCATGTCGTGCAGCACGGCGGAAAGCGCGCCATCCCCTGCCCCGTTGGTGTTCTTGATCTTCTCCGGGCCACCCATATACGGGGAGATGTGGGAGTAGATACGGGCCGGTTTGCGGCACTTGGCACGGGCCATCGGGCGGCTGAACTCATACATGTTGAACTCGGGGATAACGCCCGGCAACAGGGTATGAGTGGTCTCGCGCTTGTAGTCCTCGTCGGTGTAGCTCGCCATATAGAGGCCGATGGGGCCAGCAGTACAGAGCACCATGTCGGCCCAGTCGAGCGCCTTGTCGGCCGCACCGAGCGGATCTGCGATACCGGTCAGGGCTTCACCTTCGTCTTCGTTCATCGCCAGCACAGTCACGTTCTCGGCAATGAAGTCGCGCCACCACTGGGGGTTTTCGTCGATGACGAAACGGGTGCCCAGGGTCAGCACCACGGGAATACCGGCCTCGCGGGCATAACGCACCGCGGTCATGGCCGCCTCTTTCATCGGATCACCATCGTCACCACGCACCAGATAGGCGGTGATCACCAGGGCAGATGCCCCTTTGATCACATCCTCCGGAATGTGCTGCACATCCAGCTGGTTCATCTTGCCGGCGTTGATGCCGAAGCTGCGCTCGCCGCACTCGGTGATGAAAGTGAAGCAACGGCCGATGGGGCCATCAACCGGCTGCAGATAGTCCAGATTGACACGGGAAGAGGTGTTGCACAGATAACGGTAGGCGTAGCAGCCGATGCGAATGTCCTGACTCATCACACCCAGCAGGATGGAATGGGAGTCGGCCAGTACCGAGTAGTTGTGTACCGTGTTGCCAATGGTGCCACCGGCAAACTCGCTCACCACCATGTTGTTGGCCTTGAGCTCGTCATAAATCCGTTCGGCCACGTCGTCATTGATGACGACGGAGTGCCCCTTGCTCAGACCATAACGGGTCAGAAAGTCTTCATCCACATGGGCTTCAATATCAACCAGGGTCTGATCAATCCCGACAACGTAGGCTTTGCCCAGCTCGGTTAACAGGGGATTTTGCGGAACCAGGGGATCGCGTCTGTCGACAGGGAAGTAGTGTTTGGACTTGCGCTGACCGGGAAATTTCATGGCAATGTTCTGTGCTCTGGGGGAAAGAGGGGCGGGATTTTAACACAATCCGCCGCCCCGAAAAGTCGCCCTGTTTAAATAATGGAGTCAGTATAGACAAGGCCAGCAAGGAAAAACGTTTGCCTTTTCACCATAAAAAAACCACCCCGTCCGGGGTGGTTCCATAGCATAAAAAAGCGCCTGTTTTCAGACGGCCGCCATGCCCTGCAACAGGGCCAGTACCGAAAAGAGGCCGAGGGCGAGCCAGAACAGCAAGGTGCCCAGAAAACGGGGCACATTGGGGGCTTTGGGGATCTGGATGCCGATGGCATGCAGGATGCGGCCGATCAGCAGCATGGCGCCACCGGCATGCAGCCAGAGCACACCGGCACCGGAGAACTCGCACAGCGCCATCAGCAGCAGGGTCAGCGGCACATACTCGGCAAAATTACCGTGGGCCCGGATCGCCGCCAGCAGCTCGGGGGCTTCCCCCTGCCCTATCATCACCCCGAACTGGGCGCGGCGTCTGACCACCCAGAAGGAGAGCCCCAGAAACAGCAGCCCCAGCAGACCTGCATAAATCAGCGTGATATGTACCATGACTCGACTCCTTGTTTGACTGAATGCCGGTCACTCATGCCAATTCGCGGCAGATGAGCGAGACCATCATCCTGATATGGGCCTGATCGCTGTTGAGGGCCGGAATATATTCAAACCGCTCGCCACCGGCCTCCATGAAGATCTCCCGATTCTGTACCTGAATTTCCTCAAGGGTTTCGAGGCAGTCGGCGGCAAAGGCAGGGCAAATCACATCGAGCCGCTTGATGCCCGCAGCAGGCATACCGCCAATGGTCACGTCTGTGTAGGGCTTGAGCCACTCCTCCTTGCCAAAGCGGGACTGGAAACTGGCCGTCCACTGCCCGGCCTCCAGCCCGAGCGCCTCGGCCAGCAGAGTGGCGGTGTGGCGACACTGGTGACCATAGGGGTCCCCTTCGTTCTCGTAGCGCTCGGGAATACCGTGGAACGACATCAACAGGTGATCACCCTGACCGTGCTGCTCCCAGTGACGACGCACACTCATGGCCAGCGCCTGTATGTATTCGGGATGGGCGTGATAATCACGAATGAGCCGTACCACCGGCAGATTGCGTTCTCTCTTCATTGCCTTGCCCCAGGCATCAAAGACCGAGGCGGTGGTACTGACCGAATATTGCGGATAGAGCGGCAACAGGATCACCCGGTTGACCCCTTTGGCCTTGAGCGCCTGCCAGCCATCATTCACTGACGGAGAACCATAGGTCATCGCCAGCTCCACCGGCACCTCGACCCCCTCCCGCTTAAGCTCCTGCTCCAGCGCAGCGCGCTGCTGCTTGCTTATCACCATCAGCGGCGAGCCCTGCTCGGTCCACACCTGCTGATAGAGCTTGGCCACTTTGGGCGAGCGCGTCGGCAAGATGATGAAGTGGAGCAGCGGGCACCAGAGGTAACGGGGCAGGTCCACCACACGGGGATCGTGCAGGAACTGGCTGAGGAACGCTTTGACGGCAGCGGTGGTCGGTGCGGCTGGGGTACCCAGATTGACCAGCAATATTCCGGTTTTCGTGGTCACGTTGGCTTCCTGTCTATCTGTCATTATGCAAAAAGGGCCCGACAGGGCCCTTCTCTTTATTTATCTGATGGCACGGGAAACAGTGCCGACAGCAAAGATCAGCCCAGAATGGTGGCAAGCTGCTTGCTGACCAGATCAACCGGCTGGGTGCCGTCGATCTTGACGTAACGGGTATGGCCCGCTTCCGCCTCTTTGCCGTAGAAACCGATCAGCGGCGCGGTCTGCTGATGATATACATCCAGACGCTTGCGTACTGTGGTCTCTTCGTCGTCGGCGCGGATCACCAGATCTTCACCGGTCACGTCATCCTTGCCTTCCACTTTCGGCGGGTTGAACACCACGTGGTAGGTACGGCCGGAGCCGGAGTGAACGCGACGGCCGCTCATGCGCTTGACGATTTCTTCGTCCGGCACATCGAACTCCAGCACGAAATCAACCACGACACCGGCGTCCTTCATGGCTTGCGCCTGGGGAATGGTGCGCGGGAAACCGTCCAACAGGAAGCCTTTGGCGCAGTCCGGCTGAGCGATGCGCTCCTTGACCAGACCGATGATGATGTCGTCAGAGACCAGCTGACCTGCGTCCATCACAGCTTTGGCTTTCAGACCGAGCTCGGTGCCCGCTTTGATCGCCGCACGCAGCATATCGCCGGTGGAGATCTGGGGAATACCGTGTTTTTCCATGATGAACTGAGCCTGGGTACCTTTGCCGGCGCCCGGAGCCCCCAACAGAACAATGCGCATACACGCTCCTATTGATTGGTTATTCAAATCTTGCGAAGGCAAAAAAGTACACGGTTTCGCCCGTTTCTACAAGGGTGAGCCACCTGAATGAGCACTTTATCACCACAATAACCGGCTGTTCGAACAGGATTTCATCGCAAGGGGAAGACGCAAAAATAGCCAGGGATTCAGCATAGAGCGCCAAAAGCAGGAAGGAGGTACGACAGAAAAAAAGATCCCGGCTCAGGGCCGGGAATTGCGCTCAAAAGTAACTACTTGTCGCTCGTAGTAGGAACAGGGCAATAGTAGTTTGCCCCCTGTGCGTCAACAACTGTCAGATGTGACAGGCAGGCCGCTATGAAACCGGAACTGCGGATCCGGCGAGCAGATTAGCTCGGCTTCCAGCTTGCCAAAGAAGGCCACCCGCTCGCTGATATCCTCCCCTGCGTACTGTTCGGCCAGGCTCAGGTAATCCTGATAGTGGCGCGCCTCAGAGCGCAGCAAAGAGACGTAGAAGCGGCTCAGCTCTTCGTCCAGATGGGGCGCCAACTTGGCAAAACGCTCGCAGGAGCGGGCCTCGATATAGGCGCCGATGATCATCTTGTCAACTATGGTGGCCGGCTCATGGGTGCGCACATGCTGCATCAACTGGCGGGCATAGCGGGAGGCCGTCACCGGCCCGTATTCGATGCCGCGGGCCTGCATGATCTCCAGCACCTGCTCGAAGTGATGCAGCTCCTCCTGAATGAGCCGCACCATGGGAAACAGCAGCGGATTGCGCTCCAGCTCGGCAAAGACGGTGCGATCAGACTCCCCCATGCTGCGTTTGCCCAGGATCTCGGCCTTCTCCGGAATGGCATCCAGCTCGCGATAGAACTCCAGCTTGGGCAGCAGATGGCGCTTGCCCTTGGGCAGGCAATAGCGGCGCACCAGACTGTGGGCAGTGAGTGCGGCCTTGGTCTCGCAGTTGGCGTGATCGATGAGCAGGGTCGGTAAACGGGCCGGATCCCGCGCCATCTCTACCCACTCATCCGGGGTCTCGCACTGCAAAAACTGGCGCACTGGGGCTAGCAGATCATCCATCTGAACTCTCGTCTCTTAAAAGCGTATCGGTCATATATGTTGCCGCCTATGCTAGCGGATCCCGCTGGCCATGCCCATATACGGCAAGATAAACGGATGTTTTTCAAACAGATATCTCCTCCCCCTTCTGCCCGTGTTAGGTAAAAACGACAATGGGGGCCACAGGCCCCCATCTCGCTATCCCATCCGGCAAAACCGCAAACGTTTAACTTCCTTCGTTAAAAATTTCCAGATTGCTGGTGCCTTCCTGCCATTCACGCACCGCTTTGGTGTCATCGTTGCGCAGGGCGTTGAGGTGATCCAGATAGGACTGGTCCACGTCGGAGGTGACGTAGTGGCCATTGAAGACCGAGGTCTCGAAGTGACGCAGATCCGGGTTGATCTCCCGCACGGCGGCTTCCAGATCTTCCAAATCCTGGAAAATCAGACCGTCAGCGCCAATCAGCTTGCACACCTCTTCCACTTCACGGCCGTGGGCGATCAGCTCGTTGGCGGTGGGCATATCGATGCCATAGACGTTGGGGAAGCGAATTTCCGGCGCCGCCGAGGCGAAGTAGACCTTGGCTGCCCCCGCTTCACGGGCCATCTGGATGATCTGCTCGGACGTGGTGCCACGCACGATGGAATCGTCCACCAGCAACACCTTCTTGCCCTTGAATTCGGAGCTGATGGCGTTGAGTTTGCGGCGCACTGACTTCTTGCGCTGGGTCTGGCCCGGCATGATGAAGGTACGGCCGATGTAGCGGTTCTTCACGAAGCCCTGACGGTATGGCAGATCCAGGGTGTGGGCGATCTCCAGCGCCACGTCGCAGGAGGTCTCGGGGATGGGGATGACCACGTCCACATCGAGATCTTCCCACTCGCGGGCAATCTTCTGACCCAGCTTGCGACCCATATTGAGACGGGCGGCGTAGACTGACACCTTGTCGATGCACGAATCGGGACGGGCAAAGTAAACATATTCGAAGATGCAGGAGCTCATCTGCGGGTTCTCCGCGCACTGCTCGGAGAAGAGCTGGCCCTGCTCGGTGATGTAGATCGCCTCGCCCGGCGCGATGTCACGCACCGTCTCGAAACCGATGGCATCGAGCGCCACGCTCTCGGAGGCGAGCATGTACTCCACCTGCCCCTGCTCATCCTGACGACGGCCGAGGACCAGCGGGCGAATGCCGTTGGGATCACGGAACCCGATGAGGCCGTGGCCAATCACCAGCGCCACCACGGCATAGGCACCGCGGATCTGCTGATGGGTCTTGCGCACCGCAGCGAAGATATCCGCGGGCGCCAGCGCCATCTTGTCACAGCGGTCCAGCTCGTGAGCCAGCACGTTCAGCAGCACTTCGGAGTCCGAAGTGGTGTTGATGTGACGGCGCGCGACACGGAACTGTTGCTCCTTGAGCTCCTTGGCGTTGGTCAGGTTGCCGTTGTGGGCAAGCACGATCCCGTAAGGAGAGTTGACATAAAAAGGTTGGGCTTCTGCGGCACTGGAGCTGCCTGCGGTGGGATATCTGACATGACCGATGCCGATGTTCCCTTGCAGGCGCTGCATGTGGCGCACTTCAAACACGTCCTTGACCAGGCCATTGGCCTTGCGTTGCCGGAAGTTCCCACTGTCAATGGTCACAATCCCGGCGGCATCCTGTCCCCTGTGCTGCAACACCGTCAAGGCGTCGTAGAGGGCCTGATTGACGGGGGTGGTGCCAACTATACCGACAATACCACACATGTATTTGCTACCTCGAAGTCGCTATACCTGTTTAAGAAAACTCGAAGAGTTCAGCATGAACCCGAAAAACCACTGGATCACCGGCTTGAACTCCGGCACCAGCTTGGATGCCGCCCACCAGTCGCTTTGGGAGAGGCTGGTGAAGGTATCCATGAAAAAAAGCAGGGCACTGACGATCAGTACCCCGCGAATTGCGCCGAAGCAGACCCCCAGCACCCGATCGGTACCGGAGAGCCCCGTCTTGTCCACCAGCAGACCCACCACGTAGTTCACCACGCTGCCCAGGATCAGGGTTGCCACGAACAGGGCCGCGATGGCCAGACCGTTGCGCACCAGCGCATCGGAGAAAGAGGTAAAATAGGCGGCGAGATCAGGATAGAAATGGCTAGCAATAAAGAAGGCAACGAACCAGGTGACGAGAGACATGGCCTCTTTGACGAAGCCGCGCACCAGGCTGATGAGTGCAGAAAAACCGACGATGCCGATGATGGCGTAATCAATCCAGACCATAGAAAAAGATGTCCTGCGAAATTGCGGCGCAGTCTAACAAAAACGATTGCGCAATGCTTGATAAAATTGTGTTACATGTTCAAAGAGGCGCCGGAAACGCAGATTTATTCACGATAAAAACGGTTGACCGGCGCCAGAATGCACAACGCCATGGCATGGCCATGGCGTTGTCGTCTGCAACGAGCGCTTACCCGATGTGGGTCAGACCGCCCATGTAGGATTGCAGCGCAGCCGGGATGGCAATGCGGCCATCTGCCTGCTGGTAGTTCTCGATCACGGCGACCAGAGTACGGCCTACAGCCAGACCGGAGCCATTCAGGGTGTGAATGAGCTGCGGCTTGCCATCGACACGCACGCGAGCCTGCATGCGGCGCGCCTGGAAGTCGGTGCAGTTGGAGACAGAGGAGATCTCGCGGTAGGTGTTCTGGGCCGGCAGCCACACTTCCAGATCGTAGGTCTTGGCAGCGCAGAAGCCCATGTCACCGGTAGAGAGCGCCATCACGCGATACGGCAGCTCCAGCAGTTGCAGCACCTTCTCGGCGTGACCCACCATCTCTTCCAGCGCTTCCCAGGATTTCTCCGGGTGAACCAGCTGTACCATTTCGACCTTGTCGAACTGGTGCATACGGATGAGGCCACGGGTATCACGACCGTAAGAGCCTGCTTCGGAACGGAAGCACGGGCTGTGAGCGGTCATCTTGATCGGCAGTTCCTGCTCTTCAAAGATCTCATCGCGCGCCATGTTGGTGAGCGGCACTTCGGAAGTCGGGATCAGGGAGAACTTGCGCACCTTGCCCTCTTCTTCCCCTTCGCCGTCAATACCGGTATTGAACAGATCCTGGGAGAACTTCGGCAGCTGGCCGGTACCGTACAGGCTGTCCGGGTTGACCAGATAAGGCACGTAGCACTCGGTGTAACCGTGCTGCAGGGTGTGCAGATCCAGCATGAACTGGGCCAGGGCGCGGTGCAGACGGGCAATCTGGCCCTTCATCACCACGAAACGGGAACCGGAGAGCTTGACGCCGTTTTTGAAATCTACACCCTTGGCCGCTTCACCCAGATCGATGTGATCGCGTACTGGGAAGTCGAAGTGACGCGGGGTACCCCAGCGACGCACTTCCACGTTGTCGTTTTCGTCACGACCAACCGGGGTGGTTTCGCTCGGCAGGTTGGGGATGGCGTCGGCAATGGTTTTCAGCTCGGCCAGCAAAGCATCCAGCTCAACCTTGCTGGTCTCCAGCTCGTCGTTGATCTTGGTCACTTCAGCCTTGAGCGGAGCAACATCTTCACCGCGACGGGCAGCCTCACCGATGGACTTGGAGCGGGCGTTGCGCTCGGCCTGCAGCTCCTGAGTACGGGACTGCAGATCCTTGCGCTTCTCTTCCAGAGCATTGACAGCCGCTACGTCAAGAGCGTAGCCACGTGTCGCCAGACGAGCGGCAGCTTCGTCGATGTCGCTGCGCAGATATTTGGGATCCAGCATGGGTTACCTACTTTTTGTAAAAGGGATCTGGGCCTGAGTCATCATGACGGGCGGGAAAACAGATCCGGAAGTTAACATCGGTTGGCGCCCCCGTCGTTTTGAGAGTCAGGCCTTCGAAATCAAGAAGATGGTATCAGGCCGAAACCAACGGGGTCAGAGGGGCAGTGTAGCAGACCGCCCCCCTGCCCGAACAGGGACTATTTGGGTCGTTTTTGCCAACTTGTGGGGTCAAACACCCCAATTATTCCGGTGTCTGACCAATTTTCATTCTGCTGGCCCAAATAGGGGACTATCGGCCCCGTTTTTGCGGGCTCTGTCGATCGAGCTCGTGGAGATAATCGAGCTTCTGGCCGATCTGCTTTTCAAGGCCACGCTCGGTCGGCTGATAGTACTGCTTGCCGGCAAGCTCGGGCGGGAAATACTCCTCACCTGCGGCATAAGCACCCGGTTCGTCGTGGGCGTAACGATACTCGGCGCCATAGCCCAGATCGCTCATCAGCCGGGTTGGCGCATTGCGCAGATGCACCGGCACCTCGAAGTCAGGCAGGTTCTTGGCATCATTGAGCGCTGCCTTCCAGGCGGTGTAAACCGCATTGCTCTTGGGCGCACAGGCAAGGTAGACGATCGCCTGGGCGATGGCCCGCTCCCCTTCCGCCGGTCCGATGCGGTGGAAACAATCCCAAGCAGATAGCGCCACCTGCATGGCTCGGGGATCGGCATTGCCCACATCTTCCGAGGCAATCGCCAGCAAGCGGCGGGCAATATAGAGCGGATCGCAGCCGGCACTCACCATACGGGCATACCAGTAGAGCGCCGCATCCGGCGCCGAGCCGCGAATGGATTTGTGTACCGCCGAGATGAGGTCGTAGAAGTGATCCCCCCCCTTGTCGAAGCGGGCCACATGTTCCCCCGCCACGGCGACGAGCAGGGCACTGTCGATCACCCGCGCCCCTGTGCTGTCGGTTTCGGCCATGTCGGCCAACAGCTCCAGATAGTTGAGGGATTTTCGCCCGTCCCCATCAACTGCCTTAGCCAACGCCTCTTTGACGCCGGGGGCAAAGGTGAGTGCCGGATCATTAAGACCACGGGGATCGGTCATCGCCTGATCGAGCATGGCGAGAATATCGCTCTCCTCCAGTCGCTTGAGCAGATAGACCCGAGCTCGTGAGAGCAGTGCGTTGTTGAGTTCGAACGAGGGGTTTTCGGTGGTGGCACCGATAAAGGTGATGGTGCCATCTTCGATATGAGGCAGGAACACATCCTGCTGGCTCTTGTTGAAGCGGTGCACCTCATCCACAAACAGAATGGTGCGAACCCCGCGCCAGCTATTCTCCTTGGCCTTGTCGATGGCGGCGCGGATCTCCTTGATACCGGAGGTGACCGCAGAGAGTCGCTCCACTTCCGCCTGACAGTAGTGAGCCATCAACTCCGCCAGCGTAGTCTTGCCGGTACCGGGCGGCCCCCACAGGATCATCGAGTGGCAGTGACCCGCCAGAATGGCTTTGCGCAGGGGCTTGTCAGCCCCCAGGATATGTTGCTGACCGATATACTGGTCGAGGTTTTGCGGCCGCATCCGGGCCGCCAGCGGACGAAAGTCCGATGAGAAATCCAGCGACAAGTTGCTCATCTGTATTGACCACCCAACGTCACGCCACTCGCCTTTGACTGGCGCAGTGGCGAGCAATCCAACGACCGCTTGCTCATTAGCGCTGGTCGTCCAGCTCGACCCCCTTCGGGATCTTGAAAACAAATTCGTTGCCCTTGAGCACCGGCTTGCGGTTGAAGCTGCTCAGGGTGAATTCACTCCACTGCCCCTGCGCCTCTTTCACATCGAAACGACTGATGTTGTCTTGTCTGTCGAAGGTGACACGGAAGGAGGCGATCAGCTCATCCTTGTTGCGGCTGGTGACGGTATAGACATCCCCCTGCTGGGTCACGTCATAGTTCTTCCAGAACTTGTCGTCATTGCCAGCGATCAGAATAAAGGGGGTGTTGAGCACCGCATCTTTCAGCTTGAGGGCGGTCACCTGCTCGACGAAGGGATCATAGACCCAGACATCCTGACCATCAGCCACGATCAGGCTCTCGTCCGGCGAGGTGGTGTGCCAGTTGAAACGGTTTGGCCGCTGCACTAGCAGATCGCCGCTGGCCTTTTGCAGCTCCTTGCCCTTGCTGTCATAGACGGTCTGGGCAAATTTGGCGGAGAAGAGGCTCACCCCCGCCAGCTTCTGTTTGAGATCGCTGGCCGCATCGGCCCACACCTGACTACTGGCCATCAGCAGCACGGTCCCCATCAACAGTTGTTTTTTCATCACGCTCTTCATAAAGACGCTCTCGATAAAAGGCCACACCCGCGGAGGGCATGGCCAGGGATAGTATGAAACGGTGAGGCTTAGTCCCGCACCGGCGGCGGTGCCAGCACGTCGCGCTGACCATTGCCACCCGGTGAGCTGACGATGCCCTGATTCTCCATCTGCTCGATGAGACGGGCTGCCCGGTTGTAACCAATCTTGAACTTGCGCTGGACGCTGGAGGTCGAGCCACGGCGGGACTCCACCACAAAAGCGACAGCCTCATCGAACAGGGGGTCGAGCTCTTCATCGCCACCACCGCCATATTCGCCGCTGCCACCTTCGCCACCCGACTCACCGGAGAGGATCTCCTCGATGTAGTTCGGCTCGCCGCGCAGTTTCCAGTCCGCCACCACCTTGTGCACTTCGTGGTCATCGACGAATGCACCGTGTACCCGGGTCGGGTTGGAGGTCCCGGCTGGCATGTAGAGCATGTCGCCCATACCGAGCAGAGATTCGGCGCCGCCCTGATCGATGATGGTGCGCGAGTCGATCTTGCTCGACACCTGGAACGAGATACGGGTCGGGATGTTGGCCTTGATAAGACCGGTAATGACATCCACCGACGGACGCTGGGTCGCCAGAATAAGGTGAATACCTGCGGCCCGCGCCTTCTGGGCGATACGGGCAATCAGCTCTTCCACCTTCTTGCCGACGATCATCATCATGTCGGCAAACTCGTCCACCACCACCACGATGTGGGGCAGTTTCTCCAGCTCCGGCGGCATCTGATCCATGGAGTCACCCGGGCGCCACAACGGATCCAGCAGGGGTTCCCCCTCCTCGATGGCGGCCAGCACCTTGTCGTTGTAGCCCTTGAGGTTACGCACCCCGACCGCCGACATCAGCTTGTAACGGCGCTCCATCTCGCCCACACACCAGCGCAGGGCGTTGGCGGCGTCCTTCATGTCGGTCACCACCTCGGTCAGCAGATGCGGGATCCCTTCGTAGACCGAGAGTTCCAGCATCTTGGGGTCGATCATGATGAAGCGCAGATCATCGGGGGATGACTTGTAGAGCATCGAGATGATCATGGTGTTCACCCCCACCGACTTACCGGAACCTGTGGTACCGGCCACCAGCAGGTGCGGCATCTTGGCGAGGTTAACGACTACCGGCTCGCCGGCGATGTCCTGACCCAGGCCCATGGTGAGCGGGTTGCGGCTATCGCGGAAAGCATCGCAGTCGAGGGTTTCGCGCAGGTAAACGGTCTGACGCACCCGGTTGGGCAGCTCGATACCGACATAGGTTTTACCCGGGATCACCTCAACCACCCGCACGCTGCTGGCAGACAAGGAGCGGGCCAGATCGCGTGAGAGGTTGGTGATCTTGCTCGCCTTCATGCCCGGCGCCAGATCCAGCTCGAAACGGGTAATAACCGGACCCGGATAGACACCCACCACCTTGGCCTGCACGTTGTAGTCGGCAAGCTTGGCCTCCACCAGACGACCCATGCGATCCAGCTCATCCTTGCTCATCATCTGGGTCTTGGCGGGTGGACGGTCGAGCAGTTCGATACTCGGCAACGGCGGCAGCGTAGATTGCGGACGACGCTTGGGCTTGGTCGGTGCGACGGCTACCGGCGCGGCGACCTCGTCGTCCCCTTCGGCCCAGGGCAGATCCAGATCGTCCTCATCATCGTCCTCGGCCACAGCCAGTACCGGCTGGCGGCGACCATTGGCGGCCGCCACCGCACGTTTCGGCTTGGCAGCCGGAGTCGGCTCATCATCTTCATCATCAAACTGTGGGTCGAACTCGAAGGTATCGTCGTCGAGTTCCGGCAGCCACTCTTCGGCGGCAGCCTTCTGGTTATTGGCCTTGGGCTTGCGAGTCCAGCTGGTATGCGGCTCATCTTCCTCATCATCAAACGCGATGGCCCCTACCCCGCCTTCCAGCAAGGGATCCGGCCCCTCGTTGCGGGGTTGACGCCAGCCACCGGTCAACCAGCGGCCAAGGGTGGTAGGGAAGTGGTAAACCGCGCTGACCGAGCCGGTACAGGCCGCACCGATCTGCTCGACAATAGTGAGCCAGGACCAGCCGGTAAACAGGGTGATGCCGGTTGCCACGAAGCAGAGCAGCATCAGGTTGGCCCCGACGCCGCCAAACAGCGGTACCACTGCAGAAGCGATCACATCCCCCACCAGACCACCGGCGGAGAAGTTTTGCATATCGTTGAAGTTCATGCTGGCAATGGCCGACATGCCGAGCACGGTCAGGATAAAGCCGATGATCCGCACCCCCAGGGTGAGGTAATCCACATCAAGCAGACGGCTCGGACGCCAGAACAGACTCCAGCCCAGCAGTACCACCAGCGGCGGCACCAGATAGGAGAAGGCACCAAAGGTAAACATGGTGATGTCGGCGAGCCAGGCACCGGCACTACCGGCGAGGTTCTTCACCTCCCCTTGCCAGGAGGTCTGGGACCAGCCGGGATCAGCGGGATGATAGGACAACAGGGCAAGCAGAAGATAAGCAGCCATCAGGGTGATGGCGATCAAGACGGCTTCGAAGATCCGTTGTGTACCTGATAAAGGAGTAAACAGCTTTTTATCGGCCAAACTCCGGCTCCTTTCTGAAAACATGTAATGCAGGAAATAAGGGGGCCTAGTATCCCCGAAAAGCCCATCGATTGTCAGCCAGAGCCTGATGGGACGGGGCCATATTTGCAATTATCTTTACAAGAAGAAACGAGCGGACCGGCCGCTCGTTTCTGACTGTCATGGTGTCTCATATGGAAAAGATACCACGGCATAACCTGCTTTATCGGGTGCTGATCACCAGACGACTGCTCTGCTTGACCTCTTCCATCACCACATAGGTGCGGGTGTCATTGACACCGGGCAGACGCAGCAGGGTTTCCCCCAACAGACGGCGGTAAGCCGACATGTCGCTGACTCGGGTCTTGAGCAGGTAGTCGAAGTCACCGGAAACCAGATGACACTCCTGGATCTCTTCGAGCACCTGAACAGCCTTGTTGAACTGTTCAAACACATCAGGCGCCCCGCGATTGAGGGTTATCTCTACAAACACCAGCAGAGATGCGTCCAGATAATGAGGGTTCAGAATAGCGGCATATCCTTCGATATAACCTTGTCGCTCGAGGCGACGAACCCGTTCCAGACACGGTGTAGGACTCAGGCCAACTCGCTTGGACAACTCAACATTCGAAATCCTGCCATCCTTTTGCAGTTCATTAAGAATGTTGCGGTCAATCCTGTCCAAATCCTTTAGCCGACTCTTAGCTTCCATCATTTTATTCCATCCTTTGGCTATTTTTTGGTAAAAATCACCAGTCATTTTATAATTATGGTCACAAATCCTGTCAATACCTGAATATACTAGGCGCAAATGTTGGTTAACATTTTGGCAACATGAAACACCAATCTATAGACGAGGGATAGCATGATTATCGGTGTACCTAAAGAGATAAAAAACCATGAATACCGCGTAGGCATGGTTCCGGCCAGTGTACGTGAACTGACAGCACGAAACCATACTGTTTTCGTCCAAAGCGGTGCCGGAAACGGCATTGGCTTCAGCGATGCAGATTATATCGCTGTTGGAGCCGAAATTTTGGCCTCTGCAGCAGAGGTTTTCGCCAAAGCCGAGATGATCGTCAAGGTCAAGGAACCTCAGCCTGTCGAATGTGCCATGCTGCGCCCGGGTCAAACCCTGTTCACCTATCTGCATCTGGCGCCAGACTTGCCCCAGACCGAAGCCCTGCTGAAAAGCGGCGCCATCTGTATCGCCTATGAAACCGTCACCGACGGCCGTGGCGGCCTGCCCCTGCTGGCCCCCATGTCGGAAGTGGCCGGACGCATGTCTATTCAGGCGGGTGCCCAGGCGCTGGAAAAATCGCGCGGTGGTAGCGGTGTGCTGCTCGGCGGCGTACCCGGTGTCGAACCAGCCAAGGTGGTTATCATCGGTGGCGGCGTGGTTGGCTCCAATGCAGCCCGCATGGCCATTGGCCTGCGCGCAGATGTGACCATCCTCGACAACAACGTCGATACCTTGCGTCGTCTTGATAACGAGTTCCAGGGAGCAGCCAAGGTGGTCTACTCCAACAGCGAGACGCTGGAGCGCCATCTGCTGGCGGCCGATCTGGTCATCGGCGGCGTGCTGGTACCGGGTGCCACTGCGCCAAAACTTGTCCGCCGTGACCACATTGCGCGCATGAAGCCGGGTTCTGCCATCGTCGATGTGGCCATCGATCAGGGCGGCTGTGTGGAAACCTCCCACGCCACCACCCACCAGGATCCGACCTATATTGTCGATGAGGTGGTGCACTACTGTGTCGCCAACATGCCGGGGGCGGTGGCCCGCACCTCGACCGTGGCGCTCAACAATGCCACCCTCCCCTTTATCATCAAGCTGGCCCAGCAAGGGTATCGTCAGGCACTGCTGAGCGATCCGAACCTGTTGCACGGGCTCAACGTGATGGAGGGCAAGCTCACCTGCAAGGAAGTGGCCGTGGCACATGGCCTTGCCTACACGGATCCCCTGACCCTGCTGAACTGATCTGCGCTGGCCTGCGCCAGTTGGAGATGAGTGAAAATCCGCCCGCGATGGGCGGTTTTTTTATTCCTTTATTTTGCATGTCACCCCTTGTGAACACGATTAGTGCAATCGACTCACCAGCCTTTGACCCCGGATCACGAATTACCTACAATCGCGCAAACTCATCACATCCCGGAAATGACATCATGAGCCAAGTCACTCACAGCAAATTGCTGATCTTAGGGTCAGGCCCGGCCGGTTACACCGCGGCCGTCTACGCCGCCCGCGCCAACCTCAATCCCCTGCTCATCACCGGCATGCAGCAAGGGGGTCAGCTGACCACCACCACCGAAGTGGAGAACTGGCCAGGTGATCCGGAAGGGCTGACCGGCCCTGCCCTGATGGAGCGCATGAAAGAGCATGCAGAGAAGTTCGATACCCGCATCCTGTTTGATCACATCAACAGTGTCGAACTGACTCAGCGCCCGTTCCGTCTCAAGGGCGACAACGGCGAGTACACCTGCGATGCCCTGATCATCGCGACCGGCGCCTCCGCAAAGTATCTGGGCCTGCCCTCCGAAGAGGCCTTCAAGGGGCGCGGCGTCTCCGCCTGTGCCACCTGTGACGGTTTCTTCTACCGCAATCAGGAAGTGGCGGTGATCGGCGGCGGCAACACCGCTGTTGAAGAAGCCTTGTATCTGGCCAACATCGCCAAGAAGGTGCACCTGATCCACCGCCGCGACGAGTTCCGGGCCGAGAAGATCCTGATCAAGCGTCTGCACGACAAAGTCGCGAGCGGCAATATCGTGCTGCACACCCACCAGACCCTGGACGAAGTGCTGGGGGATCAGATGGGGGTCACCGGTGTGCGCCTGCGCAACACTCAGGACAACAGCACCAGCGAGCTGCCGCTGATGGGCGTCTTCATCGCCATCGGCCACCAGCCCAATACCCAGATCTTCGATGGCCAGCTGGAGATGCAAAACGGCTATCTGAAGGTACGCGGCGGCCTCGACGGTTTTGCCACCCAGACCAGCATTGAAGGTGTCTTCGCTGCCGGCGATGTGGCCGACCACAACTACCGTCAGGCGATCACCTCTGCCGGTACCGGCTGCATGGCAGCCCTCGATGCCGAACGCTACCTTGACGCGCAATAAACAAGCGCAGTTGTGATATAAGGCATACCAGTCGGTATGCCTTTTTTATTTAAAGGAGTCTAATGAAACAGAAGATATTGATTGTCGAAGATAGCCTGACCATCCGCCGTATGCTGACTCAGGCCATTGCCCAGCAAACTGGCCTCGAGATTGACGCCTTCGATACCCTCGAAGGTGCCCGTCACTGCCGGGGCGAGGAGTATGTGGTCGCGCTGGTGGACCTAACCTTGCCGGATGCGCCCCGTGGCGAAGCGGTCAACGAGCTGCTAGCTCGAGGTTTGCCGGTGGTGATCCTCACTGCCGACATCAGCGAGGATAAACGTGCCGCCTGGCTGGAAACCGGCGTGCTGGACTATGTGATGAAGGACTCGCGCCACTCGCTGCAATATGCCGTCAGTCTGGTGCACCGCCTCTATCTCAACCAGTCCATCGAAGTGCTGGTAGTCGACGACTCACGCACCTCCCGTCACCGCACCATGGCCCAGTTGCGCAAGCAGTTGTTGCAGGTGCATGAGGCCAGTCATGCCCGTGAAGCGATGGCGATGCTGGAGCAACACCCAGACATCCGGCTGGCACTGGTCGACTACTATATGCCGGATATCGATGGCATCAGTCTGGTGCGGATGCTGAGAGAGCGTTACAGCAAGCAGCAGCTCGCGATTATCGGGATCTCGGTCTCGGACAAGCGCGGTCTCTCTGCTCGCTACCTCAAGCAAGGCGCCAACGACTTTCTCAACCAGCCGTTCGAGCCGGAAGAACTGCAGTGTCGGGTCAGCCACAATCTGGAAGCCCTCGAGCAGTTCAACAGCATTCAGGAGTCAGCCAATCGTGATTACCTGACCGGTCTCTACAACCGGCGCTACTGGTTCAACGAAGGGCAAAAATGGTTTGAAGAACATCAGCGCCAGCAGACGCCTCTCGCACTCTGTGTGCTCGATGTGGATCACTTCAAGCAGGTCAACGATCACTGGGGCCATGCCATCGGCGATCAACTGCTCTGCCATCTGACCCGGCTACTGACCCAGTTCTTCCCCGATGCCATGATTGCCCGCTTTGGCGGAGAGGAGTTTGCCATGATGGTGCCTCACTGTACCGTCCCCGTGTTGATCAAGCGTCTTGAAGGGCTGCGTCAGCAGCTGCGCCAGCAACCTTTGTCACCGGAAACCCCGCTCTTTGTTCGCGCCAGTTACGGCGTGATCAGCGTCGGGCGGATATCCATGGACGAGGCGCTGAGCGTAGCGGATCGGCTGCTCTATCAGGCAAAGAACACCGGTCGCGACAAGATAGTCTCTCAAGAGACAGCTATCTGAATCCTCAGGGCATCAGTCCCGTGTATTACCGCCCGACAGACTTTCCAGCAGGAGAGTCTGCGGGTTCCTTTCCTGCCACAGTCTCCCCATCACCATGACTATCGAAAGTCAGTAAGTCTTGTCGACCCGCACCCCATCATCGAAGTAGAGAATGCGCACCTTGTCCCCATTGGCAAAGACCATGGCGGGATCATAATCCTGGATCACGTTGATAAGAGCATTTTGCTCGTTGCGGATCAGCAGCTCCACCAACTTGTTTTCCACCACGGTTCCCCCGGACTGGTATTGCTGCGCAGCCGCAGCCCCCGCGAGCGCGCCGACGGCGGTGGCGATTTCACGGCCATGACCGCCGCCAAACTGGTTGCCCAGCAGACCGCCCAACACGGCACCACCCAGCGTCTTCCAGCCAGAGTGCTCGGACTCCAGGATCTGACGCTGGGTAATATTGCGCACCGTTTCGACCTGACCAAACACCACCTGATTGACCGGCCGCGCGGTATTGCGCTGGTAGACCTCCGCCCCGGCGGGCGTCGTGACAAAGCAGAGCAAGCTGGATACTATCAGGATAATGGCCTTCATCTATGAACCTCGTTGCCTTATGTCTCGCTATCTTACCCAACTGGATGATGAGCTTTGCTGGTTTCCCGACCCCAGCCATGCGCTGGAAGAGCCCAACGGCTTGCTGGCGATCGGCGGGGATCTCTCCCCTGCCAGATTGCTGGCAGCTTACCACAAGGGGATCTTCCCGTGGAATGAACCCCACCAGCCGACCCTGTGGTGGTCACCGGATCCCCGCGGGGTGATCCGTCCCGACCAACTCCATGTGGGGCGGACACTGCAGAAGATTATCCGCCGTACCCCATTCGATATTTCTGTCAATCGCGCCTTTAATGAAGTAATTACTGCCTGTGCCGCCCCTCGTCGCACTGCCGATGGCACCTGGATCAGCCAGCCCATGATCGAAGCCTACCAGCAGTTGCATCGGCTGGGTCATGCCCACTCTATCGAGATCTGGCAGGAGGGAGAGCTGCAAGCGGGACTGTATGGCCTATCTATCGGCCGACTGTTTTGCGGTGAATCCATGTTCAGCCGGATTGATAACGGCGCCAAACTTGCCATGGTGGCACTCTGTCGCCACTTCGCCCGCCATCACGGCGCCCTCATCGATTGCCAGATGCAAAACCCGTTTCTGGCGACCCTGGGTATCGAGGAGTGGCCAAGGGCCCGTTTTCTGGCCGAGCTGGCACGCCTTGGCCATCAACCACTATTGGCTTCCTGCTGGCAAGAGGGGGAAATCAGCCTATGACTGAAGAAGTGATCCTAAAAGTAGGGCTGACTCCCAAGCATCCCTGCAGTTATCTGGACCATGAACAGGAGCAGTTGCTGGTGCTGATGGATCACAATCTGCTCAACGCCAACGGTTACGAGCGATTGTTGACTGCCGGTTTTCGCCGCAGTGGCAACGACATCTATCGCCCCCACTGCCCGGCGTGCCATGCCTGCCAGTCCCTTCGTATTCACAGCGAACGCTTTCGTCCCAGCCGGGGCCAGAAGCGGATCCGCCAGCTCAACAGGGATATCGAGATCGTCCTGAGCTACGATGACAAGCCCGAGTATTACCTGCTCTACGAACGTTATATCCGCGAACGCCATCACGATGGCAGCATGTATCCCCCCAACCGCAGCCAGTATCGCGGGTTTCTCCATTGTGACTGGATGCCGCCGCTCTATCTGGAGATGCGCAAAGAGGGACGCCTGATCGGTGTCGCTACCACAGACCTGCTGCCCCACTCCTTGAGCGCCATGTATACCTTCTTCGATCCTGACTATGCCGATCGCTCCCTGGGCACCTTTGCCATCCTCTGCCAGCTCGATCTGGCCAAGCGAACCGGGCGAAGCTGGCTCTATCTTGGCTATCTGGTAGAGGCGTGCCGCAAGATGAATTACAAGCGCAATTATCTCCCTCACGAGCTGTTAATTCAGGGGGAATGGAAAAATATCGACACCAAGCCCGAGTAAACTTTACACATAGCCTTAAATCCGGCATGATCCAGCGGTTTTTTGTTGTGGCTTATCAAGAGGATTCAATGGCTAAAGAAGACAGTATTGAGATGCAGGGCACTATTCTCGAAACCCTGCCCAATACCATGTTCCGTGTGGAACTGGAGAATGGTCACGTGGTTATCGCTCATATTTCAGGCAAGATGCGCAAAAACTACATTCGTATCCTGACTGGAGACAAAGTAACGGTAGCACTGACTCCCTACGATCTCTCCAAGGGACGTATTGTTTTCCGCTCTCGCTAAGCCAGGAATTCAGCAAAAAACCCCAACCTTTCGGTTGGGGTTTTTTGTCGTTTTCTGATCACTGACGCTTAGTGGGAAACAGCTTCAACATTGACCTGAAAATCAAAGCTGAGGCTGTCATTTACCAACTCAACCTTCACAATTCCCCCGTCAACCAGTGAACCGAACAGGATCTCGTTGGCCAGGGGTTTCTTGAGGTGCTCCTGGATTACCCGCCCCATCGGTCTGGCGCCCATGGCTCTGTCATATCCCTTCTCTGCCAACCAGTGGCGGGCACGCTCGGACACCTCGAGAGAAACTCCCTTCGCATCCAGTTGAACCTGCAATTCGACAATAAACTTGTCGACCACCTGATAAATCACCGTCATATCGAGATGGTTGAACCAGATGGTGTGATCAAGCCGGTTACGAAACTCCGGACTGAAGGTCTTGTTGATCACCGCCATGGCATCGTGGCTCAAATCCTGTTGCTGGAAGCCAATCGATTTACGCTGGGTCTCCTGCACACCGGCGTTGGTAGTCATGACCAAAATCACGTTGCGGAAATCCGCCTTGCGCCCGTTGTTGTCGGTCAGGGTGCCGTTGTCCATCACCTGCAACAGCAGATTGAATACGTCCGGGTGAGCTTTCTCAATTTCGTCAAGCAACACAACGGAATGAGGATGCTTGATCACCGCATCAGTCAGCAGACCACCCTGCTCAAAACCAACATAGCCGGGAGGCGCACCAATCAGACGTGAGACGGTGTGACGCTCCATGTACTCGGACATATCAAAGCGCAGCATCTCGACACCCAATGCCTTGCCCAACTGCTGGGTCACCTCTGTTTTACCAACACCGGTAGGACCGGCAAAGAGGAAGCAACCAACCGGGCGACGCTCGTTACCCAAACCTGAACGAGAGAGGCGAATCGCATCGGTCAGCACCTCGATGGCTTTATCCTGACCAAAAACCACCATCTTGAGATTGCGCTCCAGGTTCTTCAGCACCTCTTTATCCGAGGAAGAAACTGATTTCTCCGGAATGCGGGCGATCTTGGCTACGATGGACTCAATTTCCTGCACATTGATCACTTTCTTGCGCTTGCTCGCCGGCAGTAACCGTTGACCGGCACCCGCCTCGTCGATCACATCGATCGCCTTGTCGGGTAGGTGACGATCATTGATGTACTTGGCGGAGAGCTCGGCAGCTGCACGGATCGCCTTGGCGGTATAGCGTACGCCGTGGTGGGCTTCGTAGCGACTCTTGAGCCCCATCAGGATGCGAGTGGTGTCATCGATAGTCGGCTCGACAATATCGATCTTCTGGAAGCGACGGGCCAGCGCACGGTCTTTCTCGAAGATCTGGGCGTACTCCTGATAAGTGGTGGATCCCACACAGCGGAGCAAACCATTGGAGAGCAGCGGCTTGATCAGGTTGGCCGCATCCAGCTGACCACCGGAAGCAGCACCGGCACCAATGATGGTATGGATCTCGTCGATAAAGAGGATGGCCCCTTCCTGACGCTCAATCTGCTTGAGCAGAACCTTGAGGCGCTTCTCGAAATCACCACGGTATTTGGTGCCCGCCAGCAGAGAACCCATATCCAGCGAGTAGATGGTACTACCGGCGATCACCTCGGGCACATCGCCTTTAACGATACGGTAAGCCAACCCTTCGGCAATGGCGGTTTTACCCACGCCCGCTTCACCCACCAGCAGCGGGTTGTTCTTGCGACGACGGCAGAGCACCTGAATGGTACGATTGAGCTCCTGATCACGGCCAATCAGCGGATCGATGCGCCCTTCCAGCACCAGCTGGTTCAGGTTGGTGGCAAAGCTCTCGATCTGTGCGGCCGAGACATCATCATCAGACTCGGGATTGTTATTGCTACCGAGATCAGGCTTGCTGTCCTTGCGCACCCCGTGGGAGAGGAAATTGACGACGTCGAGACGGCTGATCTCGGCTTTTTTCAGGAAATAGGCAGCTTGTGACTCCTGCTCACTGAAGATAGCGACCAGCACGTTGGCGCCGCTGACTTCGGTATTGCCGGAGGATTGCACATGGAAGACGGCACGCTGCAACACGCGCTGGAAGCCCAGTGTCGGCTGGGTTTCACGATCTTCATCGTCGCGCGGTATGAGCGGAGTAGTTTGGGTGATGAATGCGCGGATCTCCTTGCGCATCTGCTCGACATCGGCACCACAGGAGCTCAGCGCCTCATGGGCTGAACTGTTATCCAGAAGGGCTAACAACAGGTGCTCGACGGTCATGAATTCGTGGCGCTCGTCACGGGCCAGTTTGAAAGCCTCGTTCAGCGTCTTTTCTAGATCTTTATTCAACATAGGCACCTCCCCTAGTACAGCTACAATGTGGTGTCACACTCGCCATCAAGTCATCAGATTCAAGCCTTTTCCATAGTACAGAGCAGTGGATGTTCGTTGTTACGTGCATAGGTGTTGACTTGGACAACCTTGGTTTCGGCGATCTCTGCGGTAAACATGCCGCAGACACCCTTACCACTATAATGCACACTCAGCATGACCTGAGTCGCCTTGTCCAAATCCATACCAAAGAACTTTTGCAGCACCTCCACCACGAACTCCATCGGGGTGTAGTCATCGTTGTTCAACACAACCTTATACATGGGTGGCGGCTGCAGCTTTGTTTTCTCTGCTTCTGCAATCTCTTCATTAGCAAAGAGTTCTTTCTGCTTGCTCATAATCGCGCTTTGGTACCTCTAGATTACTACCGTCTAACACAAGGTTGTCAATAGACTTGTTAACCAGATCACATCAGCTGTTAACAACTTCTTGACTCGCTCAAAAGTTAGACTAGATTGGTTACTTGCTAATCTGTGCCCGTCTGCTATGGGCCCATGTCCCTAGTTATAAAGGGCTGGCGCAGGTTACTCAACGACTTCTGGGTAATCAATAAAAGGATGTAGAAGTATGGCAACCGGCACAGTTAAGTGGTTTAACAACGCAAAAGGATTTGGGTTTATCTGTCCGGAAGGGGGCGGTGAGGATATCTTCGCTCACTACTCCACGATTCAAATGGAGGGCTACAAGACCCTGAAAGCGGGTCAAGCTGTCAATTTTGAACTGCAACAGGGGCCGAAAGGAAATCACGCCTCTGTGATTGTGCCAAACGAAGCACAAAATATGTAAATAACACCCGTTGGATAAATAAAAAACCGGTTCCTCTCTGAGCAACCGGTTTTTTATTGTCAGATTTCTAGCGAATCCTGCCTCCTCACGGGATCACAGGTTATCACCAGCCATGATCAGTCGTGATATTCACTACAGGCGATCAGGGTATTTTCCATCAGGCTGGCGACCGTCATCGGGCCCACGCCACCGGGTACCGGGGTAATGAAGGAGGCATGGCTGCGCGCCGTCTCAAACTCCACATCCCCGACCAGCGAGCCATCAGCCAGGCGATTGATGCCCACATCGATTACCAGTGCCCCCGGTTTGATCCACTCGCCAGGGATGAAGTTGGGCTTGCCGACTGCGACAACCAGCAGATCGGCACGGCGTACCTGCTCTTCCAGATCCCGGGTAAAGCGGTGACAGGTCGTGGTTGTGCAGCCCGCCAGCAGCAATTCGAGAGTCATGGGACGCCCCACTATGTTGGACGCTCCCACCACGACAGCATGCAGACCGTGCGTCTTCACGCCGGTGGTCTCGATCAGCGTCATGATCCCTTTCGGAGTGCAGGGGCGCAGCGCCGGAATACGTTGGGCCAGACGGCCGACGTTATACGGGTGGAATCCATCTACATCCTTGTCAGGCTGGATCCGCTCCAGCACCTGAGTGGTATCGAAGTGATCCGGCAAGGGCAACTGAACCAGAATGCCATCTACGTGGCTATCCGCATTCAACTGGTCGATCAGCGCCAGCAGCTCTTCCTGACTGGCAGTGGCACTCAGGTCATAGGATCGGGAGAGAAACCCCACCTCCTCACATGCCCGGCGTTTGCTGCCGACATAGACCTGAGAGGCTGGATCCGCCCCCACCAGAATGACTGCCAGCCCAGGAGCCCGTTTCCCTGCCGCCAACCGCTGTTGGACTTGCGCCGCGACCTGGCTGCGAATCGTTTGCGCAACCTGTTTTCCATCTATGATTTTGGCAGACATCGTTCTCCACTCACCATGTGTTCAACTGCCGCGCATTGTCGCATTTTTTTAGCCGGGATGTTAGCGGCAGACGCACGCCATACCTGTAGCGGGCAATAAGTAGGCACTTGAATTTACTGGGGGAAAAAGTCGTTGACGCTGGCCCTTACGCTTGGCTATGATGCCCGCCCGTTGCCCAGTACGACTCATGTCGATATGCTGGTCAGGGATTTTCGGTGATTAGCGCAGTCCGGTAGCGCATCTGGTTTGGGACCAGAGGGTCAAAGGTTCGAATCCTTTATCACCGACCATGTTCATCGACTCGTCCTTAAGACGTGTTGATACAAAGCGCCCTTAGCTCAGTTGGATAGAGCAACGGCCTTCTAAGCCGTGGGTCGCAGGTTCGAATCCTGCAGGGCGCGCCATTGATATTCCCCAATTCTTCTGGATTGGCGAGCGTTGATGAAAATTTCAGTGGTGGCTGTAGCTCAGTTGGTAGAGTCCCGGATTGTGATTCCGGTTGTCGTGGGTTCGAGCCCCATCAGCCACCCCATTATTCTGTCGATAATCGCCGTAAGGTGATGTCCATCGACTTGGTGCAGTGACCTTCTGGTATGCTCCGCGAAAAACCGGCCTTGGCCGGTTTTTTGTTTTGCGCTCGACTGTGCCATGCCTTATCTGCGCAGGCCATTCCCCCTTTATCCCTTATCCATAAACGCGGTGCTGCTGCTCCGTCACGATGCACCGCGCCCCATCGATGCACACTGCCACACGCCACCGCACATCAGCCTGCCCGGTTCTTTTTCTGTATTTCCCAAGCACCATTGATATGCTGATCGCTCTTCTTCTCTCCTGCTTCCCGTTGGAGCTTTTCTATGCAACGCATTCTTTTTGTCGAAGATGATCCCGAGATTAGCCAGCTCATCAGCAGTTGGCTTGGTCGCCACGATATGGAGGTGATCCTCGAACCCAGAGGGGACATGGCGCTGGCCCGGGTCGAAGCCGAACAGCCCGATCTGGTGCTGCTCGATATCATGCTGCCGGGGCAGGATGGCATGTCCCTCTGCCGGGATCTGCGGCCACGCTTCGACGGCCCCATCGTGATGCTCACCTCGCTGGACAGCGACATGAACCAGATCCTGAGTCTGGAGCTTGGCGCCAACGACTACATCCTCAAAACGACGCCACCGCCGGTGCTGCTGGCCCGGTTGCGGGTGCAGTTTCGCCAGCACCCGCAAACGTCAACCCAACCCGTCGCCACCAGCAGCGTTCCCCAGCAACTGCAATTTGGCCGGTTGCACGTCGATGGTCCGGGTCGTGATGTGCGGCTCGATGGCGAGAGCATTGCCCTCTCGACCGCCGATTTTGATCTGTTGTGGGAGCTTGCCTGTCACGCTGGCCAGATCTTGGGACGGGACACCCTCTTTCGCAGTCTACGCGGGCGGGAGTATGACGGTCAGGATCGCAGCATGGATGTGGCCATCTCCCGCCTGCGCCGAAAACTGGGTGATAACCCTGACAACCCGACCCGGATCAAGACGGTCCGCCAGAAGGGCTATCTCTTCGTTCCCCACGCCTGGGAATAACCCTCTTTCGGGAGCACAACCATGCGCCGTCTCTTTATCCAGTTCTATCTGTTGCTGATCGGCTGCTTTACCCTGGCCATCCTGCTGGTTGGCGTGGTCTATCAGGTCACCGCCGAACGAGCGGGTGACCGCTATCTCGAGCGGATGATGCAGGGCTCCCTTGGCCTGTTGACCGGCGAGTTGGCAAGAACCCCGCCAGAGCGCTGGCCAGAGCGGCTGGCCGAGCAGAGCAGCCAGTTTACCCTCCCTCTCAAGGTCGGCGAGCTGGCACGCCAACCCCTGGCCAGCGAGGATCAGGCCTTTCTGGCCGCAGGGAACATCGTCATCGTCGAAGAGGACGACACCTTCCTGCAGCGTATCCCCGATACCGACCGGGTGCTAATTGTGGGCCCGGTGCCCTATCTCTCCTACCTGCACGAATTGCACTGGGTCGATGTGGGGCTGCTGCTGGTGATCGGCCTATCCCTCGGGCTTCCGCTCCTGCTTTGGCTGCGTCCCCACTGGCGCGGCTTGCTCCAGCTCGAGCAAACCGCGCGCCGCGTGGGAGATGGGGATCTCTCCTGCCGCACTGATCTGCCGCAAGGCAGCAGCCTGGCCCGGGTCGGGCGCACCTTCGATCAGATGACCGCCCAGTTGCAAGCAATGCTCGCCAGCCGCAAGCAGCTCACCGATGCCATCGCCCACGAGTTGCGCTCACCACTGGTCCGGTTGCGCTATCGACTCGCCATGCTCGATCCCCAACCCTCGGAGTCAGAACAGCAAGCGTTGGAGCGGGATCTGGGGGCGCTGGACGCCCTGATCGAAGAGATGCTCACCTACGCCAGGCTGGACCGGCCCGAGCTGCCACTCAAGCTCGATGCGCTGGAGCTGGCGGAGTGGGCCAGACAACATCTCGGTGACTGGCAGGCACTGCGCCCAGAGAAAGCCCTGGCTTTGCAACTGCCACTCATCCAGATGCCCTGGTGCGGCGATCAACGGCTGTTGACGCGCGCCGTGGAAAACCTGATCGGCAACGCCCTGCGCTACGCCGAGAGTCGGGTCACCCTCTCTCTCTCCCGGTTGCAGGATCACTATCTGCTGGAGGTGAGTGACGACGGGCCGGGGATCGATCCGGCACTGGCCCCCCAGATCTTCGAGCCATTCGTGCGCCTTGATCAGAGTCGGGATCGCCGCACTGGTGGCACCGGCCTAGGTCTGGCCATCGTACGCAGCATTGCCCGTCATCACGGGGGTGATGTGGCGTTGCTGGCCAGTGACCACGGCGCCCACTTCTGCCTGACCCTGCCTGTACATTTGGATACAAACCGTCACCAACCGCTCACTGAAGGGCCGCCGCAACCGTCATAGGATGACTGTCATGGAGAACGCTCCATAACATCAACCCGAATAAGGAAATTGAACATGAAAAAGATCATTCCTCTGACCCTGGCAGCCGTCTTCGCCCTCACTTCCGGTTTCACCATGGCGGCCACCCCGACCAAGACAGCCACACCGCAGGCGACCCAGACCAAGGTGGTGAAAAAACACCATAAAACCACCCACGCCAAGACTCCTGCCGTCAAAGTCGCGCCGAAAACCAAGTGATCCAACCGGTCACTGGATAACACAGAGGGAGGCTGACGCCTCCCTTTCCATCTCTTCCCGAAATTTTCCTGACGAGCGCCTCCCTCGTCCAAACCGGATCCACGACCCGGCTCCCCCTTTGCGGGAAACGGTCAATGACCACAGGAACATGGCATGTGGCGTCATCTGCTTAAATGGCTAGGCCCCTTGTGCAGCTTGCTGCTGCTCGGCACCGCACTGACCGTGCTGTATCACCTGACTCAGGCATGGCACTGGCACGATATTCGTGTGGCCATCTGGTCCCAACCCCTGCCGCGACTGGCGGGCGCCCTGTTGCTGACCCTGCTCAGTTATGGTTGCCTCTGCAGCTATGACATGCTGGCACTCCATGCGCTGGGCAAGCGCCTTCCCTGGCAACAGGTCAGCATCACCTCCTTTATCGCCTACACCTTCTCCAATACCCTGGGATTTGCCCTGCTGACCGGCACCTCGGTACGCTATCGCCTCTACTCAGCCCTCGGTCTGGCGACCGGTGAGGTAGCCCGCGTGGTGCTGTTCTGCTCCATCACCTTCTTCCTCGGCCTGTTGGCGTGGGGAGGTGGCGCCCTACTGACCTGCGATGTATCACAGCTGCTGCCTGACTGGCCGCAATGGGCAGATACCCTGCTCAAGCTGGCGGGCATGATGGCGCTGCTGTTGGTGGCCTGCTACCTCTGCTGGCCCACACACCGTCTATCCTGGCGAACACACAGCCTGATCCTGCCCGGCTTCAAGGTTCGTCTGTTGCAGCTGTTGGTCGCGCTGGCCGACTGGATTGCCGCCGCCGCCGTGTTGTTTGTGTTGTTGCCTGCAGATAGCATCCCCTACCCCGTGCTGCTCAGTGCCTTCGTGCTGGCCAGCTTCCTCGGGGTACTGGCCCACGTGCCGGGTGGGATCGGCGTGTTCGAAGCAAGCATGAGCCTGCTGTTGGCTCACTACCTGCCAACCGACAAGCTGCTCGCCTCGCTGCTGCTCTATCGCTGCATCTACTACCTGCTCCCCTTTCTCTGTGCCCTGCTGCTCTTTACCAGCCAGGAGATGCTGCAACAAAAAGCACGCTGGCAGCGGCTACAGGGGCTGATGAGCGCAGTGCGCGAATTTCTGCCCGCCCTTATCAGCATGGGCACCTTCGCCGCCGGTAGCCTGCTGCTCTGCTCGGGGATGATCCCGACCATGCGCAGCCACATCAAGGTGTGGCTGCAGGTGTTACCGCTCCATCTGCTCGAGCTCTCCCACGTGCTCGGCAGCGTGAGCGGTATCCTCCTGATCCTGCTGGCTCGCAGCCTCTATCGCCGTCACGACGCCGCGTTTCGCATCACCCAGCTGCTGCTGGCTCTGGGTATCGCCTTCTCCCTGCTCAAGGGGGGAGACTGGGAGTCAGCCCTGCTGCTCGGCAGCTTCCTGCTGATCATGACTCCCTGCCGCTCTCTCTTCTATCGCAAGGGGTCGCTGCTCTATCCCCAGTACACCCCGGGCTGGCTCATCTCGGTCGGCGCCGTGCTGCTGGGAGCCCTGTGGCTGCTGCTCTTCTCCTACCGTCAGGTGGAGTATGACCACGCCCTCTGGTTCCACTTCTCGCCCCACGGCGGGGCTGCCCGCGGCCTGCGCGCCATGGGGAGCGTGGTGGCCGTGCTGGCCGTTGCCGGGGTTGCCCAGCTGCTTGCACCGCTGCGGGTAGTCGGTGAAAAGCCGGACAAGGAGACGCTGGCGCGCGCTCACGAGCTGGTGGTGCGCGAAGGGGGGATCCACGGTTATCTGGCCCAGCTTCAGGACAAGTCCCTGCTGTTCCACCCCGCCGGCGACGCCTTCCTGATGCATGGAATCGAGGGCAACAGCTGGATTGTGATGGGGGATCCCGTCGGTCGCCCCGAGCAGATCGAAGAGCTGCTCTGGCAATTTCGCGAGCGCTGCGACGAGCACGACGCCAACCCGGTCTTTTATCAGGTGTCGGCCCGCTATCTGCCGCTCTATCTGGAGCTGGGGCTGATCCCCTTCAAGCTCGGTGAAGAGGCGATGGTCGATCTGGCTACCTTCGATCTGGCGGGCAGCCGCCTGCGCAACCTGCGCCAGAGCCACGCCAAGGGCAAACGGGAAGGGTTGACCTTCGAGGTGGTCGAGGCAAGCGCCGTGGCCCCCCTGCTGCCCAGATTGCAGACCGTCTCCGATACTTGGCTGCAGAGCAAGATGGGCAAGGAGAAGGGCTTCTCGGTCGGCCGCTTCGAGCCTGACTACCTGACCTTGAGCCCTGCTGCACTGGTGTGGCACGAGGGGCAGATCGTCGGCTTTGCCAACCTCTGGGTGAGCGACAACAAGGAGATGCTCTCCATCGATCTGATGCGCTACAGCCTGGATACCGGTACTGCCCCCATCATGGATTTTCTCTTTGTCGAGCTGCTGCTGTGGGGCAAGGCGCAAGGGTACGCCAGCTTCAATCTGGGGATGGCCCCCATGTCCGGCTTCAACGATCACCCGCTCAACAGCTACTGGGCCCGCCTTGGCAATACCCTGTTCGTCCGTGGCAGCCGTTTTTACAACTTTCAGGGGCTCAGACGCTACAAGGAAAAATTTTCGCCCCGCTGGGAACCCCGCTACCTGCTCTGCAGCAGCAAGCTGGTACTGCCCAGAACCCTGACTCACCTGATCACCCTGATTAGCCGCGGCCCGCTGGGGCTGATCAAGAAATAGGAGCATGGCCAATGAGAGCCTTGATATTGCTGTTACTCAGTCTCGTACTGCCCGTTTCATCGTTTGCGGCGCACGCCGCCCCGGTCAAGGATGACCTGAGCCTGATTGAGCTGCCGGTCAAGCAGCCTTCCGACGCCCCCATGGTGGTGTTTCTCAGCGGCGATGGCGGCTGGGCGGCCCTTGACAAGGGGTTGAGCGCCCAGTTTCAGCTGCACGGCTTGCCGGTCGTGGGCTGGAGCTCCCTCACCTACTACTGGAAGAAGAAAACCCCGGAGCAGGTGACCGCCGATCTGGAGCGGATCCTCGATGATTACCAGACTCGCTGGCCGCGCCCCCGCTGGCTGCTGGTCGGCTTCTCGTTTGGTGCCGAGATTGTCCCCTTCGTCATCAACCGGTTGCCGGAGCACTATCGTCAGGGGCTGATCGGTGCCGTGATGCTCTCCCCCTCCACCAGCTCGGACTTCGAGATCCATGTCAGCGACATGCTGACCCACAAGGCCCGCAGCTACCCGACCGAGCCGCAGGTGAAGACCATCCGGGATCTGCCGATGCTCTGCCTGCAAGGAGCCGATGACGATGACGGCGACCGCCTCTGCCCCCGTCTCAACCAACCCAACGTCACCACCGTCACCCTGCCGGGAGGACACCATTTTGACGATAACTACCCCCAGCTCTATCAGGCCATCACCAAGCATCTGAACCTGCCCCCAGATCCGCGGACTGTGGAGCATTAATCGGTATCACCACGGAATGCCTTTCAAGTGCCGAGCAGGGCAAATCAGCGAGCAATGAAAAGGGCCTCTCTTGTGAGAGGCCCTTGTACTGAATTTGACGGAAAGTTTGACAGGATCAGGCTTGGGTTCGGCAGCAAGATCACTGCGGCTGTTCACTCCAATTGGCCAATCGGCTCAACCAGATGCTGGGCTATCAACAATGAGGATTTGCAGTCCTATGCTGACAACCGCTCGGGATTTAGCCAGAAAGCAAAAAGCCCTGATGTTTCCATCAGGGCTTTGCAATTTGGCGGTGAGGGAGGGATTCGAACCCTCGATACGTTGCCGTATACACACTTTCCAGGCGTGCTCCTTCA
>NZ_JBFODL010000014.1:485360-799222 GCF_040908295.1 Aeromonas sp. R4-2 | reverse complement strand
ATACCCCGTGGAGGGGTTCCCGAGCGGCCAAAGGGATCAGACTGTAAATCTGACGGCTCTGCCTTCGAAGGTTCGAATCCTTCTCCCTCCACCATCATTCAGAAAACTCGGCCTTGCGCCGGGTTTTCGCATTTCTGGTCTGCCCAATCCGTTATTCCTCTGCCCTCCAGTGCCTTATCGCCGTTTGCCTGCTGCCGATCGCGCAATAAAAAAACGGGAGGCCTGCGCCTCCCGTTTAGGTTCATATCAGCCCTGTTACGGGATGAAGCGTTACAGAGTAAAGCGATAGAAGATATCGACCGCCTGAGCCACCCCGCTCATCGCCTGCAGATAGAGCCGTGGCAATACCTCGTAGCGCAGCTTGAATTCGGCGATGGGACTGAAGACCCCGACCCCGTACTGGAACTGCAAACCCGGCAGCAGATAGGCCGACAGAGTCACCTGGGTGTTGTCACCACTGCCCGCGGTATCGAGGGAGACATCGCTCATCCCCAGCGACTCGCCGATGCTCGACACTACGCCATTGGCCTGACTCACCGCACCGGCTACCAGCAGGCCGTTGAAACCGCCATCCTCACCGCCGGTCTGCAACCCTTTGCCGCGCAGCAGATAGGAGAGCTGTTCCGACTGCGCCATCTGCGGTTCGGAATAGACAGTGATTTCAGGCTTGCTGGCAGGGCCGGTCACCCGCACCCCGACCGTCACCTGACCTTCTATGGTATCGGGATCCCGGTTGGCCTCGATGTTGAGGAACGGCCGATCCAGCGGACCGGAGAAGAGGATCCGCCCCTCCTTGATGATAAGGTTCTGACCGTAAGCCTTGAAGCGGCCGTTGGTCAGCACCAGCTGGCCGTTGCCTGCCAGCGGTTTCTCGGGATCCTGACGGATATTGAGACCGCCGGAGACATCGGTCTTCAGCCCCATGGCATCGAGCTTCACATCGTTGCCAAGGCGGATCGCCACCTTCATCGCCAGCGGCAGACTTGCCTGCTTGGGAGCAGGGGGCAGATCGTCATAGACCACAGTCACATCGTCGGAGACCGCCACCGCCGAATCCGGCAGGCTCTTGACCAGAATGCGCGCCCAGGGAATATCCACCTGACCGGTAATGCGGGTCTCCTCACCCAGCGACACCGCGATATCGGGCGAGACTCTGACCCGGCCCATGCCCGGATATTGCGCCTCCAGATCCTTGCCCTGAATGGTGAGGCTGCCGCTGACCGGCATCTTGGCCCAGCTGAGCCAGCCGCCCAACGCCAGCGGCCCCTTGCCCACCAACATGGAGCCATCGAGCTCGGCGCGGTTGCCCTCGATCTTGAGGCGGGTCACCAGCTTGGTCAGGGTCACCATGTCAGAGTGGGTCTGCACTTCACCGTCACGCAGGTTGAGCTGGCCAAACAACAGGGGCGCCGCCAGGGTGCCGTCGAAACGGGCATCGGCGGAGATGATTCCTTGCAAGGAGCGCACCTCAGGGATGAGCGGCGCGAAGGTATTAAGCTTGAGGTCGTCAAACTTGAGCTGACCACCGAGCAGACCGCGACCGGCGGGCTCCTTGATCAGCAGGTCGGTATCGATATTGCCGATCTGCTTGGAGGCAAAATCGAGGCGAATGGCCGCCTGCTGCCGCTCGAAATCAAGGGCCAGAGCCAGCTGCTGATAGTCGGTCTTGAGGCCATCGGCCACAAAAGTGCCTGGTGTGGTACGCACCACCGCATGCAAGGTAGGCTGATTGCCACGCCAGCTGGCGCGGCCATCGGCCGAGAGCATCGCCTGCCAGCGGAAGTTGTCCGGCAACCAGGGGCGCAGCCGCTTGAGATCAAACTCGCTCAGGGCAAACTCCAGAGTGCCCTGGGCAGCGGAAACCTGACTCCCCTTGACACAGAGGCTGGCCCCCTGGGAGCCGAGGCAGAGATCCCCCATCGCCAGCCGCTGACGCGGCAGATCAAGATCCAGTGCCCAGGGGGAGCTCAAGTCCCAACGGCGCAGCGGGGTTTTCAGCCGCAACTCGGAGAGCGCCCCGCGCCAGTGATCCCCCCGCACACCGCCACCCAGTTTGAGGTTGGCGGCAACAGGGTCACCCTTCATGGTCAGGGTCAACAGATGCTGACTGATATCGCCGCTGAGGTTCAAGGCCAGCTGGCTGAGCTTGGTATCCCCCTGTTTCAGCTGCGCCACCAACAACGCGAGTTCACCGGCCGGTTTGGCGCCGATCACTGCATTGCCCTTGAGACTAATGCCCTTCAGGTCGGTGCCGGCATAGTAGAGCCGGTCGGAGGCGAGATCCGCATCGATTTTTGGCGTCTGCTGATTGCCACTGACCTTCACCTGTCCCTTGATATCCCCTTTCAGGCCAGGATAGATGCCCCCCAGCTGGGGAGCCTGCAGGTTGGCATCGAGCCTCCACTGGGCAGTGCTGATACTGCCCTTGGCCTGCAACTGGTTGGGGCCACTTTGCAACGAGAGCGCCGGGATCAGCCACTCCATCTTGTCGTTGCCGCTAAGCTCCCCCTTGAGGGCCAGCGGGTACTGGTTGAGTTTGCCATCCACCTTGAGCTTGGGCAGTTTCAGCTCCCAGTGGCCCGCTTCGTTCATCACGAAACGGCTCTCCAGCTCACCGGCCAGCGTCCCTTTCAGCTCAGGCAGCAGCTCGGCCGGATTGACCCCCTTGAACAGGGTGGTTCCCTGCCACTCGATCCCCTTGTTCCAGGCGAGCTTGCCATCGAGCTTCAGCTCCCCCTTGAGGGCATTGAGCTGCAAGGCGATCTTGCTGAGCCGCTCCAGATCCCCCTTGCCCTCCAGCGCAAGCTTGAAGGGGGGGACATCGGTCCCCTTGCCGGAGGTATTGAGGGCAAACTGGTAGCTGGAGAGCTTGCCCTTGGCAGTCAGGCTCCCTTTGTCCAGCCGATAGCTCGGCTCATCTTTGGCAGGCTTGTGAAGAGGCCAGCCAAGGCTCTTCCAGTCGAGGGCCACATCAAAAGGGAGATCCGGGTCGAGAGCGGCCAGCGAGCCCTTGAGACTGGCGGCGACCGGCCCTTTGGCCGACAACGCCAGCCCCAGCTTGCCGACCGAACCGCTCAGCGCCAGCGTGGCCTGCTCCCCTTGCAGCTCGCCATCCAGCAGCCCCTTGCGGGCCTTGGCATCCAGGGTCACCGCCAGCGGGTAGTCGTCACTGAGCTGGATATGGCCCTTGAGCGCCAGATCGGCCATGGCGTGGCGCAGCGAGAGCTCGCGCACCTCGATGCGATCGTCGGCAGCAGTGGCCGACAGCAGCAGCTTGTCGAGCCCTTCAATCAGCTCGCCCTGCTTATATTGCACCCGGGTCGCGCTGACCCCTTCCAGCTGGATGGGGAAAGGAAGATGAATGGCGGGCAGGAGAATGGGGGCTGCCTTTGCCGTCTTCGCAGCTGGCGTCCCTTTGCCCTGTTTGGGGGTATTGGCGCTGGCCTTGTCGTTGTGCGCCACCGCAGCACCGGCTTGCTTCTCGTTAGCGGTCGGCTGCTTGGCGGATTTGGCTGCGCTGGCAGGTGCCGCGTCATCCAGCATCACCGTCAGGTTATCGAGCACCGGGCCGCGTACAATCAGCCCCTTGCGGTTGAGGGTGGCGCCGATATCCAGGGACCCCAGGGTCACAGCCACGCCGGGCACCGCCAGATCGAGATCGGCCACCTTGAGGCTGTCGACCTGGATCTTGAGTGGCAGCGGGCGCCAGACAAAGGGTTCGGAAGGCTCTTCCGGAGCAGGCTCGGAGTCGGCTACCTTGACCACCGGATGGGTCACCGCCAGAGATTTTATCCAGAGCTTGCCCTGCAGCAACTTGCCCAGATCCCAGTCGAGCACGGCGCGATCCACCGTTACATCCACCAGCTCATCCTGCCAACCGACCCCTTCCAGAGTCCAACCATAGCCAAGCTGACCGGCCACCAGCTCCCCCTTGAGAGAGGGCAGCGCCGCCCTGGCCTGTTGCCACAACCACTTGTTGCCCTGATGGGTAAAGCCCAGCAGGCTGACGCCGATGAGCAGCAGGAACACCAGCCCCATCAGCCAGAGAAAGATGCGTTTTAGCCAGATCACAATGCAGACCCCCGCGCAAGATACAGCCGCAGCGGCCAAAGAAAAAAGCGTTTAGACAACATCATAATTCAGGCCCCAATGCGAAATGCAGCCGCAAGGGCTTGTCCTCCTCCGATACCCCGACCGCCAGATCCAGCCTGACCTGACCGATGGGGGTGACCCAGCGCACACCGACGCCGGTACCTATTTTCCAGGGTTCGCTGTAATCGGTGGTGGAGGTGCCGCCATCCACAAACATGGCCCCCAGCCACTTCTCGCTGAAGCGGTAGTTGTATTCCAGACTGGCCACGCTGGTGTAGCGGCCACCGGTCAGCTTGCCATCCGGCCCGGTGGGGGAGATGCTCTCGTAACCAAAGCCGCGCACCGTCTGATCGCCACCGGTAAAGAAGCGCAAGGACGGTGGCACCAGCGAGAAGCTGTCACCTATGATGGCCCCCTGCTCTGCCCGCATCAGGAATCTGTGGTTATCGCCAAGAGTTCGCAGCCACTTGCTGCGCCCCCATACCCGCATAAAGCTGATGTCGGAACCCCATCTGGGGTCGGAGAACTCCAGCGTCAACTGCTGGCGATCCCCCCAGTCGGGCACCAGGGTACCGCGCACCCGCAGTCGGGACCAGGAGACCCCGGGGATCAGCAGCAAGCTGTTCCCCTCGTCGGCGCCCTGGGTATAGATCTCGTTCTCCAGCCGGATAAAGACGTCCCGATCCCAGCTCTCCGGCCGCCGCGTCCAGCGGTGCACACCGATGGTAGTGAGATCGGAGCGGGTATCGTTGTTGTCCTTGTACTGGTAACCGGTCTGGATGGAGTAGTAGTCCCGCAGCGGGTTGCCCACCGGGATCTGATAGTCGAAGCTGAGCTCTGCCTCCGGCGCCGACACCTTGGCGGTGGCAAACAGACGGTGGCCATAGCGGTTGACCCAGGGCTTCTCCCAGGTGGCACTCATCCGCGGGCCTACGTCGGTGGCGTAACCGATACCTGTCTCGATTTCGTGATCGACCCGGTTATCCAGCGTCACCGCGATGGGTACCCGATAGTTGCTCGCCTCGCTCAATACCGGCTTGATATCGACCTGACGGAACAGCTTGGTGGAGGAGACATCCTGCGACATCTCGGCCAGACGGATGGCGAGATAGGGGTCGCCGCTCTTGATGTTGATAAGCGGGCGAATAAGGTGAAGCGCTTCGGGGGTGGCATCGTAGCGGATCTCGCCAAAACGGTAGCGATGGCCCGATTCGAACAGAATAAAGATCTCTGCCGTCCCCTTGTCCGGGAACACCTTGACCTGACTCTTGCTCAGCTTGGCATCAAAGTAACCGCGGGCGAGCCCTAGGCTGCCCAGATCCGCCTTGATGGATTCATATTTGGCGTGGTTGAGAGGCTCCCCCTCTTTGAGGGGCAACTTGTCCAGCAGGGCGCTGTAGAGCTCGTCGCTGCCCGCATCCCCCTCCAGCAGAATATCGAGGCGGGAGACGATGACCGGCTCCCCTTTGTCTACCTCAATCACCACTTTGGACGAAGTCTTCTTGTCGCGACTCAGGGTGATTTTCGGCTGGTAGTAGCCATATACCTGCAGCGCCTTTTGCACGCTCTCGGTGATTTTGGCTCGAGCCGGGCGGTATTGCCGCTCCTGATAGACCGGCAGGGCATTAAGGTAGGCTTCAACGTTATCCTTGTTCTCCCCTTTCAACCCCTTGACCTGATAGGTGAGCTTGGCGGCAAACGCGGGCGAAGCCAGCAGCGACAGCAACAGGCCCACCCCCAGAACCCGCAGGCCGCGGCGAAACGCAGGGCCGGACAGTGAACGCCCTGCCAGCAGGGATGAAATGCATCCTGTCAAAGGTCAATATTCCTGAATCTGTGGTGAAGGAAACCAGCGCCCTTTCGGGCCAACCCCGAATGCGGCGCAGCACGCCATGCCGTGCATGGCCGTGACACAAAAATGCGCGCCAGAAAAATGGCGAACCTTATCCTAACATAGGCATCGGCCAGTGACAGCGCGGCGCCATTGGCAAATTCGCCATATCTTTTAAGCGGTTGACCACAAATCACACATTTTGGTGACAATGACGACGCCCGCTTTCCCGATGGAAGCGAATTGACCTGCCCTGAACAAGGTTCACTTCGTCGTCAGGCACCATTTGTCACCTCTCCCCCTCTCATTACCACCAGAAACCCACCACGACAGAGTTTGTCGGCATCACCCCACCCTCACCGTTTAACAGGCCCGGCACACGCCAAAGCCAGCCGTAGCGGGTGATTAAGAATTGCTCGTTCAGCGCAATCGAATTATCCCGCTGCCTTTGCAGCCGCCTCTCCCTCACACTTGAAGCATCAACTGAAGGAGACACATCATGCATGCACGTAGCGAACAGATGGCTGACTATATTGCCGATCGTCTCGAGTTCATCACCTTTCTCGCCTGTTGCAGCGCCCTGCTGGCCCTGCTGACCGGCATGAGTGGCCAACAGGCACTGGCCTTTACCGCCCTGAACCTGCCGTTTGGCCTCGGCATTTTGCTGGCGATGGCGCTGCTGGCCCCCCTGCCCGCCCACTGGCGGCTGCCGGGGATCACCTTGCTGCTGGCAGGTTGCGCTCTGATGACCCTGCAACTGGGGGGGGAGTGGCTCAATCCGCTGGCCATCTGGAGCCTCTACGCCCTGCTCGGGCTGGAGATCATCTGGCAAGCGCGCCCCCGCGCCGTGCTGGCCACCCGCGCTCGCCAATAACAGGGCTGACGATCGCCGGTAAATGGAGGGCTGTGATGGCTGACGCCGGTGGCAAATTGGGGTACTCTTGCGCCCCCATTTGCTACCACCCTTGGCGTTAACAACCTTCGCCATCACTCCCAGGAGCGCCCCGATGAAAAAAGCCTGTGCCCAGCACATTCTGGTCAAGACCGAAAAACAGTGTCTGGAGATCAAGGAGAAGATCGAGAAGGGAGCCGACTTCGGCCAGATGGCCAAGCGCTTCTCCACCTGCGCCTCCTCAAAACGCAGCGGCGACCTGGGGGAGTTCAATAAAGGGGATATGGTCAAGCCCTTCGACGATGCCGTCTTCAAGGGCGAACTGCTCAAGGTGCTGGGGCCGGTGCGCACCAAGTTCGGCTTCCATCTGATCAAAGTTTTATATCGGAATTGAGAGAAAAAGAGCTGGCGTATACGCCAGCTCTTTTTCTTGCTACTCAGCAACACCAATAAAGTCATTCAATAAAGGACCAAGCTCATCATCCTCAAGTATGCACCAACTGAGAAATGCGCTGTAGGGTGCTGACGGTTTAACTAATAGCTTCATTCTTTCCAAAGCAATTTCTTTTTCTTGTGGCAATACCATATCGCTATAATATTCGTCTAGAAGGTCTAGCAACAGATTGTATTGTGAGAAAACTTTCTTTCTTAAGAATGATGCAGAAACAGTTTTATTCGGTGTATGGGTGCTATTAAATATCTTGTCGAGCAACTCTGAAGTTAAATTTGTTTTTGGATTATTAAGTTGAGCTTCTATTTGAAGTTTTTTTGCGTATGGAGTTACAGGTGGAACATGCTTGATCGCTCTTAAAACATCAACGCTGGTATCACAACAGTCAATAAGGCCATCATATTTAGCCAACTTTATATTATTACACCGACCACATGAAAAATAGAGGTTGTTCCAATCAAACTTTAAATCTTCATCACCTTGGTGTGGAATAAAATGCTCCACATTTATATCTTGAGGTTCTTTCGTCTCACAAATATAGCATTTTTTATGGAATACCCGATTCAAAGCATCCCATACATCCTGTGAATCATACTTCACTTTATTAGCAAGCGAAGCCGGGGCAGGTTCATTTCTAACAACATTGAACATATTACGACCTCTTTGCCTTGCTAAGCGCAATTTTAGCCGATTTGACAAAATATAAAGACTCATCATCCAATGTCGTATTATCAGATGGCAGTAGGTTTATCAGCGCTTGTATCCCATCAATATCAAGAGGTGATGTTTTCAACAAATCAGCTAGTTTCTCGATATTCTTTTGAAGCAGACTGGATATGGGAAGTACGCCAAACAACCCCTCCAGCACAGCCTCATAGGAATACATCGAGAGATTTTCAACCTGCTCAAGACGTGATAGATCATAGATCACCGCATCATCAACCGATGAGACGACAAATGGCGAATGTGTACTAACAATAAACTGTATTTTGGGGAATGCTTTCTTTAAAAATGCGAGTATTTTCTTTTGTAATGAAACATGTAGGTGTGCATCAATTTCATCAATCAAAACGATACCAGTTAATTCATCCGGGTCTATTGACCGTAAAGATATTTTGGTAATCAAGTCTGCATATACAGCCATGATTGAAGAGAAACCTGATGATAAGCTTTGAAATGTGTATGGCTCTTTATTTTTCTGATGAATTTCAAATGATAAAGTATCTGACTTGAATGCCAATTTTAGGCTATTATCTTCAAAAAGATCTTGCAGGTCAGCCTCTAATTTTCTGAACCATTTTTCAATGCGCCTAGCTTCGTCTGGATCATTGTTTATCTTTTCTGATTCAGAAAATGCTTGATTAGCTATATTAGAAACAAGAAACTCCTCAAATATTGAAGAAGAATCACCTTGAAGGTTTTTATCTTTAGAACGTAATTCAGCAAGGCTTGTTACTGAGGATGGCTTATTAATATCAGATTTTCTTGCGGCATCAAAAGAAATTAGAACCGCCTTAAAATCATGGTATTTTACAACAAATTCTTCAAGGTTATCTATCTCTACAGTGGGGTTTTTTGCCTCTTCTAGCTTAGCATTAGTAATGCTAAGTTGGTATTGAAAAACACCATAACTAGGATCAACAGGCCCTTTTTCAAGCTGACCTTTGTAGTAACTTAGTTGATGTTCGAGAGACTCAACCCCAGCATTATCCCTTTCAATTATAGATTTTTTCAATCTAGAAAACACGTGATTTATCAACTGAGTTTTACCACACCCATTCCCTCCAGTAATAATCAATGTTCTCCCATCCACATTAATATCCACCTTTTTATCTGAATAGGGTATCTTGGTTTTTATTTTTGTTAAATATCCTGACATAAAATCACCTCTTCTAATGTTAGATTTATTATATAAAATCTTATAATCTTGTATATATATGTTTTTTGAGTTGAAAGATCGCATGAGAATATGATTGTTAAATTGATGCTACTGTGATAAGAAAAAAGTAGTTTAAAATGCACCACTAATTCTTTAATATCTACAGCACAGAGCTCTATTGCTACTGATAATTTCTTCGGTGTTCCCCCCTCGCAAAACTGGCCAAAACCACGCCAGACTCGCATCAATTTACTAACGTTATCAGGCAATTAAGTTTATCCTTCTCGGCATTGTCCACATTCGACGATGGATCCCGTGCTATGCCCCGCTCTTGCTTGTGGCCCCTGTTGGCCTGGTTACTCCCGCTCGCTGGCGCCCTCGGCAGCCGCTTTCATCTCTGGCCCTGGTGGATCGGTTTTGCGATCTGTCTCATCGGAGCCCTTATCTCCCTGATCTTGCTGGTACGCCTGCCCTGGAGCCGCAACCGCTACGCCAGCAGCCTTGGCGCCTTGCCGCTACTGCTGCCCCTGACATTTGTGGCGCAGGCGCTGCGGATGCCGCTGATCAACGATGTGAGCACAGATCCCTACAATCCCCCCCAGCTACGCTGGGCGGCAGAGCTCAGAACGGCGCAGGATCTGCCAATAAATAGCGCACCGCTGAAAGCAGTTGAGGCAAAACCCGGTCCTCTCTTTACCAGGGCCTCTCCTGCCGAAGTGGTGATTGAAGCCAACGAACTGATGCAGGAGCTGGGCTGGCAGGTGCGACCCAGCCCGGATGGTCTGGATGCGGTGGTCACCACCGGCTGGTTCGGCTTTCAGGATGATGTGGCGCTGCGGGTCTTTGCTGGCCCCAAAGAGACCCGCATCGATATGCGATCAGCCTCCCGTCAGGGGCAAAGCGATCTGGGCACCAACCGGGCGCGGATCGAGGATTTCCTGACCCGCCTGAATGAGCGCCTCGGCCAGGCCTACAAACCCAATTTGAAACCGTAAGTGTGAAACAACAAGAAGGTAACTGATGCGCGTTGAGGTCAAACCCGACCGGGAATATGCCTGGTTTATCCGCCCCTTTTTCTGGCTGCAAAAGCGCAACTATGGTCAGGTGCTTATTCCGGGCAAGTGCTGGGGCCGCTCGCCGCGCCTCTTTGCCGCCGTCGCCACCCTCTACGGGGTCATCAACCGCAAGCGCTCCCCCATCGACCCCGTGCTGCGCTCGCTGGTGACGGTGCGAGTCTCCCAGCTCAACTGGTGTCGTTTTTGCGTCGACATCAACGCCATGACCCTGGTAAAGAGAGCCGGCTCCAGCGAGAAGGTGGAGGCGCTGGCCAACTGGCGCGAAAGCCCCTTGTTTGACGAGCGGGAAAAAGCGGTGCTCGACTATACCGAAGCGATGACTGGCCTCGATGGGGTGAGCGATGAGCAGGCGGCCCGCCTCAAACCATGGTTCGATGACGATGCCATGGTGGAGCTGACCGGCCTTATCGCCTTCCAGAACATGTCGGCCAAGTTCAACGCCGCCCTCGATATCGCGCCGCAGGGCTTCTGCCAGCTGCCGGTGCAACCGGAACGCTCCGCCAAGCCCGACAGCAAGGACGCCTGATGAACCGGACCCGCCTGCTGCTTGCACTGGTGATGGGGAGCCTTATCGGCGCCTTTTTTTCCCTTGATCTTGGCCGTTACCTCACTCTGGACGCCTTGCAGGTCCAGCAGGTGGCGCTAGCGCAATGGGTTGACAGCCACTTTGTCTCGGCAAGCCTGCTGTTCGTGCTTATCTATGTGCTGAGCACCGCCCTCTCCCTGCCCGGCGCCAGCTTGCTAACCCTGGGTGGCAGCGCGGTGTTCGGCGTCGCATGGGGATTGCTGCTTGTCTCTTTTGCCAGCACCATAGGCGCGACCATGGCCTTTCTCAGCGCCCGCTTCTTGCTGCGCGACTGGGTCAGCGCCCGCTTTGGCGACAAGCTGACCACCTTTCAGGCTGGGATGGCGAAGGAGGGAGCCTTCTATCTGCTGAGCCTGCGTCTCATCCCCATCTTCCCCTTCTTTCTGGTCAATCTGCTGATGGGGCTCACCCCCATCAGAGTCAGCACCTACTACTGGGTGAGCCAGCTTGGCATGCTGCCCGGCACCTTCGTCTATGTGCTGGCGGGCAGCGAGCTTGGCCAGTTAACCAGCACCGGCAATATCCTCTCCCCCGGCCTGATGGTCGCGTTGACCCTGCTGGGGCTGATGCCCTGGCTGGTCAAGAAATTGACCACACACCTCGCCCAGCGGCGCCTGCTCGCCCCTTACCGCAAACCCGCTCGCTATGACTACAACCTGCTGGTGATCGGTGCGGGCGCTGGTGGGCTGGTTACCAGCTATATCGCGGCAGCGGTGAAGGCCAAGGTGGCGCTCATCGAGAAGCACAAGATGGGGGGAGATTGCCTCAACAGCGGCTGTGTCCCCTCCAAGGCATTGATCCGAAGCGCCCGCTTTGCCGCAGAGCAGCGTAAAGCCGACGAGCTGGGCTTTAGCCCAAGCCACTCCCGCGCCGATTTTGCCGCCGTGATGGAGCGGGTAGAGGAGGTTATCAAGGAGGTCGAGCCACACGACTCCATCGAACGCTATCAGGGGCTTGGAGTGGAATGCATCGAAGGAGAGGCGCGGCTTGTCTCCCCTTGGGAGGTGGAGGTTAACGGCCAGCGCCTCGCCAGCCGCCATATCGTTATCGCCACCGGCGCCCGGCCGCTGGTGCCCAAGCTGCCGGGGCTGGATCAGGTGCCTTACCTCACCTCGGATAGCCTCTGGCAGTTGCGTACCCCGCCGCGCCGCCTGCTGGTGCTGGGCGGTGGCCCCATCGGTTGCGAGCTGGCCCAGAGCTTCGCCCTGCTCGGCATTCCCGTGACCTTGGTGGAACTCTCGGAGCAACTGCTGCCCCGCGAAGATAGAGAGGTAGCCGACGCCCTGGCCGGGCAGATGAGCCGCGATGGCGTGCAGCTACACACCGGCTGGCGCGCCGAACGAGCCGACTATCTGCCCGCAGCCAAGGGGGATCTCCCCATCCGGCTGCAACTGCGCCGGGGCGATGAGACACAGGTGGTGGAAGGGGATCAACTGCTGCTGGCACTGGGACGGGTCGCCAATGTGAGCGGCTTCGGGCTCGAAGCGTTGGGGGTCGAGCTTGCTCCCCGCGGCACCATAGCAGTCGATGGCTTTCTTGCCACCAACTTCCCCAGCATACTGGCAGTGGGAGACGTAGCGGGCCCTTACCAGTTCACCCACTTTGCCGCCCATCAGGCCTGGTATGCGGCGGTCAATGCCCTGTTTGGTCAGTTCAAGCGCTTTCGGGCGGACTATCGGGTCATTCCGGCGGCCACCTACACCACGCCGGAGATTGCCCGGGTCGGCCTAAATCGCAAGGAGGCCGAAGCGCAGAGGATCCCCTTCGAGGCGACCCGCTTCGAGCTGGCTGAGCTGGACAGAGCCATTGCCGATGGCGAGCGCCACGGTTTTGTCGAGGTGCTCACCGTGCCGGGCAAGGATACTATCCTTGGCGCCACCATAGTGGGCACTCACGCCGGTGAACGGATCGCCGAATTTGTGCTCGCTATGCGTCACCGCCTCGGTCTTGGCAAGATCCTCGGCACCATTCACGCCTATCCCACCCTGATGGAGGGGAACAAATATGTGGCGGGTGAATGGAAACGGGCCCACCAGCCCACCCGGGTGCTGGCGTTGCTGGCCCGTTATCACCGCTGGCGCCGTGGCGCCTGACAATCAGGGAAACGTTTATGCTCAAGCCATTCTCACAACTCAAACAGCGGCTAAATGCGCTGCTGTGCACCCTGCCACTGCTCGCCAGCGGCCCGCTGTTAGCCACTCCTGATGACAACTGGCAACGGACCCTTGAGGAGGCGAAGGGACAGACCGTCTACTTCAACGCCTGGGGCGGCAGCCCGGAGATCAACGCCTATCTGGTGTGGGCCGGGCAGGAGCTGGCGCGCGACTATCAGGTCAAGCTGGTGCAGGTGAAGGTGGATGACATCGCCCAGAGCGTCAGCCAGTTGCTGGCCAACAAGCAGGCGGGCAAACAAGCTGGCGGCCCCATCGATCTGCTCTGGGTCAACGGCGAGAACTTCAAGGCGCTCAAGGAGCAGGGACTGCTCAGCGCTCCCTTTACCACCGAGCTGCCCAACATGGCGCTGCTCGACAGCAGCCTGCCGGTGAGTGAGGACTTCACCCTGCCGGTGGAAGGGCTTGAAGCCCCCTGGGGCATCGGCCAGCTCAATCTGATGGTCGACACCGAAGAGGTCGCCAGAGCGCCCACCTCGGCAACAGCCCTGCTGGCATGGGCCAAGGCCCATCCCGGTCGCTTCACCTATCCCAAGCCGCCCCAGTTCCATGGCTCCAGTTTTCTCAAGCAGATCCTGCTGGAATTGACGCCAGACCCCGCCCCCCTCTATCGGGAGGCGACCGAGCGCGATTTTGCCCAACTCACCGCCCCGCTCTGGGCCTGGCTCGATGAGCTGCATCCGGCACTCTGGCGCAAGGGCAAGCTGTTCCCCACCAGCGCCGCCGAGACCCGCCAACTGCTCGATGATGGCGAACTGGCCATGGCCATCAGCTTCAACCCGCAGGAGGCGCAAAGCGCCGCTCAGATTGGCGCCCTGCCCCCCAGCGTAGAGGCTGTCGCCATGAAAAAAGGGGCGCTCACCAACAGCCATTTTCTCGCCATCCCCTTCAACGCCAGTGCCCGTGCGGGTGCCAAGGTGGTGGCCAACTTCCTGCTGAGCCCGGCGGCGCAAGCGCGAAAAGCCAATCCGGCCTTCTGGGGTGATCCCAGCGTGCTGCGGGCCGATGCGCTGCCTGATTCAGCCAAGGGGCAACCGGCACTGCGCTTCAAAGCAGTGGCCGAGCCTCACCCCAGCTGGCAGCTCAAACTGGAAGCCGCCTGGGCCGAGCGTTACGGTCACTGATGAGTGCCTCTGGTCACCCGCATTCCTGCTCCCGACCGTGGCGCCGGTTGACACGCCACCCCAGTATGAGTTCGGGGATGGCGGTCATTTATCTGGCGATCTTCGTCATCCCCCTGCTGGCGGGGCTGTGGCAACTGCTGGCGGAGGGGATGACCGCCTCTCATCTCGCCTTGCTGCTCGCCCAACCCGGTCTTTGGTACTCAGCAGCGCTGAGCCTGTGGATTGGCGCCGCCTCGACCCTTGGCAGCCTGCTGTTGACCGCCCTGCTGCTGGCCCACAGCGACAGCCGGGCTTTCGGGCTGCTCCGTCGTCTGCTCTCGCCCATGCTGGCCATGCCTCACGTCGCCTTTGCCATCGGTTTTGCCTTTCTGCTCGCCCCCTCCGGCTGGCTGCTGCGGCTCGTCTCGCCAGCTCTGACCGGGTTTGATCTCCCCCCCGACTGGCAGACCATTCGTGACCCTTGGGGGCTCGGGCTGATTGCACTGCTCGTTTTCAAGGAGACCCCCTTTTTGCTGCTGATGGCGATGGCCGCGCAGCAACCCATCCAGCTGGCACGCCAGCAGTGGCTGGGGGCGAGCCTCGGTTTCAGCGCCCCCCAGATCTGGTGGCGCCTGCTGCTGCCCGCCCTCTGGCCTGCCCTGCGCCTGCCCATCTATGCGGTGGCGGCCTACGGAGTCGCGGTGGTGGATCTCGCCCAGCTGCTCGGGCCCGATGCCCCCGCCCCGCTGGCGGTGCGGTTGTGGCTCTGGTATCAGGACCCGGATCTGCTCTGGCGCGGTGCCACCGCCAGCGGCGCCCTGCTGCTGCTCGCCATCACGGCGCTGCTCATCGCCCTGCTCAGATTACTGGAGTGGCTTCATCAAGAGCTGGGCAAAGGCTGCTGGCTCGATGGCAAACGGGCAGAGCCCCACTCCTTTGCCAACCGGCTCGCAGCAGGTTTTGTATTGACTCTGATCACCCTCAATCTGGCGGTGCTGGCGGCTCTGCTGCTCTGGTCGCTGGCGCGCCGCTGGCCCTTTCCCGCCCTCTGGCCCAGCCAGTGGAGCAGTCACTACTGGCTGGATCTGCTGCCAACCCTGCTGCCACTGCTGGTAACCAGCGCACTGCTGGCGCTGGTGAGCGGCTTGTTGGCACTGGTGATGGCGGTGTGCAGTCTGGAGGCGCAAGCCGGGCGCCGTCCCTGGCCGCTCTGGCTTATCTGCCTGCCGCTGTTGCTGCCGCAGGCAAGCCTGCTGTTTGGTATCCGGCTCGGGCTGGACTGGCTTGCACATGATTCGATAAGCAGCGGCATTGGCTGGAGCTGGGTGCTCTGGAGCCAGCTGCTGTTTGTCTTTCCCTATGTCTATTTGTGCCTGCACGGCCCCTATCGCCAGTTCGATCCGCGGATCACCCAGAGCGCCCTGCTGCTGGGGGCTACGCCGTGGCGAGCCTGGTGGCAGGTCAAAGCGCCGCTACTGGCGCGCCCGCTGCTGTTTGCCTTCAGCGTCGGGGCGGCGGTGAGTTTGGCCCAATATCTGCCGACCCTGCTCTTTGGCGCAGGCAGAGTGGTCACCATCACCACCGAAGCAGTGGCCATCGGCAGCGGCCTAAACCGGCGACTGGCGGGGCTCTACGGCCTGCTGCAACTGCTGTTGCCACTCGTTATCTACCTGCTGGCGCTCTGGCTGCCGGCGCGGATCAATCCGGCGCTCAAGGGGGGCGGCTCACGATGAACTCTCACGATGGAAACAGCCATATGCTGAGCACCACGCCTCTTCGACTTTACCTTGATGAAAATCCGCTGCTCTCGCTCCCTGCCCTACAGGTGGCCCCCGGCGAGGTATTGACCCTGATGGGCCCCAGCGGCTGCGGTAAAAGCTCCCTGCTGGCGGGGCTGGCCGGGGCACTGCCCGGCGCGCAGACTGATAGCGGCCCGATCCGGCTGGAGGGGGAGATAAGGCTCGGCGAGCGGCCACTCAACACCTTGCCTGCGCAAACACGGCGCATCGGCATGCTGTTTCAGGATGACCTGCTGTTCGACCATCTGACGGTAGCGGAAAACCTGATGTTCGGCATGCCGGCGACCATCAAGGGAAAACGTGCGCGGCGGGAAAAGGCGCTGACCGCATTGGCGCAGGTCGCACTGGCAGATCAGGCTGACAAGCTGCCGCAGCTGCTGTCAGGGGGTCAGCGAGCGCGGGTCAGTCTGCTGCGGGCGCTGTTGGCGGAACCCGACGCCCTGCTGCTGGACGAGCCCTTCTCCCGCCTCGACAAGCCGCTGCGGGCCGCCTTTCGCGAGCTGGTGTTCGCGCAGATCAAGGCGTTGGCCATCCCCGCTATTCTGGTGACCCACGACGAAGAGGATGCACCGGGCACCATACTCAATCTCACCGAATCCTGTTTTTAACCGAGGAGTTCACCTTGTTTGACCGCCACCTGATCCCCGTGATCCGCAGTCCTCTCACCCAGCTTGCCAAACCGCTCTGCCGCGCCGGGGTCAGTGCCAATCAGGTGAGCCTCACCGGCTTTGCCATCGGCATGCTGGCGCTGCCGCTGCTGGCCTTTGGCGGCTATCCGTGGGCGCTGGCGGCCATCCTGCTCAACCGACTGCTGGACGGGCTCGATGGCGCCGTGGCGCGGGAAACCGGCATCACCGACTGCGGCGGCTTTCTCGACATCACGCTCGACTTTATTTTCTACGCCGCCGTTGTGCTGGGCTTTGCCCTCGCCGCCCCCGCCAATGCGCTGCCCGCCGCCACCCTGCTATTTGCCTTTATGGGTACCGGCTCGAGCTTTCTGGCGTTTGCTATCATGGCGGGCAAGCGGGGGATCGATAATCCGGTCTACCACCACAAATCCCTCTACTATCTGGGCGGCCTCACCGAGGGGAGCGAGACCATCGCCCTGTTCGTGCTGATGTGCCTGTGGCCCGCGGCCTTCGCCCCGCTCGCCTACGGCTTTGCCCTGCTCTGCGCCATCACTACCCTGACCCGGCTCTGGAGCGGCTACCACACGCTACGTTCCCCCCAGCGCTAACCAGTGCCGCCCTCACCGGAGGGCTAATCCATCATGCGATGAATTGGCGCTGGGTGCAGTGCACGGAACACTTGCGCCCGGATGACAATGTTTTACCATGGCGGCACTTTTATCAGTCTCCTTGAGAACCCTATGCGTCGCCTTGCCTCTCTTCTCACTCTGTCGTTGTTTCCTCTGCTCGGTGGCTGCAGCAGCACGCCGGCTGCCAAGCCCGTAGTCGTCCCCCAGCCCAAGAGCGCCTTCATCAACCAGACGCCGTCGCGCAGCCCCGTTTACAGCCAGGGGGTGAGCAAAGGGGACTTCGCCAATCGTACCAATGTGGACAGGTTCGTCCAGAAGATGGTCGAGAAGCACGGTTTTGATAGCGCCCAGCTGCATCAGGTGCTGGCGCAGGCAGAGCGCTACGACTGGATCATCCGTCTGATGGATGCCCAGGCGCCGACCACCGCCAAGCCCACCGGCCCGACCGGTGCCTGGAACCGCTATCGCGCCAAGTTCATCACCCCGGACAACGTACAGAACGGCGTCAACTTCTGGCGTGAATACGCAAGCGAACTGAACCGGGCAGAGCAGATCTACGGGGTCCCGCCGGAGATCATCGTCGGCATTATCGGGGTCGAGACCCGCTGGGGCCGGGTGATGGGCAAGACCCGCATTCTGGATGCGCTGGCCACCCTGGCATTTGATTATCCGCGCCGGGCTGAGTTCTTCACCAGCGAGCTGGAAGCCTTCCTGGTGATGACCCGCGACGAGGGGATGGACCCCACCGAACCCAAGGGCTCCTATGCGGGCGCCATGGGCTATGGCCAGTTTATGCCCTCCAGCTTCCAGCGCTATGCGGTGGACTTTGATGGCAACGGCCATACCAACCTGTGGGATCCGGTGGATGCCATCGGCAGCGTCGCCAACTACTTCAAGGCCCACGGCTGGGAGAAAGGTCAACCGGTGGCGGTGCGCGGTCAGGGCCAACTGCCCGGCTATGAGCATGGCTTCCAGACCCGCTACCCCATCGCCACACTGCGCCGCGCAGGGCTGACGCCAACCAGCAGCCTGGGCAACCACAGCGAGTCGAGCCTACTGCGCCTCGATGTCGGCACCGGCTACCAATACTGGTACGGCCTGCCCAACTTCTACACAATCACACGTTACAACCACAGCACCCACTACGCCATGGCGGTATGGCAGCTGGGTCTGGCGGTGAAGGCGGCGCGCTGACAACTCGCTGGCATAAAACTGACAATGAAAAAGGAGCCATCATGGCTCCTTTGTTATATTCAACGTTCCACCCCATCAGGGGCTCAAGGATGGCTACCTGATTTAGACGCCTGCCTTGGCCAGTGCCGCGGAGACGATCTGCTGGGCTTCCTGCTGGATAAGGTCGAGGTGCGCGTCGCCCTTGAAGCTCTCCATGTAGATCTTGTAGATGGACTCGGTGCCGGAGGGGCGCGCCGCGAACCAGCCGTTCTCGGTCACTACCTTGAGGCCGCCGATGGCGGCATCGTTGCCCGGCGCCTTGGTCAGCTTGGCGATGATGGGCTCACCGGCAAGCGTTGAGGCTTCTACCAGTGCAGGATCCAGCTTGGAGAGCACCGCTTTCTGGGCGCTGTTGGCCGGGGCGTCGATACGGCGATAGCTGGAGCGGCCGAACTTGGCTTCCAGTGCGTCGTAGTGGGCCTGCGGATCCTTGCCGGTGACAGCCAGAATTTCCGCTGCCAGCAGCGCCAGAATGAAACCATCCTTGTCTGTGGTCCAGACGGTACCATCTTTGCGCAGGAAGGAGGCGCCCGCGCTCTCCTCGCCGCCAAAGCCAAACTCGCCGCTGTAGAGGCCATCCACGAACCACTTGAAGCCGACCGGCACCTCTTTCAGAGTGCGGCCAATCTCGCCGGCAACCCGGTCGATCATGGAAGAAGAGACCAGCGTCTTGCCGACGGCCGCATCCGCAGACCAGCCGGTGCGATGGGTAAACAGATACTGGATTGCCACCGCCAGATAGTGGTTCGGGTTCATCAGGCCGGACTTGGTGACAATGCCGTGACGGTCGTAGTCAGGGTCGTTGCCAAGGGCGATGTCGAACTTGTCTTTGAGGGCAATCAGGCTCGCCATGGCGAACGGGCTGGAGCAGTCCATCCGGATCTTGCCGTCTTTATCCAGGGTCATGAAGGAGAAGGTCGGATCGACCTTGTAGTTCACCACCTCGATGTTCAGACCATAGGTCTTGGCGATGACGTCCCAGTAGGCGACGCCGGATCCGCCCAGCGGATCGACACCAATCTTGATGCCCGCATTCTTGATGGCGTCCATGTCCAGCACGTTCTTCAGATCATCCACATAGGGGGTGACATAGTCGTGCTCGACCACGAACGGACTCTTGAGCGCCTCGGCGAACGGCATCCGTTTCACGCCAGCCAGACCCGCTTCCAGAATGGCGTTGGCACGGTCTTCCACCCACTTGGTGATCTCCCCTTCGGCGGGACCACCGTGGGGCGGGTTGTACTTGAAGCCACCATCTTCCGGCGGGTTGTGGGATGGGGTGATCACCACGCCGTCAGCACGGGCAGCCGGTTTGCCTGCATTGTGGCGCAGGATGGCGTGCGAGATGACCGGGGTCGGGGTAAAGCCGAGGCCAGCCTGAATGCGGGTCTCGACGCCGTTGGCGGCCAACACTTCGACCGCACTGGCAAAGGCGGATTCGGACAGGGCGTGAGTATCCATGCCGACAAACAGCGGGCCAGTGATGCCGGCCTGCTGGCGATACTCCACCAGGGCCTGGGTCACCGCCAGAATATGGGATTCGGTAAAGGCGCTGTGCAAGGCACTGCCACGGTGGCCAGAGGTACCGAAGGCCACCCGCTGCTCGGGGCGGCTCATGTCCGGCTTGTTGAGGTAGTAGGCGCTGACCAGACGGGGGATGTTGGTCAGATCGCTTAAACGGGCCGGTTGACCGGCGTGGGAATGCTGAGCCATGGCGTTTTCCTTGCGTAATGGCGGCCTTGCCGGGCAAGGCCTGAGTCTTGAAGAATCGTTAAATGGCGCCACACACCTGCGCGATCACCTCTTCGCCATAGCCCATGCTGGCCATCAGCTGGGCAACCATGTTCTGCTTGCGGCTGGTGTTGGTGTTGGTGATCACCCAGAACGGGGTCTCCGGTACCGGCTTGGGCTTGGTGGTGCTACCACTGGCGCGCAGAGCCTCGGGATCCTGCGAGAAATAGACGCGCTTGCGCCCCTTGATTTCGGTGGCCTGGGTAAAGCCTTCCGGGTTATCCCGGTAGAGGGTACTCAGCACCAGCATGAAGCGGTTGATGGACTTCTCTTCTTTTTGCAGCTCACCAGAATCGAGCAAGGCTTGCAGCCCTTGTTGGGTGGCTACGGTACTGGGCTGCGCGACGGCAACGGGCTCGGCAACCGGCACACGTTGGTTAGCAGGCTGTTCCAGCAGACGGCGCAGGATATCGGAGGCACTCTCACCAATGTGCCGGGTCTGGCTGGCGATATAGAAGTAGAGATCGTCATCAAGCTCGATGGTTTTCATAGGGATGCGCTGGACTCGTCGAAATTCGGATGCGGCGATTATACATAGGCAAACCCGACAGCCCAAGGGAGGGGCTGGCAGATGTACATGAATCTCATCGAGAATACGGCATAATAGCGGCCCAAGTGTGTGATCGGCCGCACTGATAGCCGATCCGGACAGGATTTTTTAGAAAAAAAACCACATAAAATCCCAATTCATTGGACGAAATCCTTTTCTTTCCAGTGCGTTAAATAAAACAGCGATACGCACCCACGACCGACAAGGTGTCATTTTGCAACAAAACAGCATATTGAACTTCAAGGAACAGGGTCAGGGCCCGGCGGTCATTCTGATCCACGGCCTGTTTGGCAGCCTCGACAACCTCGGCCTGCTGGCCCGTGCCCTCTGCGAACAGTACCGGGTCATCAGCGTCGATCTGCGCAACCACGGCGCCTCCTTTCATAGCAGCGAGATGAGCTATCCGGCACAAGCGGCCGATATCCTCCCCCTGATGGATCGGCTGAAGATTGCCGAAGCGACCCTGATTGGCCACTCGATGGGTGGCAAGGTGGCGATGCAGGTCGCCAAGCTGGCGCCAGAGCGGGTGACCAAGCTGGTGGTGGCCGACATGGCGCCGGTCGCCTATCCCCACTCCCGCCACCAGAATGTCTTTGCCGGACTCAACGCCACACTGCGCACGCCGCCGCAAAGCCGCAGTGAAGCGGAAGCCATGCTGGCGCAGCATATTGAGCTCGCCGGGGTGCGCCAGTTCCTGCTCAAATCGCTCGCCAGAGGCGAGCATGGCTGGGGTTGGCGCTTCAATGTGCCCGCCCTTGAGCAAAACTACGCCAACATCATGGGCTGGCCAGAGGATGAGCATCGCTTCGAGGGGCCGGTGCTCTTTATCAAAGGGGGGGATTCTGACTACATGCAGCCCCAATACAGCGAGACGGCACTGGCCCAATTCCCGGCGGCAAAGGTGCGTGTCATCGCGGGTACCGGCCACTGGCTGCATGCGGAAAAACCGGCTCTGTTCAACAAATTGGTTGTGGATTTCCTGTCGACAGGCGGTTAACAGTTTCAAATCCTTTGTGATATAGTGCGCCGGTCATAAGGAGTGTGCGCAATCCATGCTAAGTGAACATATCGACCTGATCGAAAGTTTGGGCCTCAAGTTATTCTTTGTGGCCATTTTCATATTGATTGGCCTGGCCATTCAGGACGTGCTCAAACGCGGCAACGTGCCCCGTTTCGGTCGTTTTATCGTCTGGTTGGTACTGTTTCTGGGTTGTGCGGGTTTTGTCGCCAAGGGGCTGATCGAACTGGGCTGGGAAGGCTCAGGACTCGGCTAACTTATTTTCATCTGTGATGTATGGCCAAACAGCAAACTGATCGAACAACACTGGATCTGTTCGCAAATGAGAAGCGCCCCGGCAGGCCAAAGACCAATCCACTCCCCCGCGAGACCCAGCTCAAGATCAACAAGCGTAACCAGCTTAAGCGCGATCGGGAAAATGGGCTGAAGCGGGTAGAGTTAAAGGTGGAGGCCGAGTTGCTGGAGCGCCTGAACCAACTTGCGTTACAACAGAACATCAGCCGAGCCGAGCTGATCCAATCTATCCTGAAACAACAGATTGAGTCCGCCTTTGCGGTGGACATTGCAGTCTGAGCGTTGAGCATTAACACCAAATACGGGTAACTAAACACTATGGCAAGTGTAGGTCTGTTTTTTGGCAGCGATACCGGTAACACCGAAGCTGTCGCCAAGATGATCCAGAAAGAGCTGGGCAAAAACCTGATTGAAGTCCGTGACATCGCCAAGAGCAGCAAGACCGACATCGAGAGCTTTGATCTGCTGATGTTCGGCATCCCGACTTGGTACTACGGCGAAGCCCAGGCCGACTGGGACGACTTCTTCCCCGATCTGGGCGAAATCGACTTCACCAACAAGCTGGTCGCCATCTTCGGTTGCGGTGATCAGGAAGACTATTCCGAGTACTTCCTCGACGCCATGGGCACCCTGCGTGACATCGTCGAAGCCAAAGGCGCCATCATCATCGGTCACTGGCCGACTGCCGGCTACGAGTTCGAAGCCTCCAAGGCACTGGTCGATGACAAGCACTTTGTCGGTCTGGGTATCGATGAAGATCGCCAGCCGGAGCTGACTGCCGAGCGCGTCAAGGGCTGGTGCAAGCAGCTGCACGAAGAGATGTGCCTGGGCGAGCTGGAGTAATCCGCTTCCCCTCATACCTCTGACAACAAGGGCCCTGACGGGCCCTTGTTGTATCTGCAAGTGGCGATGCCTGCCTTCATTCTCCCCTGTTATTCACCTCTGTGCTCCGGTTTGGCTCGCACATAGAGGGTGCGCTTGACCTGCGCCACCAGCTCGCCGCTCTTGTCCTGCACCGAGACCTCGAATTCTGGGAAGTGCTTGTTGCCACCTTCGGTCGCCGCCACGATTTCGGCCAACTTGCCCTCGGTCAGGTTAAACTCGGCCACCAGCTTGCCCTTGCCGGGCTTGATATAGTTGATGCTGCCCGCCTTGTCCCAGACGTAGTAGCGATTCTTGAAGTAGCCCATCAGCATCAGTGGATAGATGGGGTCTGTCATGGCAAACATGCTGCCGCCAAACTGGGTGCGGTTGGCATTCTTGTTCCACCAGCGGGATTTCAGGGTCACCCGGCAATAACGAAAGTCATCGCTCAGGGTCTCTATCTTGATACCGGCCCCCCAGAAAGGGGGCCAGGCGTTGAGTGCGCGGCGCACCCAGGCCGCATTGTCAAAAAGCCAATCCATGGATCTCATCCGACCAGAATATGAAAGTTACATCTTATCAACATCTGCCATGCCAGCAAGTCGGACGACACGATTGATTATTTCAATCCAACCGGCTATTTATGACTAAACCCCTTGAATTGCTGGGTTTATTTTTAGGGAGGCTACGACCTATAATGACAGGCCAAGCGAGTTCAAGGTTGCCATTCCTGCGGCAGTCCATCAGAATAACCCCACCTTCGAGAATGCGAATAAGTAGAATATGGCAGACAACAACCAAGCGTTAAAAAAGGCCGGGCTCAAGATCACCTTGCCCCGGGTCAAAATCCTGGAAATCCTGCAACAGCCGGACTGCCAGCACACCAGCGCCGAAGATCTCTATAAACGACTGATCGACCTGGGTGAAGAGATTGGTCTCGCTACCGTCTATCGCGTTCTCAACCAGTTTGATGATGCCGGTATCGTTACCCGTCACCACTTCGAAGGTGGCAAGTCGGTATTCGAGCTGGCCACTCAGGAGCACCACGACCACCTGGTTTGCCTCGACTGCGGCAAGGTGATCGAGTTCTCCGACGAAGTGATCGAACAGCGTCAGCGCGAGATCGCCAAGAAATTCAATATCCGTCTCACCAACCACAGCCTCTACCTCTACGGTCACTGTGCTACCGGTGAGTGCAAGCACGACGAATAAGTCGGCCGCGACTTGCAGATAACGGACAATAAAAAAGCCAGCTGATGCTGGCTTTTTTATTGTCCGGCGCAGGCCGCTGGCAGCACACAGGGCAGAGTCTCCCCTGCCCCATCGGCTTAGCCTTCGACTTTGCCCCAGGAGTCGCGCAGGGCAACGGTGCGGTTGAACACCAGATGCTCCGGGCTGGAGAGCTTGTTGTCGGCGCAGAAATAACCTTCACGCTCGAACTGGTAAGCCTGCTCCGGCTTGGCGTTCTTGAGCGAAGCCTCGACACGGGCCCCCTCGATAATCACCAGGGATTCCGGATTCAGCGCGGCTTCGAAGTCATCCTCGGCGCCCGGGTTCGGCACCTTGAACAGACGGTCGTAAAGACGCACTTCCGCTGGCAGGGAGTGAGTGGCGCTGACCCAGTGGATCACCCCTTTCACCTTGCGGCCATCGGCCGGATCCTTGCCCAGAGTCTCGGGGTCGTAGGAGCAGTAGATGCAGGTGACCTTGCCATCGGCATCTTTCTCGATGCGCTCGGCCTTGATCACATAGGCATTGCGCAGACGCACTTCCTTGCCCAGCACCAGACGCTTGAACTGCTTGTTCGCCTCTTCTTTGAAGTCCGCTTCATCGATGAAGATCTCGCGGGTGAAGTTCAACTCGCGGGTACCCATCTCGGCATTGCTCGGGTGAGCCGGGGCAGTCAGCACTTCGTCGGCAGCCAGGTTCTCGATGACCACTTTCACCGGATGCAGCACGGCCATGGCGCGCGGCGCATGCTCGTTGAGGTCTTCACGGATGCAGGCTTCCAGCATGCTCATCTCGACGATGTTGTCCTGCTTGGTGACGCCGATGCGCTTGCAGAACTCGCGGATGGAGGCCGGAGTGTAGCCACGGCGACGCAGACCGGAGACGGTCAGCATGCGCGGGTCATCCCAACCATCGACGTGTTTCTCGGTCACCAGCAGGTTCAGCTTGCGCTTGGACATGACGGTGTATTCGAGGTTCAGACGAGAGAACTCGTACTGACGGGGGTGGCAATCGATGGTGATGTTGTCCAGCACCCAGTCGTACAGACGGCGGTTGTCCTGGAACTCCAGGGTACAGATGGAGTGGGTGATCCCTTCCAGCGCGTCCGAGATGCAGTGGGTAAAGTCATACATCGGGTAGATGCACCACTTGTCACCGGTCTGGTGGTGGTGGGCAAACTTGATGCGGTAGATAACCGGATCACGCATCACCATGAAGGGGGATGCCATGTCGATCTTGGCGCGCAGGCAGGCGGTGCCTTCGGCGAACTCGCCGTTCTTCATTTTGGCAAACAGCGCCAGGTTCTCTTCCACACTGCGATCGCGGAACGGGCTGTTCTTGCCAGCTTCAGTCAGGGTGCCACGGTACTCGCGCATCTGCTCGGGCGTCAGCTCGTCCACATAGGCCAGACCCTTTTCAATCAGCTCGATGGCGTAGCCGTGCAGCTTGTCGAAATAGTCGGAGGAGTAGCAGATCTCGCCATTCCACTGGAAGCCGAGCCACTGTACGTCCTGCTTGATGGACTCTACGTACTCGATATCTTCCTTCACCGGGTTGGTGTCATCGAAACGCAGGTTGCACTGGCCCTGATAGTCGCGGGCGATGCCGAAGTTCAGGCAGATGGATTTGGCGTGGCCGATATGGAGATAACCGTTCGGCTCGGGCGGAAAACGGGTATGCACGCTGCTGTGCTTACCGCTGGCCAGATCTTCATCAATGATCTGACGAATAAAGTTAGTTGGGCTGTTCGCCTGACTCATGGCTCACCTCAAAAAAGCGTCACTGGCGGAAGTTGTGCCGGCTGGCACCCTCATCCCCCCGCCGTCAAGCCGGGTATGATCCCTTATTACGGGCGCTGTCTCAACCTGAATTTGGCACTTCCGGGCCATTTCCCGGCCATTGCACCGCTAAAAACGGCGTAGCTTGGCACATTGCACACTAAATGCATAAAAAAGCCCCGCACTGGGCGGGGCTGAAAGTGATGAAAAACACAAAACAGACAATTACACACAACAAAGGCTCACACGCACAGTCAACCTTTCCCAAACCCGATGCGCCATCGCACTTGGGAAAGGCGGGTCTTGCGACCCACCTCATGTTAACGGTTGACTGCTATCAGTTCAGTTCGGTGACGCGGCTGGTGCGCTTGCCATCGAAGCTGGTGGTACGCAGGTAGACCTTGCCATTCACACTCGGCTTGGCCGCGGCGTCATAGGCACTCCAGTTGGTACCGTCCAGACTGTACTGGATGGGCAGACCCGGCAGATCCACGTTCGCTTCCAGCACACCGTTCACTACCTTGGCACCCGGTACGGAGAGGCGGTATTCAACACCGGCCTGATCCAGTTTCGGCAGCACGCGCTGACCCAGTACGTTGGCAAACTGGTTCCACTCTTTGTTGAGGGTGGCCTTGTTGACGAACTTGGTCTCGCCGGAGAACTCGCGGTTCTTCACGTAATCCAGCTCGAAGCCACCTTTGTGCCAGGCACGCTCGGCCACGGAGAAGATACGCGGGTAGACCATGTACTCGTACTGAGCATCGGTACGCACGGTTTCACTCCACTGCTGACCGGAGATCCCCTTGAACTTGACCGGATCCTGGTCACCCTTGGCCACGAAGGCGTTGCCGTCGCGGTCAACCGAGGTCTCGGCGTTCTGCGGCAGGTTTTCCGGGGCGAAGGCAAACACCTTGCGAGTGTCGTTGAAACGGGTAGCCCAGTAGTAGCCACGTTCAGCCGGGTGTACTTCGTTCGGGAAGTCGAAGTAGAGGTAATCCGGGTTGGACAGCACCACTTGGTAACCCTTGTGGGCCCACTTCATCGCTTCGTTGAAGCCACCCCAGTAGAGGGTTTCCCAGAAATTAACACGGGTGTTGTCGGTGGCGAAGTCCTTGGCACCGCTGGCGTACTTCAGACCATCTTCCCACGCCTGCAGGGTAGAGAAGCCGCGGTCTTTGACCATCTGGCCCACTTCCTTGGCGAAGTAAACCGGCAGCTCGCCCACTTCCTTGATCTTGCCTTCGTCGATCATCTTCTGGCACATCGGGGACTTGCCAAACGGTTTGTCCTGCTTGCTGGAGTCGACGTTGCCTTTCCAGGCGACCAGCTCTTCTTTCTTGGTGACGGCCGGATCCTGATAGCCACCGCCCTGCATGATGTTCTTCGCCTCATCACCACCGTAGTGCCATGCGGTCAGCGGCTGACCGGCGGCCTGGTGCATCTGGGCAACTTCATCCATTACCTTGGCCACGAAGGTGGCAGCACCCGGCTGGCAAGGGTTGATGAAGGACATCTTGTCGTAGAACTGGACCGAGGTGACGTTGGAGGTGTCAGCCGGATCAGTCAGACGGAACTGGTTGGCTTCCGCTTCTTTGCCTTCCGCCATCAGACGCTTGTAGCGCGCTTCCATGGAGACCACGGCAGCACGGGCGTGAGCCGGCATGTTGATCTCGGGGATCACGGTCACACCGCGGGCCTTGGCATAACGCACCAGATCCACGTAGTCAGACTTGCTATAGAAACCGGAACCCTGGTTGTCGCTGGTCGGGCCGGAACCCAGTTGCGGCATCAGGCACTTGGTTTCGGACTCGTCGTGGCAACGCTGGCTACCGACCTGGGTCAGCTCTGGCAGACCCGGGATCTCCAGACGCCAGCCTTCATCGTTGGTCAGGCCAAGGTGCAGCACGTTGAGCTTCATGGCAGACATCTGGTCAACCAGCTTCTTCATGGTATCCAGACTGCGGAAGTGGCGGGCCACGTCGGTCTGCATGCCACGGTATTCAAAGCGCGGCGCATCCTCGACGGTCATCGGGCTCACCAGCTTGTCATCAACACCCAGCAGGGAGATCAGGGATTGTGCACCCCAGAATGCCCCGTCGATGTCGCGCCCCTGGATCACTGTGCCCTTCTGACCGATGGTCATGTCATAGCCTTCAGCCTGCTTGAGCTTGCTGCCGAGCTTGATGGTCACCGGGTAGCCGGTGTCGGAGAGGGTAACACCCAGCTTGGTCAGTTGAGCCTTCAGGGCCTCGGCGCGATCGCTCGGCAAGTCCAGGGCATTAAGCTTGATGGTAGAGAAGTCGATTTGCGGACCAGCCTTGACCACCTGCTTCATCGGGGTCGGCAGGATCTGGTTGTCAATCTTGCCCGCCGGCAGCAGGGTGCTGGTCTGGTTGGCCGCAAAACGGGTTTCGCTGTTCATCAGGATGTTCTTGTCATCCTTGGTACGCTTCCAGCCATCGGCCGGCATCGGCTTCTCGTAGGTGCTGGCATCATTGATGTTGCTCATGCTGGCCAGTACTTTCGGCTCGGCACCTTCGCTGGCGACATACCAGTTCGGCATGATGTCAGATTCGAACAGTACCCAGTATTCCACCACCAGCGGCACTTCGACCGTGGCATCCTTGGCAAAGCCCTGGAACTTCTCGGTTGGCGTCAAACGATAGAGATCGCCGGTCAGGTGAGTGATGGTGAACTGGTCGTTATCCACACGCTGGATACGACGGATGGAGGAGACGTAGATGCTCCAGTCTTTGGAGGTGACGTCAGCACCGGTATTGGTCAGGTGAAGCTTGGCAACGCCACAGCTCGCCCACTCGGAACCGAGTGCCTGGCAATCGAGGCCGGCACCGGCGCCATCGTTGGTGACCACTTCATACTTGACCACCAGGTTGTTGGCGAGGGAGTCGACCACGGCCTGCTTGGCGGCATCGGCTGCCTGGACCTGGCTGACAAAAACGGTAGACATGGCAATGGCTAACAGAGAATGTTTCAAGTTCATAACTGCTGCTCTCATTTGAAGTAAAGGTTGGATTTTCTTGGCTTTTTTATATAGGGCCCCTGAGCGGGGCCCTTAGTTATGTCAACAATGGACTTAGACTTGAGGTGAGCGAGTCGCTCGATTAACGCAGGGCTTTCATCTCACCGGCGATGATTTCGGCCAATGGGCCCAGAATCACCTGCAGGTTCTGCTCACCAAGTTTGACCACACCGGCCGCACCCAGGGCTTTCAGCTTGCGCTCATCGACGATGCTGCGGTCTTTCAGAGTCAGACGCAGACGGGTGATGCAGGCATCGATGGAGACCAGGTTCTCTTGACCACCCAGCACTTCCAGGTATTGCTTGGCCAGCTCGGTACGGTTGGTAGATTGAGCGGCAGCCGGAGCAGTATCTTCGTCATCTTCACGACCCGGGGTTTTCAGGTTCAGCTTGGCAATCACTACGCGGAACACGGTGTAGTAGAGGCCGAAGAAGACCAGACCCTGAGGGATCAGCATGTACCAGTTGGTCGCCAGCGGGTTACGGCTGGAGAGCACCATATCCACCAGACCGGCACTGAAACCGAAACCGGCCATCCACTGCATGGAGGCAGCGATGAACACGGAGATACCGGTCAGTACGGCGTGGATGACATACAGTACCGGCGCCACGAACATGAAGGAGAACTCGAGCGGCTCGGTAACACCGGTGAAGAAGGAGGCAAAGGCAGCTGCGATCATGATGGAAGCAACTTTCTCTTTGTTCTCTTTCTTGGCGGAGTGGTAGATGGCCAGAGCGGCACCCGGCAGACCGAACATCATGATGGGGAAGAAGCCAGCCTGGTACATACCGACCACGCCTTTCACCTGCTCCAGGCTCTTGCCAGCGGCCAGAGCGGCATCGATGGTAGCCTGACCACCCAGGAAGTTCGGGATGTCGTTGATACCGGCCACGTTGAACCAGAACACGGAGTTCAGGGCGTGGTGCAGACCGATCGGGATCAGCAGACGGTTGAAGAAGGCGTAGATACCGGCACCGGTAGAGCCCAGGCTCACGATGGACTCACCGAAGGAGACCAAACCACCGTAGATTGCCGGCCATACGGCCATCAGGATGAAGGATACAACGATCATCACTACGGAGGTTACGATCGGTACCAGACGACGACCGGAGAAGAAGGAGAGTGCCTTGTGCAGCTCGACGCTGCTGAAGCGGTTGTACAGCTCAGCGGCGATAACACCACACAGGATACCCACGAACTGGTTGCTGATCTTGGCAAACGCGGCAGGAACCTGCTCCACCGGGATGCTCTTGATCTGTGCCACAGCACCCGGGCTCAGCAGGGTGGTAACGACCAGGAAGCCGACCAGACCTGCCAGGGCAGCAGAACCGTCTTTATCCTTGGACATACCGTAGGCGACACCGACTGCGAACAGTACGGACATGTTATCGATAATGGCTGCGCCCGCTTTAATCAGGAAGGCAGCCAGCGCACTGTCACCACCCCAACCATTCGGGTCAATCCAGTAGCCAACCCCCATCAGGATCGCGGCGGCAGGCAATACCGCTACCGGCACCATCAGGGCACGGCCGATCTTTTGCAAATAACCGAGAATGTTCACGGTTCCTCTCCTTAGTTAATGTTTTTCTAGAAATTAAGTGCTTATCACGTTTGACGCATAAGCCATCAAGGCTTGATTGGCAGTCTAGGGCTTTTATTTCGCTGCGCAAATTAATAAACCGATAATCGTGATCGTTATCACCCAAACAAGATAAAGGTGGTGGATAGATGTGGCTTAGTTCGCAATCTTTATTTACGCTATAAAACAACTTGAATCCGTCTTAGCCAATTGCCACCGCCAAACCGGTCGCAACCCGACACAGAGGTATCCCATATGCGCCTGATCCCGTTGAAATCTGCCAGCCAAGTAGGCCTGTGGTCTGCTCGTTACATCGTTGACCGCATCAACGCGTTCAAGCCGACCAGCGATCGCCCTTTCGTACTGGGCCTGCCCACCGGTGGCACCCCGCTCAACACCTACAAGCGCCTGATCGAGTTGCACAAAGCCGGTGAAGTGAGCTTCCAGAACGTGGTCACCTTCAACATGGACGAGTACGTCGGCCTGCCGGAAGATCACCCGGAGAGCTACCACAGCTTCATGCACAACAACTTCTTCAGCCACATCGACATTCGTCCCGAGAACATCAACATCCTCAACGGCAATGCCGAGGATCTGGTGGCCGAGTGCAAGCGCTACGAAGACAAAATCAAGTCCTACGGCAAGATCCACCTGTTCATGGGTGGCGTGGGTAACGACGGCCACATCGCATTCAACGAGCCAGCCTCTTCCCTCTCCTCCCGCACCCGGGTCAAGACCCTGACCGAAGACACCCGTATCGCCAACTCCCGCTTCTTCGGTGGCGACATGGAGCAGGTGCCCAAGCTGGCCCTGACCGTGGGTGTCGGCACCCTGATGGATGCGGAGGAGATCATGATCCTGGTCACCGGTCACGGCAAGGCTCTGGCCCTGCAGGCCGCCGTGGAAGGCAGCGTCAACCACATGTGGACCATCTCCACCCTGCAACTGCATCCGAAGGGAATGATGGTGTGCGACGAGCCCTCCACCATGGAGCTCAAGGTCAAGACCGTTCGCTACTTCCAGCAACTGGAAGCCGCCAACATCGGCCGTCTGTAAGGAGTCGTCATGTACGCATTGACCAACTGCACCCTCTACACCGGCAGCTGCGTGCTGACCGGCTACGGGGTGCTTATCGAGGGCGACAAGATTGTCGCCATCTCTCACCTGGCCGAACTGCCTGCGGGCATCGAGCAGATTGACCTCAAAGGCGCCAACCTGACCCCAGGTTTTATCGATGTGCAGCTCAACGGCTGTGGCGGGGTGATGTTCAACACCGACATCACGGTCGAGACCCTGGCAACCATGCAGGCGGCCAACCTCAAATCCGGTACCACCAGCTTCCTGCCGACCCTGATCACCAGTCCGGATGCGGATATGAAGCAGGCCGTTGCGGTGACCCGTGACTACATGGCGGCACACCCCAACGAGGTGCTGGGCGTCCATCTGGAAGGGCCTTACACCAACCTCAAGCGCAAGGGGATCCACCCTGCCGCGCAAATTCGCCAGCCAGCGGACGAGATGATCGACTTCTTCTGCGCCAACTCGGATGCCATCACCAAGATCACCCTGGCCCCGGAGCGCAACGAGCCGGCCCATATCCGCCGTCTGGTGGAAGCGGGCATTCTGGTCTCGGCCGGTCACACTGCCGCCAGTTACGATCAGGCCATGGCCGGGTTCGATAACGGTATTCGCTTTGCGACCCACCTCTACAACGCCATGACCCCGACCCTCAACGGTCGCGAGCCGGGCGTAGTGGGCGCCATCTACGATCGCAAGGATGTCTATGCGGGCATCATCGTCGATGGCCACCATGTGCACTGGGCCAACGTGCGTCTGGCTCACAAGGCGCTGGGGGAGCGACTGGTGCTGGTCACCGATGCCACCGCAGCAGCCGGAGCGCCGGAAGGCTTTGAGAAATTTGATTTTTGTGGCACCACCGTCTTTTTACGCGATGGTCAGTGTGTCGACGAGAATGGTACACTCGGCGGTTCCTCCCTCACCATGATTGAGGGGGTGGAAAATCTGGTCAAGCAGGTCGGATTACCGCTCGATGAAGCACTGAGAATGGCCAGCCTCTACCCCGCTCGCGCCATTGGATGGGACTCACGTCTCGGTAGTATCCAGGTCGGTAAAGTAGCCAACCTCACTGTCTTCGATCAGGACTTCACGGTCCGTGGGACCGTGGTTAACGGACACTACACACAACAGTGACATCATGACTGGCGGACAAATAGCAAACGTAGATCTTATCAAGCAGGTCAACAGTGCAGCCGTGTATCGGCTCATCGACCTGCAAGGCCCCATCTCCCGGGTCAAGATTGCCGAGTTGAGTCAGCTGGCCCCGGCCAGCGTGACCAAAATAACCCGGCAACTGATCGAGCATGGCCTGATCAAGGAGACCTCTCCGCAAGCCTCAACCGGAGGGCGGCGTGCCATCTCCCTGACCACCATCAAACATCGCTTTCAGTTTGTCTCTGCCAAGCTGGGCCGCGGCTACCTGCAACTGAGTCTCTATGACCTCGATGGCAAGGAGCTCGACCAGCACGTCATTCAGGTGACCGAGATCGACCAGCAACCCGTGGTCGACATGCTGCTGCGAGAGATTGGCGCCTTTATCGATGCCAACCGCGAACGTTGTCGCAACCTCATCAGCATCGCGCTGACCATGCCGGGTCTGGTCAACCCGGAATCCGGCATGGTCATCTACACCCCCAAGTACCAGATCCGCAATCTGGGACTGGCGAAGCTGCTTGAGAACCACTTCAACCTCCCCTGCTACGTGGGCAACGACACCCGCTCTCTGGCACTGGCCGAACACTTCTTCGGTGAGTCCCGCGACTGCATGGACTCCATTCTGGTAAGTGTCCACCAGGGAACGGGCTCCGGGATCATCACCAAGGGTCAGGTGTTCCTCGGCCAGAACCGCAACGTCGGCGAGATCGGCCACATCCAGGTCGAGCCCCTCGGCAAGCGCTGCCACTGTGGCAACTTCGGCTGCCTCGAGACCATCGCCTCCAACGAAGCGATCATCGACAAGGTGAAGGAGCTCATCAGCCGCGGTCACCAGAGCGCGCTGCAAGAGAAGCACATCACCATTCAGGAGGTGTGCAAGGCTGCGCTGGCAGGCGATGAACTGGCCCGCAGCGTGATCGAGAACGTGGGTGAGCATCTGGGACGAGCCGTGGCCATCACGGTCAACCTGTTCAACCCGCAGAAGGTGCTGATCGCCGGCGAAATCACCGCCGCCGAAGAGATCCTCTTCCCGGCTATCCGTCGCTGCGTCGAGCATCAATCACTTCCGAGCTTCCACCGTGGCCTGCCCATCGTGAAAGCCCGCTTCCAGAACCAGCCGACCTATGGCGGCTTTGCACTGGTCAAGCGCGCCCTGCTGGAGGGAGATCTGCTGCAGATCATCATGGAGCAGAAGTAAGACACTGATCTTGCGAGATAACAAAACGGCAGCCACTGGCTGCCGTTTTCTATTGTGTGCTTGCTGGCGATTTAGCCCGCCCGACATGGCTTGAACAGATCCAGCTTGTTGTCGTAAACACTCGTCTGCACATCCATGATCCCCAGCATGGAGTGAAAGAGGTTGTCATGGGAGAAGCGCTGACTGCTCGCCTCCGCCGCCAGGCAACCCATATCCAGCTGGCGATCGGCCTGTAACTGGGGCGAGAACCAGGTCAGCAGCGGCACCCGGGTCTGATCATCCGGCGCAAATTTGTAGGGCGTGCCGTGCAGATAGAGCCCCATAGCCCCAAGGGATTCGCCGTGATCGGAGAGATAGACCAGTCCCACATCGTACTGGCTCTCCAGCGACTTGAGCTTGTCTATCAGCAGCCCCACCACCTTGTCGGTGTAGCGGATGGTGTTGTCATAGGTGTTGACCAGCTCTTCGTTGCTGCAGTTTTCGATGTCGCTGCGCGGGCAGTCGGGCACGAATACCCGATCAGTGGCAGGATAGCGGCGATAGTAGGTCGGGCCATGGCTGCCCATCAGGTGAAAAGCCACCAGCTTGTTGCCCTTCATGCCGGCAATCTGCTGATCCAGCCCCTCCAGCAGCACCTCGTCATAGCAAGACTCCCCCTGACAGAGCGCAGGATAGGATTTGGGGAGGATCTCGATGGTCGGCACATTGCGGCACACCCCTTTGCAACCGCCATCGTTCTCTTTCCACAACACCGAGACTCCAGCATGTTGCAGCACATCGAGCAGGCCGTCACGGGAGCTGGCAAGCTGGTCATCGTAGCCGCGGCGCGTGAGGTTGGAGAACATGCAGGGCACCGAGACGGCGGTGGCCGTGCCGCAGGAGCGCACATCCCTGAACGACACCACCCCCTGCTCTTTGGCCGTGAAGCTGTTGGTCGCCTTGCCATACCCGTTAAGGGAGTAGTTCTGGCTGCGCGCCGTCTCCCCCACCACCAGGAACATCAAAGTCGGCTTGCTTCCCCGGGCCACCACCCTGGCATCTGTCCCCAGATGCTGGTAGGGGATCGGCGTGGCAAACAGCACATCCCGCCCATATTTGTAGAGGCCGTGCACATAGTTGGCGGGCACAATCTCTTTGGCCAGAGACTTGTTGTTGCGCCCGACCGAGGCGTAATCCTGATAGTAAAGTGACGCGACGCCCCCGATAAACAGCAGAGAGATAGCCAGTGCACCAGCCCGCAACGCCACCCCCTGATACCAGCGAGCCGGATAGCGGATCCGCAGTGACCAGAGCACCAGAACAGGCAACAGCCCGGTCAGCAGAAACCAGAGTGCAACCGAGCCATTCAAATAGGCCCCGGCCTCACCACTGTTGGTCTCCACTATGTTCTGGATCATGCCTGCATCAAAGATGACGCCGTATTTGAGCATGGCGTAGCTGACGATGGAGCCAGTCAAAATGAGCACGGTAAAAAAGGGCTTGAGCACAAACCGGAACGTGAAGGGAATAAACACGGCATTGAGCGCCGCGATCAGCACCAGCGGGATCGAGATGGCAAATCCGGCTTTGACATGGGTCAGGGCGCTGAGCACCGTATAGAAATGCAAAAAGATTGGCCAATTCAGTACCAGGGCGAAAAAGAGTACCAGCAACAGATTGGTCTGCAGTACACCGAGAGTTACACGCATAAACAACTCCTACATACCGGCCTGCAGTGCAGCGGGCCGGCCAAGCCAACAAAAACGACGGGGCCAGCGTAGGAAGTAAAACTTAAGCGCGAATTAAGAGGAGCAGCACGGCGCTCGTGCGCCCCATCACAGCACGGGGTGCTCCGCAGCACCGAAATGGATTTTTAGTTGTCTATCCATCGGATTTTGCTAGCTTGTTGAGTAGGCATTCACGAAATGCAGGTTAACCGATGGCACTGATCCAAGCCTCGATAGAGCAATTGAGAGTAGGCCACTATATCCATCTCCCCACGGGATGGACCAACCACCCGTTTATGTTCAATACCTTCAAGATCAAGGATCAGCAGCAACTCGACATTCTCCGTCATCTTGATCTCACCCTGCTGATGGTCGACCCCGACAAGAGCGATCTGCCCATCGAGCCGCTGCTGCGCGGCGATATCCCGGATGCCGGGCCTGACCTTGACGAGTTGGAAGAGCTGATTGCCTCGGGCCCGCCCCCCTTTGACGAGAAAGCCTTTCGCCGCTCCATGCGCGCCGCCGACAAAGCCTTTGGCCAATCCATGAGCGAGCTGCGTGATGCTCTCGGGGCGCTGAACCTCAAACCGGATGAAGGGCTGGCCAATACCGCCCAGATCGTCCGCAATGCCGCCTTCACCCTCAGTCAGCACGAAGGGCCTCTCGGGCTCCACCTTATTCGCAGCCCCCACACCGATATCCTGTTGCAGCACAGCCTCAACGTCGCCTTTATCGCCATGCTGATGGCCCGCGAACTCGGCATGAACCCCATCGAGATTGAGGAGACGGGACTTGCGGGACTTATCCACGACATCGGCGAACTGAAAATCCCGAGCCAGATCACCCAAAAACGCGGGGATCTCAACAAGGCCGAGCAGAACTTCCTCAATATGCATCCCCAGTACGGATTTGACATGCTGACCCAGCTCAACGCCTTTGAACCGAAAATCCGTCAGGTCGCCCATCTGCACCACGAGCGGCTCGACGGCAGCGGTTATCCGCTCGGGATCAAGGGCGGGGAGATCCCGCCGCTGGCGCGATTGATCGGGCTGGTCGACTTCTACGACGAGCTGCTCCATCCCCGCAACAGCGGCAACCCGGCCGCGCCGGGTCAGGCCATCAGCCAGCTCTACAAGTTATCCCAGAAAAAGTTCGACCAGAATCTGGTCAAGTTGTTGATCAAAGTGCTGGGAGTCTATCCGCCAGGATCACTGGTGAAACTCTCGGACGAGAGCATTGCGTTGGTGCTATCCACCGAGCCCACCATGCCCCTCAAGCCGAAGATCCTGCCCTATATCAAGGCCCAGCGGCCAGAAGCCGTCGCCATGATCGACCTGCGGGAAGACGAGCGTATTATTACCGGAGTATTGAAACAGGAAGAACTGGATGAGGGACAACGGCAGTTCTTCAACCTGACCCGCCGCTTCTGCTACTACTTTGCATTCTGAGTTATCCCCAGAAGCTGGGGATAACTCATTGGACAAACCGGAATAATTGCTCAAACCCCCATCAGAAGGTTGCCAACTGACCATGTATAAAAAACGCCCAGCCAAGGGCCGGGCGGAGCATGCCACCTCCGTGTGGCGTATCCAGCGGATACATTCATGCTCCATCCATCAATATCAACCCGCTGCCGCTTACACAAATATCAATTTAACATGCTGATTTAATATGGTTTTATCCACTTGTTCTGGCAAACTGGCGGCCCGTTGCGCCCAGTTGGGCCAACAGAACAAGATCCTGATCACACTTATTCACGGGCTGGCTATTTTTTCAGCTGGCTTATGAGGAGCGTTTTTTATGCAGTTGGTCCTCTCCTTGCTGCAACAGATGAGCGTCAGCCTGGTGATCGCCTATCTCTTCTCGAAAAGCCCGCTGCTGCGCCCGCTTGCCAACTATTCAGTGAGACTACCTCACAAAATACTGATATACATCATCTTTTCCAGCTTTTGTATCCTCGGCACCTATGTGGGCCTCGATATCGACGATGCCATCGCCAACACCCGGGCGGTCGGCGCTGTCTTGGGGGGATTATTGGGGGGGCCGCTGGTGGGCTTTCTGGTAGGGCTGACCGGCGGCCTGCACCGCTATACGCTGGGGGGATTTACCGATCTCGCCTGCGCCATCTCCACCACCTGCGAGGGGTTGCTCGGGGGCATAGTGCACTGGCGACTGATGCGCTCGGGACGAACGGATGCCCTGTTTGAACCGCGTATCGCCTTCTTTACCACCCTCTACGCCGAGATCATGCAGATGGTCATCATCCTGCTGGTGGCGACCCCGTTCGACAAATCCCTGCTGCTGGTGCGCACCATCGCCACCCCGATGATTCTGGCCAACTCCTGCGGCGCGGCGCTCTTCATCAGCATGATCCGCGACCAGCAGCGGATGTATGAGAAGTTCTCCCGGGTCTTCTCCGCCAAGGCGCTCAATATCGCCAACCGCACCGTGGGGATCATGAGTCAGGGCTTTACCCCGGAGGCGAGCAACAAGATTGCCCGCATCATTCAGGAGGAGACCGGCGTGGGGGCGGTCGCCATCACGGACACCGAGCAGATCCTCGCCTTTATCGGCACCGGCGAAGATCACCATCTGCCGGGTACCCCCATCGCGTCAGCCATCACCATGCAGGCCATCGCCCAGAACAAGGTGCTGTTTGCCGATGGCAACAGCCAACCCTATCGCTGCAGCCTCTCCTCCGCATGCCAACTGGGCTCGGTGCTGGTGATCCCGCTGCAGGGGGACAAAGGAGTGATCGGCACCATCAAGCTCTACGAGCCGAAGAAGCGGCTGTTTCTCAAGATCAACCACACCCTGGGGGAAGGGATTGCCAACCTGCTGTCACAGCAGTTGCTGGCCGGTCGGCTGGAGCAGCATCAGCGGCTGCTGGTGCAGTCCGAGTTGAAACTTATCCAGGCCCAGATCAACCCCCACTTTCTGTTCAACACCCTCAACACCATCAGTGCCATCACCCGGCGCGATCCGGACAAGGCGCGGGATCTGCTGCTGCACCTGTCGCTGTTCTTTCGCAAAAATCTCAAACGCCAGAGCGGCCTTGCGACCCTGCAGGAGGAGCAGGAGCACTGCCAATCCTATCTGGAGATCGAGCTGGCCCGTTTTGGCGATCGGCTGACGGTGATAAACGAAATCCCGCCCCATCTGGCCACACTGCGACTGCCCAGCTTCACTCTGCAACCGCTGATCGAGAATGCCATCAAGCACGGCATCTCGACCCTGCTGGAGCAAGGGCGCATTCGCCTCTGGACTGATGAGCATCCCACCAGCGTCACTATCCACGTGGAGGACAATGCAGGCACCTGGCAAGCGCACCCCGCTGGCGACGGTCTGGGCATGACCATCGTCGACCGGCGACTGAAAAGCGCCTTTGGCGAGCGCTATGGCGTGACTATTGCCTGCGAGCCGGAACAGTGGACCCGGGTCTCGTTCACCATCCCCAAGGAGCAACCATGATCCGCACCCTGATAGTCGATGACGAACACTATGCCCGCGAAGAGCTGAGGCAGCAGCTGGCCTGCGATCCTGCCATCGAGATCGTGGGGGAAGCGGCCAACGCCATCGAGGCGCTGCCGCTTATTCAGCGCCTCAAGCCCGATGTGGTGTTCCTCGATATCCAGATGCCCAAGCTGAGCGGCATGGAGCTGGTCGCCATGCTCGACCCCCTGCCCCGCATCGTCTTTGTCACCGCTTTTGACGAATATGCCATTCAGGCCTTTGAAGAGAACGCCTTCGACTACCTGCTCAAACCGGTGGAGCCCGCTCGGCTCGCCAAGACCCTCGCTCGCCTCAAGCAGGATATCTCCCCGCAGCCCATCGAGCGGCTGGCCCCGACTATCGAACATATTCCGGGCTATCTGCACAATCGGGTCAGGCTGCTGCCCATCGCGCAGGTGGAGTATGCCTTCTCCGATCTGGGCGGGGTCCATGTGGCCTGTCAGGGCGAGCTGTTCCACACCCAGCTCACCCTCAAATCGCTGGAAGAAAAGAGCCCGCTGCTGCGCTGCCACCGCCAGTATCTGGTCTCCCCCAACGCCATCTTCGAGATCCGGCTGCTGGATAACCAGCTGGCAGAGATTGTCACCCCGAGCGGCGCCCGGGTGCCGGTCAGTCGTCGCTATCTCAAGGAGCTCAAAGATCAGCTGGGGCTGGACTGAGCCACGGAGTGTGCGCCTGATCACAGCCGCCGACCGCTCGGCGCGCCAAAGCGCCGCTCGGGGAGTTTCACCTGCCAGACAGGCGCAACCGTTTTAGACTCGCTCTGCACACTAAAAAATAACAATGCAGGAGCGTAGCAATGATCTGGTTCTTCCTCTGTGTCGGCTTACTTGTGGCCGGCTACTTCATATACGGCAAATTCATCGAACGGATATTCAGCCCGAAACCCGAGCTGAAAACCCCCGCCATCACCATGGCTGACGGGGTGGACTATGTCCCGATGTCGGACAAGAAAGTCTATCTGGTTCAACTGCTCAACATCGCAGGTGTCGGCCCTATCTTCGGCCCCATCCTGGGTGCCCTCTACGGCCCGGTCGCCATGCTGTGGATCGTCTTTGGCTGCATCTTCGCCGGTGCGGTTCACGACTACTTCTCCGGCATGCTGTCGGTACGCGCCAAGGGGGCCTCGGTGCCAACCGTGGTCGGTGAGCATCTGGGCACCGCCGCCAAGCACTTCATGAACCTGTTTGCCGTGGTGCTGCTGATGCTGGTCGGCGTGGTATTCGTGCTGAGCCCGGCAGGGCTGCTCGCCAACCTCACCTCCACCGATCTGGTCTACTGGATCGTGGCAATCTTTGCCTACTACATCCTCGCGACCATAGTCCCCATCGACAAGATCATCGGCCGCTTCTACCCCATCTTCGGCGCCCTGCTGGTCTTCATGTCGGTCGGCCTCATCGTTGGCCTGATCGCCTCCGGCAAAGGCTTCTACAACACCGGGATGGACTTCTCCAACCTGCACCCGACCGAACTGCCGCTCTGGCCGCTGCTGTTCATCACCATCGCCTGTGGCGCGGTATCAGGCTTCCACGCCACCCAGTCACCGCTGATGGCGCGCTGCATGCAGAACGAAAAATCCGGCCGCTTCATCTTCTACGGCGCAATGATCGGTGAAGGGATCATCGCCCTTATCTGGTGCACCCTGGGTCTCTCCTTCTACGACAGCACCGAAGCACTCAACGCTACCATGGCCAACGGCGGCCCGGCAGCCGTGGTACACGAAGTCTCCACTAGCCTGCTCGGCACAGTCGGCGGCATTCTGGCCATCCTCGGCGTGGTGATCCTGCCCATCACCTCCGGTGACACCGCGTTTCGCAGTGCTCGCCTGATCGTGGCGGACTTCCTGAAGATGACCCAGAAGCCGCTGGCCAAACGTCTGCTGATCGCCATCCCCATGTTTATCCTTGGCTTCATCATCTCCAAGGCTGAATTCGGGGTGATCTGGCGCTACTTCGGCTGGGCCAACCAGACCACCGCTGTCATCATGCTGTGGGCTGCGGCTGCCTACCTCATCAAAGAGGGCAAGCTGCACTGGATCTGCACCATTCCCGCCATGTTCATGACCGCTGTGGTGATCACCTATCTGGCCAACGCCCCCATCGGGTTCGGTCTGGAGATGGGGACCTCCACCATCATCGGCCTGACTGCAACGGCGGCCATTACCGTGGCCTTCCTGATGAAGTTCCGCCAACCACTGGTTAGCAATCCAAGTGAAGGATGATGTCTGACTTGAGGTGGTAAAAAAGGGGCCAAAAGGCCCCTTTTTAATTGACAAAAAAACCAATAAAACAACTCGTTATTCCCTTAAGCTCCTATACAGCACAAGCCCTTAAGATTCCGTGCGACCTGACGATAAATATGTGATTTTAAATTGCTTTCCCGAATATATGAATCAATGATAAAGCTGTGCTTAAAGCCAGTGGAGGTTATACATGTTCCTTGATTACTTTGCCCTTGGCCTGCTCGTCTTTGTCGCGCTGGTCATCTTCTACGGAATCATCGTGATCCACGATATTCCTTACGAAATCGCCAAACATCGCAATCATCCCCATCAGGATGCCATCCATGTTGCCGGCTGGGTCAGTCTCTTCACCCTGCATGTGTTGTGGCCTTTCCTCTGGATCTGGGCAACCATCTATCGCCCCGATCGCGGCTGGGGCTTTAACCAGCGCCTGCAAAAAGATGAAGATGATATCGCGGCCCTCAGAGAAGAGCTGGCTGAACTGAAGGGCCGTCTCAACCATATCGAACAGCAAGAGCAACAGGGATAAATCATGGACCTGCTACTGATCCTGACCTATACGGCACTCTGTGTAGCCATTTTCAAAATCTTCCGCATCCCGCTCAACAAGTGGACTGTTCCGACTGCCGCGCTGGGTGGTGTGGTGCTCATCGGCACCCTCATCATGCTGATGAACTACAACCACCCCTACTCCGAGATGGCGCGCAACTACTACCTCTCCACCCCTATCGTACCGCTGGTCAAGGGCCGGGTAGTCGAGGTGCCGGTGCAAGCCAACCAGCCGGTGAAGAAGGGCGATGTGCTGTTTCGCCTCGATGACGAGCCTTTCAGACTGAAAGTGGAGAGCCTGAGCGCCCGGCTTGATGCCAACAAGGATCAACTCAAGTCCATTGACGCCAGACTACGCTCCGCCAAACTGGACAGAGATCGCGCCAGTGACCTGATGCGCCGTGGCGTCGGCAAGCAGCGTGACCTCGACGTGACTCAGGCGAGCGTAGACGAGATCGCCGCCCAGATGGATCAGCAACGCGCCACGCTGGAAGATCTGCAGGCCCAGCTCGATGAAGCCAAATACCAGCTGGCCCAGACCGTGGTCTATGCCCCGAGCGATGGCCATGTGGTGCAGCTTGCCCTGCGTCCAGGCATGATCGCCACCCCGTTTATGTACCGTCCGGTGATGACCTTCATCCATAAAGATGAGACTGCCTATGTTGGCTGGTTCTGGCAGAACAGCATGCAGCGTCTGGCGGTGGGTGATGAGGCCGAAGTGGTGATCGACGGTATTCCCGGCAAGATCTTCAAGGGCAAGGTGACCGCCGTGATCCCGGCCATTGCCGCCGGTAACGTGCAGGCCAACGCTATGCTGCTGGATCAGACCAGCGCTATCCGCCCGGGCCGCATGCCGGTGCTCATCTCCATCACCGACCCCGAGTGGGCCAAGTATCAGGTGATTGCCGGTGCCAGCGGGCAAGCCGCTGTCTATACCGAGTATTTCCACCATGTTTCTGTAATGCGCAAAGTGCTGCTGCGCATGGCAAGCTGGATGAACTACCTCTTCCCCTTCCACTAAGCACACAATGTATTCAACGGGCCGGCATCATGCCGGCCCGCTGTTTTTGTGGCGGCAAGCACCCTATAATGGCGCCACCCTGCGCCGTACCATGCCAAAACGCCACGCCCTCATGTTCGTTCTCAGACCCTATCAGACCGACGCCGTCAACGCCGTGATCAACCACTTTCGCAAACACCCGGATCCCGCCGTGGTTGTGCTGCCCACCGGGGCTGGCAAGAGTCTGGTGATCGCCGAACTGGCGCGCAAGGCACGCGGTCGGGTGCTGGTGCTGGCCCACGTCAAGGAGCTGGTGGAGCAGAACCACGCCAAGTACGAGGCGTGGGGGCTCAAGGCCGATATTTTCGCTGCCGGCCTGGATCGCAAGGAGGCGAGCGCCCAGGTGGTGTTCGGCTCGGTGCAGTCGGTCGCCCGTAATCTGAATGCCTTCGACGGAGCGTTTTCGCTGCTCATCATCGATGAGTGCCATCGAGTCTCGCTCGATGATGACAGCCAGTACCATCAGGTGATCGACCACCTCAAGGCCGCCAATCCGGCCCTAAAGATCCTCGGTCTCACCGCGACCCCCTATCGGCTCGGGCTGGGCTGGATCTTCCGGCGCCACTACCACGGCATGGTCAAAAGCCACGGCGAGCGGCTGTTCGGCGACTGCGTGTTCGAGCTGCCGCTGCGTTTTATGGTCAAAAACGGCTACCTGACGCCGCCGCGCATGGTGGATGCTCCCATCGTTCACTACGACTTCAGCAAGCTGGTACCGCGGGAGAACGGTCTCTTCAGCGAGGCGGAGCTCAACGGCGAGCTCAAGCGGCAGGAGCGGGTTACACCCCATATCCTGAGTCAGGTACTGGAGTATGCCGCCAACCGGCAGGGGGTGATGATCTTTGCCGCCACTGTCGAGCATGCCCGTGAAATTCACGGCCTGCTCGGCGCCCGAGGCCAGCAGGCAGCACTTATCACCGGCGAAACGCCGGGGCCGGAGCGCGATGCCCTCATCAACGCCTTCAAGGCGCGGGAGCTCAAGTTTCTGGTCAACGTAGCTGTGCTCACCACCGGCTTCGACGCCCCCCATGTCGATCTTATCGTGATGCTCAGGCCCACCGAGTCGGTCTCCCTCTATCAGCAGATCGTCGGGCGAGGCCTGCGTCTCTCGCCGGGCAAGACCGATTGTCTGGTGCTCGACTATGCGGGCAACAACTTCAACCTGTTTGCCCCCGAAGTGGGGGAGCCTCGCCCCCACGCCGGTACCGAGCCGGTGCAGGTGCCCTGCCCCGCCTGCGGTTTTGCCAACACCTTCTGGGGCAAGACCGACGAGGATGGCAAGGTGATCGAGCACTACGGCCGCCGCTGTCAGGGGCTGTTTGAAGATGACGAGGGCAACCGCGAAGAGTGCGACTACCGCTTTCGCGCCAAGATCTGCCCCGCTTGCGGCGCCGAAAACGACATCGCCGCCCGCCGCTGCCAGAGCTGCGATCAGCTGCTGGTGGACCCTGACGACAAGCTTAAAGAGGCGCTCAATCTCAAGGATTGCATGGTGATCCGCTGCGCCGGGCTAACCCTCACAGCAAGTCGCGGCAAACAGGGGGAGCGGCTGGAGGTGACCTACCACGATGAGGATGGGCTGACCCTCAATGAATACTTCGGATTACACTCCCCGGGCGCACGGCGCTTGTTTCAACAGCACTTTGTGCGTCATCATTGGCCCGCCCCGGGGCTGGAGCCCGAATTTGCCACACTGGCGAACGTGCTGGCGGCAGAAAGCCAGTTTCGCCATCCCGATTTTGTCATCGCCCGCAAATCGGGGCGCTTCTGGCAGATAAAAGAGAAAATTTTTGATTATGAGGGTCGCTATCGTACCGCCAACTCGCTGGCATGATGGCGACCGGCATACATGGCATGAATTGCATTACCCCCGTCGATCCCGCATCGGCGGGTTGAATTATCAGGGTCGGCACCACTGCCGGGCCCTTCGTCACGTTAGAGGATGTTATGCAGCGGCTGTTGATTGGTTTTTGTGCTCTCTTTTCTTCTCTGGCGGCTCATGCCGCCCCGCTGACGCCCCCTCAGGGTGGCCAGTACGCCATCATGGTGCAGGGCAATAACGGCGTCGAGTTCGCCCGCCACGCCGATCAGATGATCGCCCCCGCCTCCACCATGAAGGTGCTCACCGCGCTGGCGGCCCGCCTCGAGCTGGGTGCCGACTTCCGCTTCGCCACTGACATTCAGGCCCAACCCGGCGCCAAACAGGGTGACACCATCAACGGCGATATCTGGATCAACTTCGTCGGCGACCCCACCCTCTCCCGCATGGATCTGCTGGCCCTGTTCAAGCAGCTCGGCGTCACCAGCATCAAGGGCAATGTCTACGTCAACACCGGCGCCTACAACGGCTACGAGCGCGGCAACGGCTGGTCGTGGGGGGATCAGACCCTCTGCTTCGCCGCTCCCGTCTCCTCGGTCATCATCGACAAGAACTGCGCCTACGGCACCATCACTGCCACCCAGATTGGCAAACCGGCGGTGGGCAATGTAGCTACCGGCGTCCCCATCGGCATCGGTGCCGACAACGTGGAGGTGATGAGCTATGGCGATATGGCGCGCCAGTTCTGTGCGCTGGAAGTGGACATGGCCAAGGGCAACTTCTACGAGCTCAAGGGCTGCATCACCCCGAATAAAGAGCCGCAGGGTCTGCGTTTCGCCATTCACGACGTGGAAGCCTGGGGCTGGGACAACATCCGCTGGGCGATGAACCGTGCCGGTATCAAGCATGATGGCCTGCTGCGGGTCACCCACAAGGCCCCTGAAGGGGCTGAGACCCTCGGCACCCACTACTCGGTCTCCCTGCCGGTGATGCTCGCCAAGATGCTGAAGAAATCGGACAACCTCTACGCCGATACCTTCCTCAAAACCGTGGGCCGTCACTACTACAACAAGCCGGGCAGCTATCGCAGCGGCACCATGGCAGTGCGCGCCATCCTGACCAAGAACGGCATCGATCTGGGCAACGCCACTCTGGCTGACGGCTCCGGTCTCTCCGCTCACAATCTCATCAGCGCCCGTCAGATGATGTCGGTGCTGAACTTCATCCAGAAAAACGATGCCGAGCTTGGCCTGATCAAGCTGCTGCCAAGCTCCCAGGTGGATGGCACCCTGGCATGGCGCCGCAGCGTCACCGCCCCCATGATGAAGAACAAGGTGCACGCCAAGACCGGTACCATCACCGGCACCTCCAATCTGGTGGGCTTTATCGACACGGCAGGCGGCCAGCGCAAGGCGTTCGTGATGTTCCAGCGCGGCCTGTCCCAAGATCCGGCCACCCATGAGCGCTACCGTGCCAGCAAGGCGCCATGGCCCTGGACTGTATTCGAGAAGGGGGTGCTGGAGAGCATCTATCAGCAGCAGCCGATCCAGATCGCCGATGAGAGCTGAGCCAATAGGCCCACTCGAATCACGGTATCGATAATTTCGGCTTCAAGTCGCCACGAGGCAGGACTATGCTGTTGCCTGCCTCATATCAACGGCCATACAAAAACGGCTTAAAAAACGGAGAGAAAATATGTTTGCAGTGATTTTTGGTCGCCCGGGTTGCCCCTACTGTGTCCGTGCCGTACAGATCGCCGAGCAGCTGACCGAACAGCGCGATGACTTCAAATTCCGCTACGTGGATATCCATGCCGAAGGCATCACCAAAGAAGATCTGGCCAAGAGCGCCGGCAAGCCGGTCAATACCGTGCCGCAGATCTTCCTGGACGAGCAGCACATCGGTGGCTGCACCGATTTCGAAGCCTACGCCAAAGCGAATCTGGGTCTCTACCAGTAATTTCTGCGGGTCATCCCGAGCGGGTTGACCGCCAGAGCGTATAAAAAAATCCGGCGCCATCAAGCGCCGGATTTTTTTATGAGCGGAACTCGCACTACCCTTGTCAGGGAGTCACAGACTGGGCGGCAAAGCGCGCAATGATGGGGTTGTGATCCGAACTGTCGGTGGCCGGTGAGCTCACCTCAACCAGGTCCAGATTGCGGTAGTAGAGGTGATCCAGCGGGCGACCGAAGGCGGTGCGGCGCAAATCAGGCACCGGCACGGCCTCTTGCAAGCCCAGCTCGTCCACCAATTTGCTTAACCAGAACTGGCGCTTGTCGCTCCAGGTGTTGAAATCACCGGCCAGGATCACCGGCCCCTGATGGCGGCGCACCAAGGCAGTCAAATCGTTGAGCTGCTCGCGGAAGGTGGCCATCCCCAGCTCAAAATTGACCGCATGGATATTGATGACCATCACGCCGTCAGGATCGCCCTGCAGCGGATAGAGGCTTACCAGCCCGGATTTGGGAATGCGCAGCAAGGGCTCGGGGGAGCGCACGCCACAGACGAACGCCTGCGGGGTCTTGGCCACCGTCATCACCCCGAACGACACGCCGCCCTGGGTGAAGGCTTGCAGCTGTTGCCACTGGAAATCACCGGCGCGCAGCCAGTCGAGCATATCGGGACGGGTGGCCGACTCTTGCAGCAGCACCAGATCCTGCCCCTTGGCATAACTGTCCATCCCTTCACGCCAGTTTTTGCGCTGGCCCTTGTAGAGATTCCACACCGTCACCCCGAATTCACGGGGCAGCGCCGTGGTCGCCAACGCTACCAGCGGCGGACGCTGGCAGTCGAGTCCCGGCACAATCCCTTGAGCTGTGACCAGATGGTTCTGATCCGGCACCTCAAAACAGCCTACCAACCCCAGGGTCAGCAGGGAGGTGCCAAGAATGCGATAACTATTTTTCATTGGCTAACAACCGCCCGCCTTTGCTTTTTGTTGCGACCATCACAAACGTCATCCACGCCGACTAAGCTGATAGTCCCTGTTCCACCCAACCAGAAGGACCTTGTCTCATGGCGAAAGAACTTCGGTATAACGTGACGTTTTATGATCAACAAGGAAATTGTCATCAAGTGGAGCTGGCCACCGTCTATCAGATAAGACGAGACCCTCAATGCGATCTCTGCCTGTTTGACACCCTGCAATATGTGGGCTCGGAAGAGATGCTGGAACGCATGATACGGCAAAAAACCGGGCTTGAGCAGGAAATATCCATCATCAATGCCCGGCTGATTTAATCAGGCACTCACCGGAACCGGGCGGGATTTGCCCTGTTCGTCGATGGCGACATAGGTGAAGATCCCCTCGGTCACACAGTAACGCTGGGCATCGTTCTCCCGCAGTACCGGCTTGACCCACACCTCCAGCTTGAGCTTCATGGAGCTGCGGCCGATCTTCATGCAGCGGCCGTAGCAGCAGACCACATCGCCCACCTTGACCGGACTGTGAAAGGTCATGCCTTCGACGGATACGGTACAAATACGTCCTTTTGCCAGCTCCTTGGCCATAATGCCCCCACCTATATCCATCTGGGACATGATCCAGCCACCAAAGATGTCGCCATTGGGGTTGGTATCGGCTGGCATTGCCAGGGTTCTCAGCAACAACTCCCCATCGGGGTGACGTTTTGTATCTACCATCATTACCGCCTCTCTCTCATGGATGGCGGCATGATAGGGGGCGAGCACCCCCTTGGCAAACCTCAATTGCCCGAGGCGGCGAGCTCGGCAAACCAGTGGGCCGGATCGGGCCAGCGATAGTTGAATCCCATCTGCTGGCAAATCAGCTGACCGTCGATGGGCTGAAATTCACCGGCAGGCTCGATAAAGACCGGCACAGGCAACCCCTGCTGGCGCGCCGCAAAGGGGTAAAACTGCTCGCGGCGCGGGTGCACAGGCGCGCTCAGGTTGAAGACATCCCCGTCCTTGCCCCGCTCCAGCAGCAGCATGCAGGCCGCCACCACATCGTCCAGATGGACCAGATTGACCGACTGGGCGCCGCCATCCAGCGTCTTGCCCGCGAGGAAACGGCCGGGATGGCGGTCCGGGCCATAAAGGCCGGAGGGGCGCACTATCATCACCGTCTCGAAACCGGCCGCCAGCACCGCCTGCTCCGCCGCCAGCATCCGCTCGCCACGGGCATGGCGCGGTTTGGGCTGCTCACCCTCCTGCTGCCCCGCTCCCCATACCGAGGTGGCGCTGACAAACAGTACCCGCCGGGTGCCGCTCGCTTTGGCAAGCTGACAGGCCTTTGCCACCGCCTGCGGATAGTCATCGGTTTTGCTGGGCGGTACGCAGATCACCAGACTCTCGCAGGGGATGGGCCACGGCGCTTTTTGATCAGCGACGGGCATCTCGGCAGAAATCAGCAGCGGATGGGCAGCGATCCCCTCCCCTTGCAGATGGGCCGCCTTCTCGGCGCTGCTGACCGTCACCGCCACCGGCTTGCCTGCTGCCAGCAGGGCCCGCGCCAGCGGCAGCCCCAGCCACCCGGCCCCCAGAATACCGATCGTCCCGGCGATATGTTGTTCTGTCATTGTCCCTTCTCCTGCTTGACGCTATTTGCCCCGCAGCTTACCTGCCTTGGTAGGAAAGGGAAGCCTTAACCTGCGGATAAACAAATGCTGCCAAGACAACAACATATCATTACGTTAGGGGCGTTATATTTTCTCAATGTTCTTTCTTGGCCAGCCCCACAGAACGCTAGCCTTTCTTCATAACTAGCTATGGACACAGCACAATTTTCAACTTACCCAGCACGAATAAAAAATCCGACTATTTCATATTCACAATATTTTTATCTAGCTGAGACAGCATGTTCACACTCTGGACATGGGATGCTTTTTATTGTGTATGGCGCATCCTTTAACGCCACTTTGAATACATGGCGACATGCCTCACATAAAAACCACCTAGGATCAGACTCCTGTATATTTTTAGTTTTATTATCATAACCAGAAGTCACTTTCTTTTTCTGAGGTACTACGACATCAATATGACTGGCAATTTTATTTTTCAACTTAGCCTCATCAATGCTTTTATTAACACCCCTTACTTTTTCATCTAATTTTATTTTTAATTCAGACTTCTTTGCATGGGCTTCTGGATGAGACAGCCACTTTTTATTGGCTACGTTTTCAATAATCAATTGCTTTAGAGCATCTTTCGTTATTGTATAAGTCACCTTAGATAAGTCAATTTCAATTGCATACATTTCATTCGCCCTAATCCATTTCAGTTTCTCATTATCCACAAAGTGTGTTACTGCAATTTCAATTAGATAAGGAGTTGAACCGTTATAGGCAATTATATCAGGTCTGATAACACTCAATTGTTGCTCTAACGTCACATGACTAAAGTTCATTAATGATTCTTCAGTTACCATACACGTTTCTTCATGAGAATTCCCAAGTTTATCCTTTTGGGTGACTGTTACTGATAGCTTGGGGAATTTTGAAACACCTTCTTCACTTAGAATTTGTTTGGCCATTAAATGAATTGATGTTTCAAAAGCTGACTCACACGCCTTCGTTGTTTTAGTTGCATTGGATGGATCATGAGAAAAGTAATGTGAAACTTTTTGTCCTTTATTCGCCTGTAATTTCCCATGGCAAGATGGACATATACAACCACAAGCAAGCCCAGATTTCACTTCTGAAACCTCTACTAAAACACCGTCTCTCAAACCAAAGGATATCTTATTATTAGACATTCTAAAATCAACCTCCATGTTGATAAGTTGCCATTTAAAACAAACAATTTTGCAGAGTATTATCCTTTCATATGTTTTTCTCTGTGCCGCCTCACATATTTGTGATATCTAAGATATATTGCAATCTAATAGTTACAAGATAACAGAGCAAACCTTGCTATAGAGTTGTTCTATCTAAAGACACCTCATGATTCTCGATACAAAAAAGCGGGCCAATGGCCCGCTTGGTTATATTTCACTCACACAATCCTCACACCGGCGGATGAAAATGGCTGGCCTCACGGGTGGCCATCTCCTCGTAGGTGGCCCACTTCTGCCACGCCACTTTTTGCGCCACCTGCATCAGCCGCTCAGCCTCCTCCGGATGGCTCTGGGCCAGCACCCGATAACGGGTCTCCTCCTGCCGGTATTCAGCGAGGGGAATGGAGGGGCGCAGGCTGTCGAGGCTGAAGGGGTTCTGCCCCGCACTGCGCAGTACCGGGTTGTAGCGCATCAGCGGCCAGTGACCGGAGGCGACGGCGCGTTTTTGCTGGGTCAGGCCAAACTCCATATCGATGCCGTGGGCGATACAGTGGCTGTAGGCGATGATAAGCGAGGGGCCCGGATAGGCTTCCGCCTCACGCAAGGCCTGCAGCGCCTGCTGCGGATTGGCACCAAAGGCGATGCGGGCAACATAGACGTTGCCGTAGGAGATGGCCTGCAGCGCCACATCCTTCTTGGCCAGCGTCTTGCCCCCCGCCGCGAACTTGGCGACGGCGCCGAGCGGGGTCGATTTCGACATCTGGCCGCCGGTGTTGGAGTAGACCTCGGTATCCATCACCAGCACGTTCACATCGCGCCCGGAGGCGAGCACATGATCGAGCCCCGCCGAGCCGATGTCATAGGCCCACCCATCGCCGCCGATGATCCAGACCGAACGGCGCACCAGCTGATCGATAAGCGACAGCAGCTCGCGGGCCTTGCCGGATTTCACCTCTTCCAGCCGCTCGCGCACTTGCGCCACCTGGGTACGCTGGGCGCGGATCTCCGACTCCAGCCGCTGCGGGGCGTTGATAAGCGACTCGACCAATGCCTCACCCAGCTCCCCCTTCATCGCTTCAAGGGCCGCCACCGCCTGACCGTGATGCTGATCGGCGGTGAGGCGGAAGCCAAAGCCAAACTCGGCGTTGTCCTCAAACAGGGAGTTCGACCAGGCGGGCCCCTTCCCTTCGCCATTCTTGGCCCACGGGGTGGTCGGCAGGTTGCCGCCATAGATGGAAGAGCAACCGGTGGCGTTGGCCACCAGCATGCGATCGCCAAACAGCTGGGTCAGCAGCTTGAGATACGGAGTCTCGCCACAACCGGCGCAGGCACCGGAGAACTCGAACAGGGGTTCGAGGAACTGGGCACCGCGCACCGTGGAGAAATCCACCCGCTCGCGGGCAGGCCAGGGCAGGCTCTCGAACCAGCGCAGCGCCTGCTTCTGGCCAGCCAGATGCGGCGCCTTGTCCATCATGGTGATGGCGCGCTCGCCCTCATGGCTCTCATCTGCACCGACCCGCACCGGACAGGCTTGCACGCACTGGCCGCAGCCGGTGCAATCTTCCGGATAGAGCTGCAATGTGTAGCGGCTGTCGGGGAAGCCCTTGGCGGTGACCGGCACCGACTGAGCGGCCTCGGGGGCGGTCGCCAACCAGTCCTGATGGTAGAACTTGGCCCGCAGCGCCGCGTGGGGGCAGACAAAGACGCAGTTGCCGCACTGGATGCAGATATCGGAGTGCCAGATCGGGATCTCGCGGGCGATATCGCGCTTCTCGAAGCGGCTGGTGGCGGTGGGGTAAGTGCCATCCACTGGCAGCATGGAAACGGGGATCAGATCGCCACGCCCCGCCAGCATCTCGCCGGTGACGCGCTGGACAAACTCGCTGCCACCCGGCGCCAATGGCAGCGGATAGTCGCTGATCTGCTCTTCACCGGCCGGGATGGCCACCTGATGGAGATGAGCCAGAGTGTCGTCCACCGCCGCGAAGTTGCGCTCGACCACCTCGGGCCCCTTGCGGGCATAGCTCTTCTCGATGCTCTCCTTGATAAGGGCAATGGCCTCGTCCCGTGGTAACACCCCAGCCAGGGCGAAGAAGCAGGTCTGCATAATGGTGTTGATGCGATTGCCCATGCCGTTTTGCTCGGCCACCCGATCCCCATCGATGCAGTAGAGCTGGATATTGAGGGCGCGAATACGGGCACGCAGCCGCTCGGGCAGCTGACCCCACACCTTGTCCGCCTCATAGGGGGCATTGAGCAGCAGGGTTGCCCCTTCCGCGGCATGTTCCAGCAGGTCCACCGATTCAACAAAGCCCCACTGGTGGCAGCCGATAAAGCTCGCCTGCTCGATAAGCCAGGGGGCGTCGATGGGTTCGGGGCCAAAGCGCAGGTGGGAGACGGTGCGCGAGCCCGACTTTTTGGAGTCGTAGACGAAGTAGCCCTGAGCGTGGAACCCCTCCAGCTCGCCGATGATCTTGATGCTGTTCTTGTTGGCGCCGACGGTACCGTCGGCGCCGAGGCCGAAGAAGAGCGCCCGCACCCGGCTGGCAGGCTCCAGATCGCCGATGGGGTGCCAGGCCAGACTGAGGCCCGAGACGTCATCGACAATCCCCACGGTAAAGCGGGGGCGCGGCGCATCGGAAGAGAGCTCCTCAAACACCGCCGCGCACATGGCGGGGGTGAACTCTTTGGAGGAGAGGCCATAGCGACCGCCACTGAGCCAGGGCAGCCGCTTGATAAGACCGCGCTGCAAACCGTCGATCAGCGCGCTCTGCACATCCAGCAGCAGCGGCTCGCCGCCCGCCCCAGGCTCCTTGGTGCGATCCAGCACGGCGATGCGCCGCACGCTCTGCGGCAGCGCGTCGAGCAGCGCCTGTACCGGGAAAGGGCGATAGAGGCGAATGACCAGCACCCCGGTCTTGCGATCCTGCCGGTTGAGCCAATCCACAGTGGTGCGGGCGGTGGCCGCCCCCGAGCCCATCAGCACGATGACGTCGGTGGCATCCGATGCACCGTGGTACTCCACCAGCCGGTAGTGGCGGCCGGTCAGCTCGCCGAGATTGTCCATGCACTGCTGCACCCGGGCCGGTACCGCCTCGTAGAAGGGGTTGACGCTCTCGCGGGACTGGAAATAGGTATCCGGGTTCTGGGCGGTGCCGCGCATCACCGGATGATCCGGGTTAAGCGCCCGCGCACGGTGGGCGCGTACCCAGTCGTTGTCGATAAGGGCGCGAATTTCATCCCGATGCAGGGCGGTGATCTTGTTCACCTCGTGGGAGGTACGGAACCCGTCGAAGAAGTGGATAAAGGGCACCCGGCATTGCAAGGTGACGCTATGGGCGACCAAGGCCAGGTCCTGCGCCTCCTGCACCGAGCCGGAGACGAGCATGGCAAAGCCGGTACTGCGCGCAGCCATCACATCCTGATGGTCGCCAAAAATCGACAGCCCCTGCGCCGCCAGAGAGCGGGCCGCCACATGGAACACCGCCGAAGTCAGTTCACCGGCGATCTTGTACATGTTGGGCAGCATCAGCATCAGCCCCTGACTGGCGGTGAAGGTGGTGGCGAGCGCCCCCGCCTGCAGGGCGCCGTGTACCGTGCCGGCCGCCCCCCCTTCGCTTTGCATCTCCACCACTGTGGGAATGTTGCCCCACAGGTTGGTCTGCCCCTCCGCCGCCCAGGCATCGGCCAGTTCGGCCATGGTCGAGCTCGGGGTGATGGGGTAGATGGCACACACTTCGCTCAGCTGGTACGCCACCCGGGCCGCGGCTTCGTTGCCGTCGACCATGATCAGTTCATGTTTCATTGGGACTCCTCCGGTTGGCGCAGCTCGATGGCGTGACAAGGGCACTGGTCATGGCAGGCACCGCAGCCGGTGCAGCGCTCGGCATCCACCTGATAGCCTTTGCCCGGCCCCAGCTTGGCGATGGCCTGCTCGGGACAACTGCCGTAGCAGCCGTCGCACTCGAAGCAGTTGCCGCAGGAGTAGCAGCGCGCCGCCTCGTAGCGGGCGGCCACCTCATCCAACCCGCCGATGATCTCGCCAAAGTCGTCCCGCGCCCACGCCGGTTTGACCGGCTGACTGCTGGCCGGGGCATGAGTCTGGAACCAGAGTTGCAACTGCTCCGGCCCCACCAGCGGGTAGGAGAGTGGTTTGTGGTAGTGGCGACCGCGCAGCCAGGCATCCATATGGCGCGCCGCCTTCTTGCCATGGCCGGTGGCGATGGTGACGGTGCGCTCGGAGGGCACCATGTCGCCACCGGCAAAGAGGCCCGGCACATCCGTCATCAGGTTCTCGCCAACCTGTACCACCCCCTCCTTGTTGACCCGCACGCCGGGAATGCTCTCCAGCACGCTCAAATCAACCTCCTGACCGAGCGCCAGAATAAGGGAGTCCGCTTCGAGGGTTTCAAACTTGCCGGTGGGCACTGGCTTGCCCTCGGCATCCAGCGCCATCACCTCCACTTCGATGCTGGTGCTATCGAGCTGGCGGATAGTGCGCAGCCAGTTGATCTTGATCCCCTCCTCCTCGGCCTCATCGGCTTCAAAGGCGTGGGCCGGCATATGGTCCCGGTCGCGGCGGTAGATGATCATCGCCTCCTCGACCCCGAGGCGGCGGGCGGTGCGGGCCGCGTCCATGGCGGTGTTGCCACCCCCATAAATCGCTACCCGCCGTCCCAGTTTGGGGGGCGGCAAGCCCTGTTCTTCGGCCAGACTGGCCTGTTCGAGGAAGCTCACCGCATCGAGGATCTTGCCCGCTTCACGGGCCGGAATATCGACCCGCTTGGCCAGATGGGCGCCGATGGCCATAAAGACGGCATCAAAGCTCCCCTCGTCGCGCTCGCGCAGCACATCCGCCACCTTGTGGTTAAGAGTGAGGGTCACCCCAGCAGCCACGATGCGGGCCACCTCCCGATCCAGCACGTCGCGGGGCAGACGGTAGGCGGGAATGCCGAAACGCAGCATGCCGCCCGCCAGCGGCCCCGCTTCGCGGATCTCCACCTGATGGCCGAGCCGGTTGAGGTGCCAGGCGCAGGAGAGGCCGGAGGGGCCGGCGCCGATCACCAGCACCTTCTTGCCGCTGGCAGGGGCAGGTGGCGCAGGCTGCCAACCACGGGCCAGCGCCTCGTCGCCGAGGAAGCGCTCGATGGCGTGGATGGAGACGGATTCATCCACCTGACCGCGGTTGCAGGCGCTCTCGCAGGGGTGATAGCAGACCCGGCCATGAATGGCGGGCAAGGGGTTCTCTTCGATCAGGGTCTGCCAGGCCGCCTCAAAACGGCCGGCCTGCGCCAAAGAGAGCCAGGCCTGGATATTTTCTCCGGCCGGGCAGGCGTGATTGCAGGGTGGCAGGGCTGGCCGCCAGACGGGTAGCCGGGTACGCACCGGGCCTGTTCCCGTTTTCAGGGAGAGATCCGGCAATGGGGTCATGTCCAGTTGTTTGCTCATACATTGCTTTCTTCTTTTTGTGTGACAGGCCCCACCCGATGGCGCTTGATACCGTGTAGCCGAGGCGGACGGTGGCCGGATGGGGAAGAAGCGAAAGCGTTAGAAACTGGGAACTGGGTCGATAATGGCCGCTTTTTTATACTGATTAGCGAATCAGGATCAAAAAATGTTGCACTTTATGGTTCATAGAGACCAGAACGTGACTCAAGTAACATCTTCTCCAGCTGACCGCTGGCTTTCAGTTTGGCGAGCCCCCGATTGAAGGTTTTGATCAGCTCGTCAGCGTTGGCACGCTTGCGGCTGATCAACAGGTGACCTTCAACTTTCATCACGGGTTTTGAATGGGTTGCAAAGAGATCGACCGTGCTGGCCGGGTAGAACTGACGCAGGGAGTAGTAGCCGACATCTATGTTCTCCAGGGTCAGGTCGGCGCGGCCGGAGAGCAGCAGATCAAAGCTCTGGCGCAGCCGGGTGACGAACTGCACCTGCAGCGGCACCTGCGCGATGGCTGCAAAAAAATCTGCATTGTAGGTATAGCCACTGACCGCAGCCAACTTGCGATCCGCCAGATCCTGATAGCCGCGCCATTCCAGCGGAGCTGACTTGAGATAGAACCAGACGTAGGTCTCGCTCAGGATGGGATCGCTGTAGAGATGGGTTTTGCGCCGCTCGCTCGACTCATACCAGTGGACAGTGCCATCCACCACCCCCTCCTCCGACAAGCGAAAGGCCCGCTTCCAGGGAAGAAACTGGAACTTGACGCTCACCCCTTCACTCTTGAATGCCTCGCTCACCACATGAGGGATCAGCCCCTGATATTTCAGCGTCTCGGAGCAGTAAGGGGGATACTCTCCCGTGGTCAGGGTCAGCTCCTGCGCCCAGAGCCCGTGGCAAAAAAGGCTCCCCGCCAGCAACCAGCTTATTTTCATCCCGATGCCCTCTTGTTCTGTTTTCCCAACTATAGACCGCCCCCTTGAAAGGATTGCCGGATCGCCGGGGAACCGTTATGTTCCCCTTTTTCCAGGCGATCGCGCCGCGTCACAAGGATATGAAGATGCCCAGGCTAGACAGCATTCACCTCTACCCCATCAAATCGACTGCAGGTATGCCGCTGGCTCGCGCCCGGGTGACCGAAGAGGGACTGGCAGGGGATCGCCGCTACATGGTGGTCAAACCGGACGGCACCTTTATCACCGCCCGTACCCATCCCCAGCTGCAACAGGTCGTGGCCACCCCCATCGAAGGAGGCTTGCAACTGCGCTATCCGGGCTTTGAACCGCTCACCCTGCAAGAGGCCGACTTCAGCCGCGCCCCGCAAGCTACCGGAGTCTGGAGCGACCGCTTTACCGCCCTGCACACCGACCCCAAAGCCGATGGCTGGCTAAGCCGGGTGGCAGGGGAGACGGTACAACTGCTCTGGCTGGGTGAAACCTCTGATCGCTTTCGCGAGAAGACCGGCACCCGGGTCAGCTTTGCCGACGGTTATCCGCTGCTGCTGATAAGCCAGGCCTCTCTGGAGGATCTCAATCTGCGCTCCGATGCGCTGCACCAGATGAGCCAGTTCCGCACCAATCTGGTGGCAAGCAACACCCAGCCCTTCGAGGAGGACAGCTGGGTGCGTATCCGCATCGGCGAGGTGGAATTCAAGGTGGTCAAGCCCTGCAGCCGCTGCATCATGACCACGGTGGAAGCGGGCACCGATCGTTTCAACGCCCTGAAAGAGCCGCTGGCCACCCTCACCCGCTACCGCCGTGGCGAGGATGGCGAGGTCTACTTCGGCCAGAACCTGATCGCCCTGAACGAGGGGTGGATTGAGGCTGGCAGCGAGATCGAGGTGCTGGAACGCACCCGTCCGGTGGTCTATCCCGCCGCCGCACCGAAGAAGCGGGAGCTGGTCTGCGTGGCCCGTGAACCGCTGGCGCGGGATCTGGAGACCTTCTGGTTCGAAGCAGCCGATGGTGAGCCTCTGCCCGACTACCTGCCGGGCCAGCATCTGCCCATCAGCCTCGATATCAAAAACGAGCGGGTTCAGCGCCGCTATACCCTGAGCTCCACACCGGATCACCCGGAGCGTTACGGCATCAGCGTCAAGAAGGTGGAGGGTGGCCGCATCTCCCACTGGCTGCACCAGCAACTGCAGGTGGGCGACCGGCTGCTGGCCGCCAACCCCTCTGGCGAGTTTCACTTAGGGTCCGAGCGCAACCTCCTGTTGCTCTCCGCAGGCTCCGGCGTCACCCCCATGCTGGCGATAGCCCGCACCCTGGCGCTACGCGGGGAGCTGGAAGAGGTTCACTTTATGCACCTGTGCCGCAGTGAAGCGGACATTCCCGCCGCCAGCGAACTGCACGCCATGGCGCAGCAGGGCATGACCCTCACCCTGATCCTGAGCCAGCCGGACAATCACTGGCAGGGGCTACAAGGGCGACTCAATGATGAGCATCTGCAACTGGTCAAAGGGTTGGCCGAAAAAGAGGTCTTTATCTGTGGCCCCCACGGCTTTATGGCCGATGCGACGTCGAAAGTTGCAGTCCTCGGCGTTCCAGCCGCACGGATCAAACAGGAGAGTTTTGGCGGCGCCATTCTCTCGGTGGCTCGCCCCCATCAGGCGGTGCAACTGCTTATCGGCGCCCAAGCCTTTACCGGCAACAATCAGGGCACAGTGCTGGATCAGGCCAACAAGCAAGGTGTAGAGCTGCCGTGGAGCTGCCGCGCCGGCATCTGCGGCAGTTGCAAACAGACGCTGATCTCGGGCGAGGTGGATCACCCCGACGCCCCCGCCATCACCGCCGCCGAGCGGGCAGAGGGCAAGATCCTCACCTGCTGCGCCGTGCCGCTCACCGACCTTGAAATCCTATGATCGGGTGATCGGGCCGCATTAACTCACGCCACCCCAGATGACCGGGGAATTGACCCCGGTCATCTTTATCCACACTTGTTCACCTGATCCGCCCTTAATTTGTCCCCACGGCCTTCATCAGTGAGTTTCCCTTCCTATACTCTCAGAGCAAAAAGCCTTGCCAGCCATTGACTTGGCGATGCTCCATACGACACTCAGCCATAGGGAAAGGACGCCCATACCATGGAACAGAACAAGCCCGCCTTTCAGCTCAACCTGCTGCTATCCGTCATCACCCTGATCCTGCTGTCACTGGTGTTTTTCGCCTACAGCTGGGCGGGTAAACAACTGGAAGAGAGTTATCGACAACAATATGTCTCCTACCTGCTGGCCGACGAACTGCGCCAATCCTCCGATGATCTGACCCGACTCGGTCGCACCTATGTCATCACCAAGGATCCAGCCTACGAGCAGCAGTACATGCGGATCCTGGCCATTCGCAACGGCGAACAGCCGAGGCCGGATGGCTACAACCGTATCTACTGGGACTTTGTCGCCGCCAACGGCCAGAATCCCCGCCCCGACAGCAATGTTCGCCGTGGCCTGATCGACCTGATGAAGGATGCCGGTTTCACCGACGGTGAGCTCGCCAAACTGAACGAGGCCAAAAACAACTCGGATGCCCTGGTCAACACCGAGGTCGCCGCCTTCAAACTGGTGCAGCAGAGCGATGGCGACCCGGTTGCCAACCAGCAAAAAGCCATCGCCATGATGCATGACAAGGCCTATCACCAGAACAAGGGGCGCATCATGTCCCCCATCGATGACTTCTACGTGATGATGGAGCAGCGCAACCATGAGGCAGTCGAGAGCGCCATCGCCAATACCGACATGCTGCGCTATCTCTTTATCGCCCTCGGTCTGGTGTTGATGTTCTTCCTCTGGCGCACCTATCGCTCCCTGCTCGATCTGGTGGGCACCTCGGTCGAGCAGCTCAAGACCGACCTCCATATGATGGCGGAAGGGGACTTCTCGCGCCCCATCAAGGTGCCGCCAGGATCGAAAGAGAGCCTGATCGGCCTGCTCGGCGGCATGCAGACCACCCTCAAGGGGATCATCGCCAAGGTCTCCCACTCCACCGAGGAGCTGTCCCACTCTGCTGACAGCATCGCCCAGATCGCCGAGCAGACCGCCCAGTTTGCTACCGATCAGCAAACCAGCACCCAGACCATGGCCGCCGCCATCGAGGAGCTGGTAGTGAGCATCAGCCACCTCTCCGACAACGCCACCCATGCCGACGAGCTGAGCAAGGTCTCCGCCAATACCCTGGAGGAGGGGTCAGGGGTCATTAAAGAGACGCTTGGCAGCATCGAGAATATCTCCACCACAGTGGGGGATGCGGCCAGCACCATCTCCGAGCTCAACGGCCATACCCAGCAGATTTCGGAGATCATCGGGGTGATCCGCGGCATCGCCGATCAGACCAACCTGCTGGCCCTCAACGCGGCCATCGAGGCGGCACGGGCCGGTGAACAGGGTCGCGGCTTTGCGGTGGTGGCCGACGAGGTGCGCAATCTGGCCAGTCGCTCGGCAGCCTCAACCCAGCAGATCACCGGGATGATCAGCAAGATCCAGAGCGGGGCGGATGCCTCCATCCGCAGTATGGAGAACACGGTCAACAACGTCTCTCGCGGCGTTACGCTGGCCAACCAGACCGGCGAGGCGATCGCCAGCATCCAGAGCCACGCCTCCAACCTCACCGGCTTGATGGGGGAGATCAGCCACACCCTGCGCGAGCAGTCCACCGCCGCCAACGAGGTAGTCTCCACCGTCGGCAACATCACCTCTCTCTCCGAGCAATCGGGGGATGCCGCCCGCCATGTGTCCCAAGAGGCGGCCAAGCTCAAGCAGCTGTCACGGGTACTGCGCCAGGAGATGGGACACTTCAAGCTTTAAAGAACGCTGAAAAGCAAAACGGCTGCCCGAAGGCAGCCGTTTTTTATTCAGGGTATTCCCCGTCATTCAGTATCTATCAACCACGCAGGGCGGCGATACGCTGCTCGATGGGCGGGTGGCTCATGAACAGCTCGCTCATGGAGCGCTTGCCGTTGATGCCAAAGGCCATCATGGAGCCTTCCAGCTGCGGCTCGGCACCGCGGGAGAGGCGCTCAAGGGCGGCAATCATCTTGTCGCGACCGGCCAGCTTGGCGGCACCGGCATCGGCACGGAACTCGCGCTGACGGCTGAACCACATGACGATGATGGAGGCCAGAATACCGAACAGCATCTCCAGCACGAACACGGTGATCATGTAGGCAAAACCGCCGGTGCTGCTGCTCTCTTCCTCGTTGTTGGAGCTGAAGAAGTTGCTGATCACGCCAGCCACGATCCGGGCGAAGAACATCACGAAGGTGTTCACTACACCCTGGATCAGGGTCAGGGTCACCATGTCGCCATTGGCCACGTGGCTCACCTCGTGGGCCAGCACCGCTTCCGCCTCGTCACGGCTCATGCTGTAGAGCAGGCCGGAGGAGACCGCCACCAGCGAATCATCGCGGCGGGCGCCGGTCGCAAAGGCGTTCATCTCGGGAGAGTCGTAGATCCCCACTTCCGGCATCTTGATACCCGCTTCGCGGGCCTGACGGGCCACAGTGCTCACCAGCCAGTGCTCGGTCTCGTTACGGGGTTGCTCGATGACCTGGACGCCATAGCTGCGCTTGGCCATCCACTTGGACATCAGCAAGGAGATAAAGGAACCCCCAAAACCGAACACGGCACAGAACACCAACAGCCCGGAAATGCTGGACTTGTTGATCCCCAGAACCGAGAACAGGATATTGAGTACCACCCCCAGCACCAGCATGACGGCCAGGTTGGTCACCAGGAATAGCATAATTCGCTTCATATAGACTCCTTGTGAAGATAAGGGACATGACCGAGGATCACTCGGGATCCCCACCTGATCATGTTAATGTCGACATTCTAGGGAGATTCGATGAATGTTCGCTGAATATGCCGTCAAAGTAGCGGCGAGATATCGAGACGCCCCTGCAAATCGGCTTCAAGCGGATTGTTTATAAACGGAATTTCGCCTAGGAAGGGAGCTGGCAGCAAGCCCCTCAGGGTGTCCAGATTTTCCTGATAATGGCTCATGGAACCATGGAGCCGATTAATTACCCACCCCGCCACTGGCAGCTGATCATTGCGAATGGCGGCAAAGGTGAGCAGCGCATGGTTGAGGCAACCCAGCTTGGCCCCCACTACCATGATCACCGCCATGTTCTCCTGCTTGACCCAGTCCGACAGCAGATGCTTGCGATCGAGCGGCAGATACCAGCCCCCCGCCCCTTCCACTACCGCCAGTTCGGCCCCGGCCTGTTCAATCTTGCGTAGCCCCTCGCTCAACCCCTGCATGGTGATGGGCTGGCGCGCCTCGCTGGCGGCGATGTGGGGCGCAATCGGCGGCTCATAGGCGAAAGGATTGACCACCTCATAGGGCAGCGGCAGACTCGCTGCCTCCTGCAACAGAACGGCATCCAGGTTGCGCAGCCCGTCAGGGGTGCGGGCACATCCGGCCGAGACAGGCTTGTAACCCGCGCACTTGATTCCCTGTGCGCTGAATTCACGCAGCAGGGTGCGCGCCACCAGCGTCTTGCCCACATCGGTATCAGTGCCGGTGATAAAGAATGATTTCATACGGTTCTCTCCTTGGCAGGGCCCGTTGACTACCCTGCACACAATGCGATTCCCGGCGCTCAGCAAGGCTTGCTGAGACGGCCGAGGCACACCCGATAACTGGCGACCAGCCTGCCATCGGGCTGGCGAAACGCCTCATACGCCTGAGCCAGCTGCTGCAATCTGGCGCGACCACTCAGACCGGCCGGGGCGGCACTCCCCTGATTGTCATTGACCTGATTGGCCCCAATCCCCTTGAGATCGCGCAACAACTGCGGCAATTCAAGATAGGCGAGATCCCAGGTGATACAACGCAGCTCGGGAGCAGATACCCCGGCGCTCGCCAGCGCCTGCTCCAATTGTGGCAGGCTGAGGAAGCGATTGACATGGGCGCGACCATCAAGCTGCTGCCAGGCGGCTCGCAACTGCCAGAGCGACTCATCAAGCAGGGTTGAGAAAAAGATCTGGCCGCCCGGTTTGACCACCCGCAGCAGCTCGACAAAAGCCTGGGCCGGACGCTCGCACCACTGCAGCGCCAGACTGGAGAAAACCCAGTCGAACGCGTTATCGGCGAAAGGAAGCTGCTCCGCATCGCCGCAGAGCAGGCGAGCACCGCTGCCACGCAAGGCGGCCTGCGCCAGCATGCCGGGGGCGAGATCCAGCCCCACCAGCTGGTGACAACGGTTCGCCAGTTGGGGCAAGAAAAAGCCGGTGCCGCAGCCCAGATCCAGCCCACTCACCGTCAGATCAGTGCCAACCAGCCTGTCTGGCATCCATTCCAGCAGCGCCTGACCCACCTCCTGCTGAAAGCGGGCGTGGGCATCGTAATGACGAGCAGCGGCGCCGAAACGGCGAGCAAGCTGCGCCTTGTCCACCGTTTGAAAACGCTCAGTCATGGTGAGCCTCCCCAAGCGTTGTAACTGCAGGGCAGACCCCCAAGGCATCGAGCAAGCGATCCACATCCTGCTCGCGGTGAGCCGCGCTTAAGGTAATGCGCAGCCGGGCCGTACCGACTGGCACCGTGGGCGGGCGAATGGCGCCAGCCCAGACACCGCGATCCCGCAGCCGCTCGGCCAGTTGCAAAGCAGCAACGCTCTCCCCCACCAGCAGCGGCTGGATGGGGGTGTTGCTCGCCCCAAGCTGCCAACCCAACTCCTCTGCCCCTTGCCGGAAGCGAGCGATCAGCTGGCCAAGATGGGCGCGGGCCTCATCGGCGGCACGTACCAGTTCGATACTCTTGCTGACCGCACAGGCCTGCGCGGCGGGCATATGGGTGCTGTAGACATAATGGCGGGCGAAGTTGACCAGATACTCCACCAGCTCGCGGCTGCCGCCGACAAAGGCACCGGCAACCCCGAGCGCCTTGCCAAAAGTGCCCATCTGGATGTGTACGCTGGCAGGAGGAACCCCCTGCGCCGCCAAAGTGCCGCGCCCCTCGGGCCCCTGCACGCCGAGGCCGTGGGCATCGTCGATCATCAGCCAGTTGCCGCTCCGAGCTGCCAATGCCGCGAGTTCACCCCAGGGGGCCTGATCCCCGTCCATGCTGAACACCCCCTCCGAGACGATGAGCCCGCGATTTGGCTCAAGCTGCCGTTCAAGGGCCGCCATATCGTTGTGGGCAAAACGCTTCATCTTGCAAGGGAGCTGGCTGCCCATCTCCTGCAAAGAGGCGTGGTTGAGTTTGTCCTGCCACAGCAGATGTTCCTTGCCGAGCAGGGCTTTGAGCACCGCCTGATTGGCCGAAAAACCGCAGTTGAACAGCAGCACCGCCTCCACCCCGAGCCACTCGGCCAGGGTCTCCTCAAGCTGTTGGTGGGCACGGCTGTACCCGGTCACCAGCGGCGAGGCGCCGGAGCCCGCGCCATAGCGTTCAATCCCCGCTTTGAAGGCGGCCTTGATGGCGCCGTGTTCTGCCAGTCCCAGATAGTCGTTGGCGGAAAAGTTGAAGTATTCGCGCCCTGCAACCCTGAGCCGCCCGCCACTCGCCCCGTCGGTCGCGATGCGGTTGCGCAGCAGACCCACCTGCTCGCGCTCGGCCAGCGCCGTGCCCAACACAAAGGGGCCCGTTACTGCAGGGCCGTTCATGACCGCGCAGCCCCTGCACGGGGGCGGGTGGCGTCATAAAACATCTCGGTGGGCTCGCTCTGGCGACTCACCTCGGCCAGCAGCTCCTCTTCTTGAACCTGATCCGGCTTCTGGGCCCGCTGGGCGGGGCGAATGCCGAGCCGCTTGAACAGCTGCATATCGCTGTTTTCGTCCGGGTTGGGGGTGGTCAGCAGTTTGCAGCCGTAGAAGATGGAGTTGGCCCCGGCCATAAAACACATGGCCTGCATCTGCTCGTTCATCTTCTCCCGCCCGGCGGAGAGGCGCACATGGGAGGCGGGCATCATGATCCGCGCCACGGCGATGGTGCGGATAAATTCGAATGGATCGAGGTTCTCCTCGTTCTCCAGCGGCGTTCCCTTCACCTTGACCAACATGTTGATGGGCACGCTTTCGGGGTGGCGCGGCAGGTTGGCCAGCGCCATCAAGAGGCCCGCCCGATCTTTGGCCTGCTCGCCCATGCCGACGATACCGCCGGAGCAGACCTTCATCCCGGCACCGCGCACATGCTCCAGCGTATCGAGTCGATCCTGATAGGTGCGGGTAGAGATGATCTCGCCGTAAAACTCGGGCGAGGTATCGAGGTTGTGGTTGTAGTAATCGAGCCCCGCAGCGCCAAGACGCGCCGCCTGATCGGCGGTGAGCATCCCGAGCGTCATGCAGGTCTCCATGCCGAGCCCGCGCACCTCCTCGATCATCCGGATGATGTAGGGCATGTCCTTCTCTTTGGGATTGCGCCAGGCGGCCCCCATGCAGAAACGGGACGAGCCGTTGGCCTTGGCTTCGCGGGCCCGCTCCAGCACCTTCTCCACCTCCATCAGCCGCTCGGCTTCGAGCCCGGTGTGGTAACGGGCGCTCTGGGGGCAGTATTTGCAATCTTCCGGGCAGGCGCCGGTCTTGATGGAGAGCAAGGTGCTCACCTGCACTTCATTCGGGTCAAAGTGGGCGCGGTGGACGGTCTGGGCCTGAAACAGCAGATCGTTGAATGGCAGGGCAAACAGGGCCTGAACCTCGGTGAGGGTCCAGTCATGACGAAGGGCGTGACCGCCCGCGGTGAGAGCATTCATACATGGCTTCCGGTTGTTATTAGTGGGATCCTGCGCCCGCCATCTTGGGATGGACGGCCACAAAACCCGCCGCCGGGCCTGCGCGCTCAGGGTGATGCGCAGTGCCAAGTGGCTGAAATTGTTGGCTAGTGTAGAGAGCACGCGTAGACTGTCAACACCGACCAGATCAAACCAATTGACAACAGAACAACAAATGACCAATCAAGAATTCGACCTGCACCACATCTGGCACCCCTATACCTCCCTCACTCACCCCCTGCCCTGCTATGAAGTGGCCAGTGCCAAAGGGGTGACCATCACCCTCAGCGACGGCCGTGAACTGGTGGATGGCATGAGCTCCTGGTGGGCTTGCGTGCACGGCTATCAGGTGCCGGAGTTGGACGCCGCCGCCACCGCCCAGCTCGGCAAGATGTCCCACGTGATGTTTGGCGGCCTGACCCATGCTCCGGCGGTCGAGCTCTGCCGCAAGCTGGTGGAGATCACACCAAAGGGGCTTGATCGGGTATTTCTGGCCGACTCCGGCTCGGTGGCAGTGGAAGTGGCACTCAAGATGGCCCAGCAGTACTGGCACGCCAAGGGGACGCCCAGAGCCAAATTTGTCGCCCTGCGCAGCGGCTATCACGGCGACACCTTTGGCGCCATGAGCGTCTGCGATCCCGATGGCGGCATGCATGAGCTCTACAAGGGATTCCTGCCGGAACACTATTTTGTCGATGCGCCGAGCTGTCGCTTCCACGCCGAGTGGGACGAGCAGTGCGTAGTGGAGCTGGCGACACTCATGGCGGATCATCACGAGGAGATCGCCGCCATCGTGCTTGAGCCCATAGTACAGGGCGCTGGCGGCATGCGCTTCTACCATCCCCGCTACCTGCAGTGGGTACGCGCCCTGTGCGACGAATTCGGCGTACTGCTCATAGCTGACGAGATTGCCACCGGCTTTGGCCGCACCGGCCAGCTGTTTGCTTGCGACTGGGCGGGGATCACCCCCGACATCATGTGTCTGGGCAAGGCGCTCACTGGCGGCTACCTCACCCTCTCGGCGACCCTGACCACCGAGCATGTTGCCCGCACCATCTGTGACGGCAAGGCGGGCGTCTTTATGCACGGCCCCACCTTTATGGGCAACCCGCTCGCCTGCGCGGTGGCCAACGCCTCTATCGATCTGCTGCTGGCCTCACCTTGGCAGGAGCGGGTGCGCACCATCGAGCATCAGCTGCAAACAGAACTGGTAGAGCTGACCCTGCACCCGGCGGTCGCGGATGTGCGGGTGCTCGGCGCCATCGGGGTGGTGGAGATGAAAGAGCGGGTGGATGTGGCGCGCATCCAGCGCAAGTTTGTCGAACTGGGCGCCTGGATCCGCCCCTTTGGCAAGCTGGTCTACCTGATGCCCCCCTTCGTCATCACCCCTGAAGAGTTGCGGGTATTGACAGGCGCCATCCGTCAGGCCATCACCGAAGGCGAGTTTTAAGGCAAGCAGCGGGCGGCCATCGCTGCCGCCCGTTTGACTACCCGCATTTGATATATAAAGAGCGCAACTTTATCCACTTCAGTGCAGTTTCACTTGCCGTAATGTGAGCAAAACACCAGACCTGAGGCCCCAAGAGGGGTAAACTGCTGCGGTTTTACCATCAAGAAAGACTGCTCATGCGCCTCTCCATTGCTGCCAAAATCAACTTTTTCCTGCTCTTCATCTTCTCCATGGTACTGGTCTTCTCCGCAGCCTATCAGGCAGTGCGCGAGCGCGATCTCATCCTGACCCTCATCAAGGAGCAGAGCCGCGAGCAGACCGAAGCCTATTTCGATGGCCTCAACATGCTGATGCTGACCGGCAAAATGGATGCCCGCGATACCCTGCGCGGCAAGTTTCTCGACCACGCCCATGTGGAGGATGCCCGCATCGTCCGTGGCGACGCGGTGAGCAAACAGTTCGGCCCGGGACGGGAGACAGAACAGGTAAAAGATGAGTTTGATGAGCTGGCTCTGGCGGGCAAAGGGAGTCTGGAGGTGGTGCACAACGGCATGCACAGCCGTCTGGTGGTCACCCGACCGCTGCTGGCCAAGAAGGATTTTCGCGGCACCGACTGCACCAGCTGTCATCTGGTGCCGGAGAATACCGTGCTTGGTGCGGTGCGCTTTGACTACTCCCTCGATTCGCTGTTTACCCAGGTCGAGCAGAATATTCTCACCTCGGCGCTCATTCTCACCGGCATCTTCGGGATGGGACTGCTGCTGACCCTCTGGGTCATCCGCACCTGGATCGTGCGCCCCCTCAACCAGTTGACCCGCTCCATGGAAGAGGCCACCGACCTGCACGACTTCGGACACCGGCTGGAGGGGGATGACGGCGACGAGATTGGCCGGGTGGCGGTGGCCTACAACCAGATGCTCGACAGTGTGGAGCGCCAACTCGGCAAACGCACCAAGGCCAGCAGGCAGGAGCCGGATCAGCCCCGCTGAGGCGGGCGCTTAACCGACGTAGTAGAAGAGCAAGCTAGCGATCAGTACCAATAGCAGGATGGCCAGATTGACATGCCGGGAGTCATCCTGACGGCGGCTGCGCTTGCGCTCCAGCAACAACACCGCCAGCGTCAGGGCGCAGCAGCTCCAGAGCCCGTAGACCAGCCAGGGGGTAAGGGCCGGGTCCCAATAATCGCGCACCTCGATCCCGCCATAGACCAGAAAACCGTAGGCAATTTCGGGCCGGGCATAGTGGTAAAGGGAGAGCAGCACGATAAAGCCGCCCCAGCAGAGCATCACCAGCCCCTGCAACACCCGTGTCAGCCAATCTGGCCCATGCCGCCGATCTTTCACCCACCTCTCCTGCGCCCGTGACACTCTTGTTGAGTGAACCATGCCGAAAACCCCACCAGAGTCCGACATTTTTGCTTGTTTATCAAACCCGCGCGGGTAAGATTGACGGCTTAGTCTGCCATGGTGGGCCATCTGTGCCCGGGCCAGACTCCCTAGTGTTGCAAATAGCGCTGCAAGAACAAGCTGGAGACAATATTTCGATGACGCACGCATCCGTAGTAGATGTGCTGGCCGGTAAGTATCCGGTCGGCACCACCCAAACTGTCAAAGGGTGGATCCGGACTCGCCGTGATTCCAAGGCGGGGATCTCATTTTTGGCCATTTCCGATGGCTCCTGTTTCCATCCGGTACAGGCAGTTGTCCCCAATACCCTGGCCAATTACGAGAATGAAGTGCTGCGTCTGACCACTGCCTGCTCCGTGGAAGTGACCGGCGTGGTTGCCGCCTCTCAGGGCAGCGGCCAGGCTTTCGAACTGCAGGCGACCGAGGTGAAGGTAGTCGGCTGGGTCGAAGATCCGGACACCTACCCGATGGCCGCCAAGCGCCACAGCATCGAATACCTGCGTGAACAGGCCCACCTGCGCCCGCGCACCAACATCGTTGGCGCCGTGACCCGCGTTCGTCACTGCCTGGCGCAAGCCATCCACCGCTTCTTCCACGAAGAGGGTTTCCTCTGGGTTGCGACCCCGCTCATCACCGCCTCCGACACCGAAGGTGCCGGCGAGATGTTCCGCGTCTCCACTCTGGACATGGAAAACCTGCCGCGCACCGACGCCGGCAAGGTGGACTACAACGAAGATTTCTTCGGCAAAGAGGCTTTCCTGACCGTATCCGGCCAGCTGAACGCCGAAACCTATGCCTGCGCCCTCTCCAAGGTCTACACCTTCGGCCCGACCTTCCGCGCTGAAAACTCCAACACCAGCCGCCACCTGGCCGAGTTCTGGATGGTTGAACCGGAAGTGGCCTTCAACGATCTGGAAGATAACGCCGCCCTGGCCGAAGCCATGCTGAAGTATGTCTTCAACGCCGTACTGACCGAGCGTCGCGACGATCTGGAGTTCTTCGCCCAGCACGTGGACAAGGATGCCATCGGCCGTCTGGAGCGTTTCGTCTCCTCCGACTTCGCCCAGATCGACTACACCGACGCCATCGAAGTGCTGAAAAACTGCGGCAAGAAGTTCGAGTTCCCGGTCTCCTGGGGTATCGATCTCTCCTCCGAGCACGAGCGCTATCTGGCCGAGGAACACTTCAAGTCTCCGGTGGTGGTGAAGAACTACCCGAAAGATATCAAAGCCTTCTACATGCGCCTCAACGACGACGGCAAGACCGTTGCCGCGATGGACGTACTGGCACCGGGCATCGGCGAGATCATCGGTGGTTCCCAGCGTGAAGAGCGTCTGGACGTGCTGGATGCCCGCCTGGCCGAGATGGGCCTGAACAAGGAAGATTACTGGTGGTACCGCGACCTGCGTCGCTTCGGTACCGTGCCACACTCCGGCTTCGGTCTGGGCTTCGAGCGTCTGGTGGTCTACGTGACCGGCATGGGCAACGTCCGCGACGTGATCCCGTTCCCGCGTACTCCGCGTACCGCTGAATTCTGATCAGCGGCATCTTGCCACTGCATTGCAAAAGCCGACCTGTGGGTCGGCTTTTTTATTGTCACCGTTATGGATGATACTCAGGATCAACCGGCACAAGGAACTCGTCGCCTATGGGATATCGCCTGCTGCTCTCGCTACTACTGTCCTGCATGCCTGTTCAACTGTGGGCCGAGCCCGTTCGTCTGACTACCCTGGAGTGGCCCCCCTACACCAGCCAGAGCCTGCCCGATGGCGGCCTTACCGGTCATATCGTCAAGCGCGCCTTTGCCGAAGCGGGACTGGAAGTGACGTTCGACTTCTATCCCTGGCAGCGGGCAGTGCGCCTGGCGGCCGACCCGACCCAGCCTTATAGCGGCTATTTTCCCGAGTACCTCTCCGACACCCTGCCCACCCTGTGGCGCAGCTCCGCCAGCGTGGGCGACAGTGTGCTGGGCATGGCGCAGCGCTCAGGCCCCCCCATCCCCTGGCAGCAGCTCACGGATCTCGCCCCCTACCGGATCGGCGTAGTGGAGGGATACGTCAACACCCGTGAATTCGATGCCCTGATGGCTAGCAAGCGCCTCAACACTGCCGCCGTCGATGCAGACCTGCTCAACCTGCGCAAATTACAGCGCGACCGGCTCGATCTGGCGGTGATCGACCGGGATGTCTTTCACTGGCTCATCAACCATGATCGCAAGCTGAGCAGCGCCGGATTGCAATTTCACCCGAAGATCCTCGAACACAAGAGCCTGCACATCATGTTTCGCCCCGATCAGCAGGCGTTGCAGCAACGGGTGGCACAGGCCATTGCCAGATTGGATATTGCCAAGCTGAGCGAGGATTATCAGCGCCGCTATCTGCAGCAAGCACCTGCGGCCAAGTGAGCCAACCCGCTGAAGTCAGCCCTTGCTGGCAAAAATAGCCTGAGCGCTGGCTTTTTCCCCCTCTTCTGCCGCAATCGAGCCCTTTTTATGCCCCTCCCCTGCAGCCCTGTTGCCGCACTGTGCTGCCACCATGACCTCCCGCTGGCTTGGCCCCGAGTGATACCACTTGGTGACAAAAATGATGTGTTTATTAGTACGTGGTTTTTAAGTGGTTTAATCAAAAATTCATCGAGTTATTGAAGTAACTCAATTTTTTCACTTTTTCAGGGGAGCAGAATAGCAACTAACCCTTTTGGGCTAAATAAAACAGACAATGACAATTCATGGTTCAGGCTACCCGCGGCAATATGGGTTGAATCACACGAGGTAACGGAATGATCTTGATGGAATTTTTAGTGGTACTCGGCTGCTTGCTGCTGGGTACCCGCTTTGGGGGCATGGGACTTGGTCTCATCAGTGGTATCGGTCTCTTCCTGCTGACCTTCGTCTTCGGCCTGGTGCCGGGCGAACCGCCTGTTCAGGTAATGCTGACCATTCTGGCGGTGATCGGCTGTGCCGCTACCCTGCAGACTGCCGGTGGCCTCAACCTGATGATGCAAGTGGCCGAGCGTCTGCTGCGCCGTCACCCGCAATACATCACTATCCTGGCGCCGCTCACCACCTGGACCCTCACCTTCCTGTGCGGTACCGGCCACGTGGTCTACACCATGTTCCCCATCATCGCTGACATCGCGCTGCAGAAGAACATCCGCCCCGAGCGCCCGATGGCTGTCGCCTCCGTTGCCTCCCAGATGGCCATCTGCGCCTCCCCGGTCTCCGTTGCCGTGGTCTCCATGGTCTCCATTCTGGCGGCCGGTCACGGTATCGGTCAGGCTTACGGCCTGCTCGACATCCTGATGATCGCCATCCCCTCCTCCCTGACCGGTGTCATCGTGGCGGCCCTGTGGAGCCTGCGTCGCGGCAAGGATCTGGACAAGGACGAAGAGTTCCAGGCCAAGATCAAAGACCCGGAGCAGCGTGCCTTCATCTACGGCGGTGGTGAAACCCTGCTCAACACCAAGTTCCCGAAAGAGGCCTACTGGTCTACCTGGATCTTCTTCGCCGCTATCGCTGCCGTGGTATTGCTCGGAGCCAACGAAGGTCTGCGTCCGGTGTTCACCATCAAGGACAAAACTGGCCCGCTCTCCATGAACCTGGTGATCCAGATGATGATGCTGATCGCCGGTGCCATCATCCTGATGCGCTGCAAGGTCAAGCCGGGCGAGATCGCCAACGGTGCAGTCTTCAAGGCAGGCATGGTCGCCATCTTCTCCGTATTCGGGGTGGCATGGATGAGTGAGACCTTCTTCCAGGCCCACATGCCGCTGCTCAAAGAGACCCTGGCCCATGTGGTACAGGCCCAGCCCTGGACCTACGCCCTGGTGCTGTTCCTCATCTCCAAGCTGGTAAACAGCCAGGCCGCCGCCCTCACCGCCATCGCCCCCATGGGTCTGGCACTGGGTGTGGAGCCGAAGCTGCTGATCGCCTTCCTGCCGGCGAGCTACGGCTACTTCGTGCTGCCGACCTACCCGAGCGATCTGGCCTGTATCGGTTTCGACCGCTCCGGCACCACCCGCATCGGCAAGTTCATCATCAACCACAGCTTCATCATTCCGGGGCTGATCGGGGTGGTGACCTCCTGCTCGCTGGGCTTTATCCTGACCAGCATCCTGCTCTAATCGCAGCGGCGTTTACCACGCTATTGCAATACAGGCCCCCGCTTCGGGGGCCTGCTTTTTTCCCCGCTCAGTTACCTCAACCACTTCCCCGCCGCCATTTCCGGACACAATACCTTTACCTCTGCCCACGCCGCTGGGTAGCATGCCCCCTCGTTCACCATTGGAATCTCATCCATGTCTCGCGTCATCCTGCTCTGGAGCGGTGGCAAAGATGCCATGCTGGCCCTCTGTCATGCCCGTCAAGCGGGCCATCAGGTGGTGGCACTGGCCACCTTTGCGCCGCCAGAGCCCCGATTTCTCGCTCACCCCTTGCCGCTGGTGCGCCGTCAGGCGGAAGCCCTCGGGCTGCCCCATCTGCTGGTCACCATAGAAGCGCCGTTCGATCTCGGTTATGAGTGGGCACTGGCACGGCTCAAGGAGGAGTGGCAACTCGATGGGGTAGTCACCGGCGATATCGACAGCGTGGGCGGTGCGCCTAACTGGATCCGCGAGCGCTGCCGCCCGCTTGGTCTCACCGTCCATACCCCGCTCTGGCAGCAATCTCGCCAAGCCTTGCTGGCGGATATGCTGGCGCGCGGCATCGTCGCCCACCTCTCCTGCGTCGATACCCGGGTGCTGGCTCCCGAGTGGACTGGGCGTACCCTCGATGCCGCCACCCTCGTGGAATTACAGCAACTGGCCGAGCGCGAGGGCTTCGATGCCTGCGGCGAGCAGGGGGAGTACCACACCATGGTGACCGACGGCCCGGGCTTTGCCGCCCCGCTGCGCCTCGATGGCTGGCAGGTGGCGCGGCAGGATCATCTGGCCTATCTGGCCGAACCGCAGGGGTAACGGCCGCAAGCCATCTGGCCCGCTCACTCAGCACGCGAAAAATCGAGATAAAAAAACGGGAGGCAACAGCCTCCCGTTTGGATTTGAGCGGACCAGTTTTGAGCGGGCCATGACGACCCGAACAAGGGATAAACCGGCTTATTTCGCCAGCTTGCCCAGCACCCGCTGCAGCAGGCGGATGCGCGGCTCGATGCTCTCCAGCAGCAGGAATTCCGCCTCCGAGTGGAAACCGCCGCCCATGGGGCCGAAACCATCCAGCGACGGCACCCCCGCGGCGGCGGTGAAGTTGGCATCCGAGCCGCCACCGGCTTCCAGCCAGTTGAAGGGGATCCCCTCCTCCTTGGCTGCCGCCTCCACCAGCGCCATCAGCGCCTCGGTGTCACCGCTCGGTCGCATCGCCGGCTTGAAGGTCTGGCGATCCACCTCGACCCGACAGCCCGCGAGGAAGGGGTTGTTGGCCATAAAGGTGAGCCGATCGTGTACCGCAGCGGCCTCTTCGTTGCTCCAGAAGCGCAGATCGACGATCGCCTCGGCAAAGTCCGGCACCACGTTGACGCCGGTGCCGCCCTGTACCACGCCGACGTTCATGGTGGTGCCCGTGGTCATGTTGACCTGCTCGTTGATGGCCAGCACCCAGTGCGCCAGCTCGGTGATTGCAGAGATCCCTTCGGTCAGGGCCGAACCGGCGTGGGACGCCTTGCCGTGGAAGGTGATGCGGTACTTGGCATTGCCCTTGCGGGCGCTGATAAGATCTCCGCTCGGGCGAGCAGCTTCAGCCACCAGCACGCAGCCGCTCTGTTTGGCCTTCTCCACCAGCCAATCTTTCGACCAGGGGGAGCCAATCTCTTCGTCGCAGTTGCAGCAGACCAGCACCTTGAGCTTGGCAAGCAATACCGGATCCATCTCTTTGAGGGCATACCAGATAGAGAGCAAGCCGCTCTTCATGTCCGAGACGCCGGGGCCAAAGGCTTGATTGCCTTCGATGTTCAGCGGGCGTTTGGCCGCCGTCCCCTCGGGGAAGACGGTATCCATGTGGCCGCACAGCATCACGTCGTAGTGATCGGCACCCGGCGCATTGGTGATCTCGAGGCAGGGGCCGCACTCGGCAGCAAACTGGTGGCGAGTCACCTGCCAGCCGATGGCCTCATATTTCTCGGTCATGATGTCGGCCACCTTCGCCACCCCGGCCGGGGTGCGAGTACCGCAATCGAGGTTGATGAGCGGGGCCAGATCGGCCAGATAGTTATCGAGGGAAAACGGGCTCTTTACAACTGTCATTATCTTCTCCATGCAACAATCAGCGTTGATGCCGATCGTCTATTGCAACAATGCGACACAGTGAGAAAAAGGCGGGCAGCCATGCCACCCGCCCGACCGGTAAATTCCAAACACCACTACATAACCCACATCACTACATAAACAGCAGGTAGTTGAGGGTCAACGCCGTCACCAGCGCCCCCGCCATCGGCACGCTGGTGCGTTTGACCACGGTAAAGGGCGATACCTTGGCAATCCCCGCACAGGCGATCAGTACCGCTGCGATGGGGGAGACGGTGCGGCCGATACTGGAAGCGAGCTGCATCGGCAGCAGCATGGTCACCGCAGGTACGCCAAACTTGGCCGCCACCGCCGGTGCCAGGGTCGAGAAGCTGAGGAACGCCGCATTGCCGGAGCCCATGATGACCGCCGCTACCATGATCAGCGCCACCATCACCAGGGTCATCAGGCCGCTGCCGATACCGGCATTGCTGGCAGAGTGCAGCAGGGTATCGATGGCGCCGATGGCCTTGAGGGATTCGGCAAACAGCTCGGCACAGACGATGAGCGCCACCACGGGGCCAAACACCTTGCCCATGCCGTCGAGGAAGCTCGACAGCCCGGCAAACGCGGTACGCACCGAGCGGCTACGCAGCAGCTCGCACAGCATGCCGATAAAGACCGACAGCAGCATGGCCACCTCCACGCTCATCTTGATGTCGCTCACCAGCAGCTTGGAGAAGGTCATCATCAGCACGAAGGGGATGATCGGCAGCAGGGCATACCAAGTGGGCGCCTGCACGCTCTCGGTGCCCTGCTCGTCCAGCTCGGCGTGATCGCCGCGATGGAGCGCCGGATCCCAGCCATCCTTGCGATCGCAGTGACGCTGCCAGAAAAAGTGCAGCACCATGGTCACCAGCAGCATGGGGGCCACCAGCCAGATCTGGTAGTCAACGAAATAGCTGGTCGGATCCATGCCGGATTGACCGGCGGAGAAGATGGCGTTGGTCTGGGTCGGGCCAATCTCGAACGCCTGGGAGGTGGCGATGACGCCACAAGCGGAGGCCGGGCTGATGCCGAGGTTGCGCATCACCGGATACATGGTGACCATCAACAGCAGGCCAAGGCCGGTAGCGGAGGTAACGAACAGGGAGACAAAAACAGCCACCAGATAGCAGATGGAGAGCATCAGGTAGCTGGACTGGATGCCGGCCACCGGCTTGACCGCCACTCGCACCAGCGCCTGGGAGGCCCCGATATGGGACATGTAAGTGGCAAAACCCGCCACCGCCATGATGGTGAGGCCGAGGCCCGCCGCGCGGTAGGAGAAGATCCCCTTGAACACTTCGAACAGGTCGAACAGGGCGAAGCCGGTGCTCTTGTCAGCGGGCAGAATGGGGTGCAATCCCAGCCAGTAGGCCAGGGTGAAAATGGCCATACCGGCCAATGCCAGCACCGCCTGCGGGTTGTAATCCTTGATAATGCCGTAGACCACGGCGACCAGAACGAGCAAGACGAATAAAAGTTCCAATATTCACTCCTGATAAATTTATCGAAGAGCGAAATCTAGTGATCTGACCACTGTTTGCCTTTGATCCCTATCAATAAAGGTGCCGTCACCGTGATTCATTAGCATAATATGTCGGCCATGTAACAATTTTTCGTTATTTCAACTACCGGAAAACCTTTATCACCCCATATCCGGGAATTGTGTGACGCGACTCCCCTCTTTTTTGCGTTGGATCAACATATGACGGCGCCGAACTGGCGAAGATGCGCTTCGACATATAGCGACCATTTCGCGCCGGAGAGAGTTATGACAAGCCAAGCCACCGCAGGTGCTTCGACCTGCGACTACAAGCTGTGGGACATCCTCGTCGAGTCTGCAAAGGAACGCACTACCATTCGTTACTCCAAACTGGCCAAGCAGGCCGGGCTGGAGCAGTGCCAGGATGAACTGCGCACCCTGCTGCAACGCATCCGCATGTACTGCACCGAAAACAACCTGCCGATCCTCTCCGCCATCGTGGTGGACGACGTGGGCAAATACACTGGCCTCTCTTCCAGCCTGCCTGATGCACCTTGGGAACGGGCCCGGGTCTTTGACCATGAGTGGACCACCCTGCACTGATTGAGGTGCTTGATGATGCCGACCAAAACGCGCCCGCTGGCGCGTTTTGGCTATCTGGCGTTTGCCCCCTTCTCTTTTCTACTGCAATAGCGGCTCTTCTCCCGCAATAACGGGCCCATCGGGCATACCCGCCGCACCGCTTCTGATCTTGATCTCAAAAGCGTCGCTCAGGTGTGACCAGTTCCGGTAAAACCCGCGAGCCGGACCATCGGCGTTGCCATGGGATTGCCACAATGCCAGAATCGGGCCCTTGCACTGTGTTGATTCGGATTTTCGGGACGCGGCCCACGGCAGCGCCCACAAGAGAAGGACTCCCCATGGCCACCACCCTCTATGGCATCAAGAACTGCGACACCATCAAGAAAGCCCGCAAGTGGCTGGATGAGGCCGGTATCGACTACCGCTTTCACGACCACCGCGCCGACGGCCTGAATCCGGACGAGCTGGACAGCTGGCTGGCAAAACTCGGCTGGGAAGCCCTGCTCAACAGCCGCGGCACCACCTTCCGCGCCCTGCCGGATGAGGCCAAACAGGGGCTCGACACCGCCAAGGCACGCGCCCTGCTGCTGGAACATCCGGCCATGATCAAGCGCCCGCTGCTGGATCGTGACGGCGAACTGACTCTGGGTTTCAAGGCTGATCACTACCAATCCCTCTTCTCCCGTTAAGGACAACTAAGGACAACTGATGTCGGATGTCATCGCACTGGCCAAGGATCTGATCCGCCGCCCCTCCGTTACCCCCCTCGATGAAGGGTGCCAGACCCTGATGGCGGAGCGCCTCGCCAGGATCGGATTCGTTATCGAGCCCATGGTGTTTGAGGACACCACCAACCTCTGGGCCCGCCGTGGCAGCGAGGGGCCGCTGTTCTGCTTCGCCGGCCACACCGACGTGGTGCCCGCCGGGCCGCTGGAGAAATGGCACACCCCGCCGTTCGAGCCGACCATCAAGGATGGCGTACTCTACGGACGCGGCGCCGCCGACATGAAGGGCTCGCTGGCTTCCATGGTGGTAGCAGTCGAGCGCTTCGTGGCCGAGCATCCGGATCACACCGGGTCCATCGCCTTTCTCATCACCTCCGATGAGGAGGGGCCCTTTATCAATGGCACCACCCGGGTGATCGACACCCTGGAGGCCCGTAACGAGAAGATCCGCTGGTGCATCGTCGGCGAGCCCTCCTCCACCGCCGTGGTCGGGGATGTGGTGAAGAACGGCCGCCGCGGCTCCATCACCGGCGATCTGTTGGTTCGCGGAGTGCAGGGCCATGTCGCCTACCCCCATCTGGCGGACAACCCCATTCACAAAGCCGCGCCAGCGCTGGCGGAACTCGCTGCCACCGTGTGGGATGAGGGCAACGCCTACTTCCCGCCCACCAGCTTCCAGATCGCCAACATCTCGGCCGGCACCGGCGCCTCCAACGTCATTCCGGGCGAGCTGCAGGTACAGTTCAACTTCCGCTTCAGCACCGAACTGACCGACCTGGATATCCGCGAGCGGGTCGAAGCGCTGCTGGATAAACATGGCCTCGATTATCAACTGAGCTGGACCCTCTCCGGCCAACCGTTCCTCACCGACACCGGCAAACTGCTGGCGGCGGCAGTCTCTGCCATCGAGGCGGTGAATGGCCAGCAGCCAGCCCTGCTCACCACCGGCGGCACCTCCGACGGGCGCTTTATCGCCCCCACTGGCGCCGAGGTGATTGAGCTTGGCCCCGTCAACGCCACTATTCACAAGGTGAACGAGTGCGTGAAGGCGGACGATCTGGATCTGCTGGCGGACATGTACCAAGGGGTGCTCGAGAGATTGCTGGCATGACGCAGGAACAACTGCTGGGGCTCGACGAGAGCCACCTTATTCTGGTGGGGCGCGGCCCCCATCGTCTGACCGCCGCCACCGCAGCGGCCTTCAACGACATGCAGGTGGCGGCCGCCTATGAGGGGTTCAACCTGCAGGCGGCCTCCAGCTGGCGCAGCTTCGAGCGCCAGCTCGCCATCTGGAATGGCAAGTGGCGCGGCAAGCGGCCACTGCTCGATGTCAACAGTCAGCCCATCGATGCCCTGCAACTCGGCGATGAGGAGCGGCTGCACGCCATCCTGCGCTGGAGTGCCCTGCCCGGCACCAGCCGTCACCACTGGGGGACCGATCTCGATATCTACGACCCGGACTGCCTGCCCGCCGATACCAAACTGGCGCTGGAGCCCTGGGAGTATGAAGCCGGGGGCTGGTTTGCAGATCTCAGCGAGTGGCTCAGCGATCATATGAGCGACTTCGGCTTCTTCCTCCCTTATGCCAAGCCGGTCGGGGCAGAGAGCGGGGTCGCCTACGAGCCCTGGCATATCAGCTTCTCGCTGGAGTCCAATGAGCAGCAACTCGATCCCGCGGCACTGGCGCTTTGCCTGCAACAGGCGGATATTGAAGGCAAGTCGACCATATTGGCCAACCTTGATGAAATTTTGGCCCGTTATGTCACCACCTGTCCTGACGAAAGGAAAATCCCATGAATCTCTGGCTGTGGATAGGGTTGCCGCTGCTGTTCCTGCTCGGGCTGTTTCTCAATGCCATCAAAGACATGAAACGGCTGGAGAAGCAGTTGCCCAACTACAAGGACAAGATCCGCGAAGTGAAGGATGACGAGGACGACTGAATCCCGCCCCCATCCCGTGGGGAGCGCCCTTGTGCTCCCCTCTCCCTCTGCTGTGCCGTTTCGCTTTTCCCCGCCCTCTCCTCCCTGCACATCCTGAAATCGACGCTCCTTTGACTCCGCTTTCGTTAACCCCGTCACTGTCAGAATATGGCGCGGCCATGCTGAAAAAAGGGATGAAAAATGTAAGAAAGTGCAAATTGATGCACAAATAAGCCACACAAGGGGGGCCTAACTGCATATAATGTGCCTACTTTGCACATTACCAGGAAGGAGTTCGCCCTTGGATGCCGCTACCATCAACAGTTTCTTTTTTGTCGCTGCCCTGTTGGTGGGAGCCAGCGTACTGTTGAGCGCCCTCTCTTCCCGCCTCGGTATTCCCATTCTGGTTATCTTCCTCGCCGTCGGCATGCTGGCCGGTGAGGATGGCCCAGGTGGTATCCACTTCGCTGACTACTCCATCGCCTATCTGGTGGGCAACCTGGCGCTTGCCATCATTCTGCTCGACGGCGGCATGCGCACCCGGGTCTCCTCGTTCCGGGTAGCGCTCTGGCCTGCCTTGTCGCTGGCGACAGTCGGGGTGGCCATCACCACCGGCCTGACGGGGCTTGCCGCAGCCTGGCTGTTTGACCTCAACCTGATGCAGGGGATGCTGATCGGCGCCATCGTCGGCTCCACCGATGCGGCGGCGGTCTTCTCCCTGCTTGGCGGACGCAGTCTCAACGAGCGGGTGAGCGCCACGCTGGAGATAGAGTCGGGCAGCAACGATCCCATGGCGGTCTTTCTCACCGTCACCCTCATCGAGGTGCTCGCCACCGCCCAGCAAGGGCTGGATGGGGGCTTCCTGCTGCTGCAACTGGTCAAGCAGTTTGGCCTTGGCGCCGGGATTGGCCTTGGTGGCGGTTGGCTGCTGTGGCGCCTTATCAACACCGCCCGCCTGGCGCCGGGACTCTATCCGCTGCTCACCGTCAGCGGCGGTCTGCTGATCTTCGCCCTCACCACGGCGGTCGGTGGCAGCGGCATTCTCGCCATCTATCTCACCGGTCTGTTGCTCGGTAACCTCGCCCTGCGCAGCCGCAGCACTACCTTGTCGGTGCTGGACGGTCTGACCTGGCTCAGCCAAATCGGCATGTTTCTGGTGCTGGGGCTGCTCGCCTCCCCCCACAAGCTGCTGCCCATCGCCCTGCCCGCGCTGGCGCTGGCGATGTGGATGATCCTGTTTGCCCGCCCGGTGTCGGTCTGGATCGGGCTGCTGCCGTTCAAGAACTTCGCCCCCCGCGAGCGCTGGTTTATCTCCTGGGTTGGCCTGCGCGGCGCCGTGCCCATCATTCTGGCGGTGTTCCCCATGATGGCGGGGCTGCCCAACGCTCAGCTCTACTTCAACGTCGCTTTCTTTGTGGTGCTGGTCTCGCTGATTTTGCAGGGCAGCTCGCTACCGCTGGCCTCAAAACTGGCGCGGGTGGAGGTACCGGCACCGCCGTCGCCCATCAACCGCTCCGGGCTCGAGATCGATCTCGACAGCCAGTGGGAGACCTTCGTCTACCAGCTGGGGGAGGAGAAGTGGTGCATCGGCTCGCCACTGCGGGATCTGCAGATGCCCACCGGCACCCGGATCTGCGCCCTGTTTCGTGGCCGCGAGCTGCTCCACCCCTCGGGCAGTACCTGTCTGCAGGCCGATGACATCCTTTGCGTCATCGGTCACGAACGTGACCTCCCCGCCCTCGGCCAGCTGTTCAGTCAGGCGCCGGAGCAGGATCTCGGCCCCCGCTTCTTCGGTGACTTCCTGCTGGAAGCGGCGGCACGACTGGTGGATCTCGCCCCTCTTTACGGGCTGGATGTGAGCGAGGTGGCGGATCAGACACTGGGCGATTTTATTGCCTGTCAGTTGGGCGATAATCTGGTGGTCGGTGACAACATCGAATGGCAGGGCCTGATCTGGACCGTGGCCGAAATGGACGAGAGCGTGCCGAGCAAGATCGGGGTGCGCTTTCAGGAAGAGGACCCGGTCTGACCGACCGTCCCGTATCAAGTCCCCAGCAAGAAGGGAGAGAGTTATGCCATATCAAAGTTTGCTGTCCGGCCCCCTGCCCCCCGCTGCCAATCTGGGGGTCATTGAAGGCTTTTTTGGCAAGGGATGGAGCTGGCAGGCCCGCGCCCGCTACGCCCAGTGGCTGCCACGCCACGGCTACGGCTTCTATATCTACGCACCGAAAGAGGATGGCTATCTGCGCAAGCACTGGGCCCTCCCCTGGCCCGAGCAGCAGCTGGCCGATCTCGCCGAGCTGGCGCGCCAGTGCCGCGCCAACGGGCTCGCTTTCGGGGTGGGCTTGAGTCCCATGGGGGCGCATCACGACTACGATCGCAAACGCTCGGCACTGCTTGAGAAAGTGCGCCTCATCGACGAGATGCTCCAGCCTGACATTCTGGCAGTGCTGTTTGACGACATGAAGGGGGATACCCCGGATCTGGCTCGTCACCAGCTCACCATCGCCCACGACATCGCGGCCCACAGCAAGGCAAGCCGCCTTATCTTCTGCCCCAGCTACTACTCGACCGATCCGGTACTGGAGAAGGTGTTTGGCGCTATGCCTCCCCGCTATCTGGAGGAGCTTGGCAAACAGCTCGACCGCCGTTTCGAGATCTTCTGGACCGGCCCCAAGGTCTGCTCGACCGAGTATCCGGCGGTACACCTCAAACAGGTGACCGAACTGCTCGGCCGCAAGCCCTTCCTGTGGGACAACTACCCGGTCAACGATGGCAGCAAGGCGAGCAGCTACCTGCATCTGCGCGCCTTCGAGAATCGCCCTGCCGAGCTGGCAGAGCTGGTCTCTGGCCACGCGGTCAACCCGATGAAACAGGCAGCACTCTCCGCCCTGCCCCTCGCTACCCTGCCGATGAGCTACCGACTCGGCAAGCAGTACGACCCCGACAAGGCGCTGCATGCCGCCCTCAACGCCACCTGTGGCCCGCAGATCTCGGCGATGATCGAGGCCGACCTGCCGCTGTTTCAGGATCTGGGGCTGGCACAGCTCACCCCCGAGCAGATTGTCGCCCTCAAGGCGCGCTATCTGCCGTTTCGTGACCAATCCTGCGTAGACGAAATCGTGCGCTGGCTGGACGGGGAGTATGTGTTTGATCCCGACTGCCTGACCGATTAAACCGCCCCTGCGGGGGCAGAAAGGAGGTTGTATGGATGCACACCTGCTTTACCAGAATCTGGCGGTGATCGCCGCCTTCTTGCTGGTCTACAGCCTGATCGCGGGGCGCTTCGAGTCAAAACTGGTCAACGGCCCTCTGCTCTTTCTGCTGACCGGCTGGCTACTGGGGCCGGGAGGGCTGGAGCTGCTCTCCCTCTCTATCGACAGCGCCGGCATCAAGCTGCTGGCCGAGCTGACGCTGGTTATCGTGCTGTTCAACGATGCCGCCAACACCAACTGGCAGGTATTGCTGGCCAACCGCCAGCTCCCCATCCGGCTGCTGCTGATTGGCCTGCCCCTCACCCTGCTCTGTGGCGCCCTGTTTGGCCACTGGATCTTCCCCGACTTGCCACTGCTGGAGATGGCCATCCTCTCCACCATTCTCGCGCCCACCGATGCGGCGCTCGGCAAGGCGGTGGTGAGCAACCCGGCGGTACCGGCACCACTGCGCGAAGGGCTCAATCAGGAGAGCGGCCTCAACGACGGCATCTGCGTGCCGGTACTGCTTCTACTGCTGGCCCTTATCGCCCCCACAGAGCAACACGCAGGCACCGCCACGCTGGCCATCACCCTGATGCTCGAAGAGATCGGCATTGGCCTGCTGGTCGCCTTTGTGCTGACCAGCCTCACCATCCAGCTGTTGAAAATCTCCTATCTCAATGGCTGGCAACTGCCACTCTGGCGTCAGCTCACCATGCCGGGGCTGGCCCTGCTCTGCTTTGCGCTGGCCCAGACTCTGGGGGGCAGTGGCTTTATCGCCGCCTTTGTCGGCGGCCTCTTTATCGGCCACCGCCTCGGCGAGCACAAGCACGCCTATATGGACAGCTGCGAAGGCTACGGCGACCTGCTCTCCGTGGTGATCTGGATGGTGTTTGGCGCGACCCTGATGCCCATTCTGCCGGAGCTGCTGCACTGGCAATACTGGCTCTATGCCATTGCCAGCCTCACCCTGCTGCGGATGATGCCGGTTTGGCTGAGCCTCATCGGTACCGGCCTCAAGCCGGAGCTCAAGCTCTTTATCGGCTGGTTCGGGCCGCGGGGCCTTGCCAGCATCGTCTTTGCGGTGATGGTGCTGCAAAACGAGCCAGCCCTGATTGGCCAGCGTCCCATCATCGCCACCGTGCTCTGCACCATCATATTGAGCGTCATCCTGCACGGCCTCACCGCCAACCCCTGGGTCGAGCGTTTCAAGCCTCGCTGAGCCACCCGGCGCCCATTAAAAATGCCACCGATCGGTGGCATTTTTCTTTTGTGGCGAGGGTCACTGACAGCTCTTACCCGAGCGCCAGCCAGACTCCCACCCCCAGCATCAGGGTACCGGCGATGCGGTTCATCAGGGTGACGTTGCCGCTCTTGGCGAGGAAGTGGCGCAGAGTGCGGCCACCGCTGGCGTAGAGCAACAGGCAGGAGAACTCGATGACCAGGATCAGCGCCACCAGCGCGCTGATCTGCGGCGCCATCGGCTTGTCGGCAGAGATAAAGGGGGGCAGCAAGGAGATCATGAAGGCCCACCCCTTGGGATTGGCGATGGCGGTGACAAAGCCCTGCAGCGCCAGCCCCATGGCGCTGGTCTGCTGACCGGCCGAGAGATCCGCCGGAATGGCCATCTTCCCCTTGGCCTGCCACATCTGAATGCCGAGCCACACCAGATAGGCCCCCCCCACATATTTGAAGGCGGCGAAGATCCCCGGATAGTTGAGCATGATGGCTGCCACCCCGATCACCGACAGCACCGAGACCAGCCCGACACCGATCAGCTCCCCCCACATCATGTGCAGGGTGCGGCGCACCCCCAGGCTCATCCCCAGGGTCATCGACAGGGTCATGCACATGCCGGGGGTCACCGAGACAAAGAAAAAGGTCGGGATAAACAGAGCCAGAATGGCCGGATCGATCCAGCTGGACACAACACACCTCCATATGACGAGAGCGGGAAATCACGAAAACGGGACAGGATTGACACAACCCAGCCAGTTGTACCACATATTCAGGGGATAAAGCGCTCAATCATGCCTAAACGGCTCCTTTCCCACAAGAAAAAACCTTTTCTTCAGCACATTTCAGCAATAAAAGCCTGTGACAGCTCCTGACGTGCATGTGTAAGATGTCGGCTCCTCCAATTCCGGATTAGAGCCATTTATGTCATTGAATAATCTATCAATACGTGTCCAGGTCTTGATACCTTTGCTGCTGGCCAGCCTGCTGATGATGGTGATGATCGCCATCAGCAAACAGGGTCTGGATGAAGCCATCAATGACATAGATGAGACGACCCAGAGCGTGGTCCAGCACAAGGACGATATTGCCAAACTGATCCACGCCACCTACCGGCTGCGCACCAGCGCCATCTATGGCCTCTACGATGCCAAGCTGTTTGCCGCACTGCCCGCAAACCTCAACAGCGCCGAGCAGGAGATCAACGCCATCCTCGGCCGTCTGGTGCTCCCCGGTGCCGAGCAGGATAACCGTCAGGTCGCTGCCGCCCTGCAGGCCTACCTCAACCATACCCGCAGCAACATGCTGCCGCTGCTGGCGCAAAAACATCAGGGTGGCGGCGATCCGGTCGCCTACGAGGCGGCTCGCCTCCATTTCCGCGAGCTGGGTGAACAGCTGATCAAGCAGATCGACAGCATGTCCGCCCACATCAACCAGCTGATCCAGCAAGAGCTGGCCGAAGAGCAGGCCCACTACGACGCCACCCTGCTGCGTACCCTGCTGCTCACCGCCGGTACCCTGCTGGCGGCGCTGATCTGCGGCTGGGTCCTCTCCGGTCGTATCGTCAGCCCCATCGGTCAGTTGCAAGAGGTGATGCACGCCGTGGCGCAAGGGCGCTTCAACGTTCGCGCCAAAGCGGAGGGCAACAACGAGCTGACCCGTCTGGCCAAAGATATCAACCTCACTCTGGGGCAACTTGGTAGCACCATCGAGAACCTGACCGGGATCAGCAACAGCGTCGCCTCCGCCGCCACCGAGCTGGCCGCCGTGATGACCCAGTCAGAGGCCAATGCAAAGCAGCAGCACAGCGAGATCGAACAGGTCGCCTCCGCCGTGACCGAACTCTCCAGCACCGCTGACAACGTCAACCACAACGCCACCATCGCCGATGAGCTGGCGCGGGATGCCAATGGCCGGGTCGAACAGGGGCTCGCCCTCTTTACCGAAAGCATCGCCGCCAACAGCCGGATGGCAGGCAGTCTGGAAGATGCCGCCGCCATCGTGGCTCAGCTCAAATCCCAGTCCGAGCAGATCGGCAAGGTAATTGAAGTGATTCAGGGGATCTCCGAGCAGACCAACCTGCTGGCGCTCAATGCCGCCATCGAAGCGGCCCGTGCCGGTGAAACGGGTCGTGGTTTTGCGGTGGTGGCCGACGAGGTGAGAATGCTGGCGGCCCGTACCCAGGACTCCACCAAGGAGATCCAGGCCATCATCGAGCAGCTGCAGAGCCAGTCCCAATCCGCCAACAACGGCGTACAGGAGACTCTGGAGATCCTCAGCCATAACCAGCGCTTGTCCGCTCAGGTGCAGGACCTGCTAAGCGGCATTACCGGTGCCGTGCGCCAGATCAACGACGCCAACGCCCAGGTCGCCACCGCCGCCGAGGAGCAGTCCTGCGTCACTGCCGACATCAACCGCAACATCACCAATATTCACGAGATCGTGAGCCAGAGCTCCGCCGGCATCAGCCAGAGCGCCAGTGCCAGCAACGAACTCTCCCAGCTCGCCGAGCAGCAACGCAAGCAGCTGGCCCAATTCCAGCTGTAAGCGCACAAAGTGAACCAGACAAAAAGGCCCGCAAGGGCCTTTCTTGTTGATGGATCAATGGCTTTGTATCTGTTTTAAACGCCATTTTTTGGCTTGTGGCGCCATAAGGGGCTGGGCTGCCCTGTCAAATATCGGTATGGTAGAGGCACGTTACTCCCCCTCACGTGAGCACACCATGAGCCTGAGATTCAAGAAACCCGCTTTTATCGCCTTGGGGCTCATCGCCCTCATTTCCGCCGCCTGGCTCGACTACTACCTGCCGGAGCACACCATCGCTACCATCACCGGGGTCGAGGTGAAGCGCACCGACAAGGATGGCCCCATCAGCCAGAAAAACCCGGCTGACGGCCCCACCACCGACGTCTATTACATCTACACCGAGCGCCCCGGCGAGAAGATCCGGGTGTTTCGCAATGAAGATACCGAGTGGGGCTGGCCCTTCTACTTTAAGTTCAACGCCGCCGACGTCCAGGCCAAGGCCAAGTCGATGGAGTTCGAGAAACGCCTAGCCATCATCACCTCCTACGGCTGGCGCGTGAACATGTTCTCCATGTTCCCCAACGTCACCAAGATCGAGAGCACAGAGCCTGACGCCTCCACCTGGAGCTTCTTCCGCTGGTTCTGGTTCGGCCTCTGGGCACTGGTGATGGGCAAAGCCGCCATCGCAACCTGGCGCTACTTCGATCGTCTTGAGGATGAGATCTGATGGAGCCGAGCAAGACCCGCACCAGTTTCTACCGGCGGCTCTACGTGGCCTGGCTGATCAGCCAAGGCACGGATACGGTGCCCGCCATCATGGAGGCAACCGGCATGCCGCGCCGCACCGCGCAAGATACCCTGAGCGCGCTGGCCGAGCTCGACATCAGTTGCGCCTTCGAGCAGACCGAGGGGGCTCGCCACCTGCAGGGACACTACCGCATCAGCGACTGGGGCCCCATCAATCCGGCATGGATCAAGGCTCAACTGCCGCTTATCAAAGAGACGTTGAGCTATCCCTGAAATGATGTCGAGTCAGGCCTGCGACTGGGGAACCTATTGCAATCCGGCATGGATCAAGGCTCAACTGCCGCTTATCAAGGAGACGTTGAGCTATCCCTGATCAGGGCGCTAAGCAACAATAAAAAAGAGGGGCCAGCCGACAAGGCTGGCCCCTCTTTTTTCAGGCCGATGGCCTAACAGGTGGCTCTACTCGGGCATGGCCGAATCTTCAAGCTCCCCGTCTGACTCACCGCGGGTGCAGTCGATGATGGAGCGCTTGGGGTTGTTGGGATCGCGCAGCAATAGGGGCGCCAACCCCTCGTCATGCTTCTGCTCGTCACCAAACTCGCTGCCGTAGGCGTTGTGGGTCAACCGGCGGGCATTGGCGATGGGGGTATCGACAAAGAGGGCATGCACTTCGAAGCTGGAAGCGGGCACGATAAAACCGACCACCGGCAAGCCGTGCAGCTCCTCGTGCACCTTGTACCAGGCAAAGCCGTCGCTCACCTTGTAGGGGGTGTAGTTGGCCAATTGTAGATTGGCGGGCCTGCCCGTCTCATCCACATAGAGATCGGTAAATTCACAGGTCGCCAGCCCCTGCCACATCCGCTCGAATGGCGTCGCACAGCCCATCAGTTGCAACCCGGCCAGCAGCACTAAGCCTCTCTTCCACATTCCCCGCCCCTTCTTGCAAAAATGAACCGGCGCTCAGTCAAACGCCCGCAGCCGCGTCACCAGCAGATCGATAAAGCCCGGACGATCAAGCCCCAACAATACCAGCGCATTGGCTGGCTTGCCGGAGAGACCATAACGATCCACCACCGTCATCCCCACGGTATGCTCCCCCCGGGTCTCGATATCGACCCGGCACTCGACCCCGTGGAACAGCTCGGGAGCCAGCAACCAGGCAATGGTACAGGGGTCGTGGAGCGGTGCACCAGCAAATCCCCACTTGGGATCCCGATGGTAGATCATGAAAAAGTCGAGCAGCCCGGCCACGCACTGGGCCACCGGATTGGTGATGGCGCGTACCCGCTCGATATCCTCGTCCATTACCTGCGCCTCATGGGTCACATCGAGGCCGCACATGGTGATGGGGATGCCCGACTTGAAGACCATATCGGCCGCTTCCGGGTCCACATAAATATTGAATTCCGCAGCAGGCGTCCAGTTGCCGGCCCCTGCGGCGCCCCCCATTAGCACGATGCGAGCGATCCTGGGTTTGAGCTCGGGGTGAGCCGCCAGCAGCAGGGCGATATTGGTGAGTGGGCCGGTCGGCACCAAAGTCACGGGCTCCGCGCTCTCGCGCAGACATTTGGCCATCAGCTCGATCCCCGTCATCCCCTGCGGTGCAAAGGCGGGATCCGGCAGTTTGGGGCCATCGAGACCCGATTCGCCGTGAACGTTGTCGGCGATGATCAGCTCGCGGGCCAGCGGTTTCAGCGCCCCGGCCGCCACCGGAATATCGTCCCGTCCCAGCAAGGTGAGGATGCGCAGGGCATTGTTGAGGGTCTTGTCCGGCGTCTGGTTGCCCGCACTGGTGGTGACCGCCAGCACGTCAAGTTCAGGGCTGGCCAGCGCAAGAATGAGGGCGATGGCGTCGTCGTGGCCGGGATCACAATCGAGAATAACGGGCAGTGCCATGGGATGAGTCCTTACAACATAACAGGGAGCCATACCTTAACAAGCAAGCCTCGGATGAACTCGGGAGGGGGTCACAAAACGGGGCCTTGTTGCTGACCTGGGTGGTTTGCACGGCACGCCGCATCGCTCAACGCGGCTCATTATCAAGAGGTTGCATGACGTCATGCCGTTCATTTTCCGAAGCAGCGCACCGCCCATTCGCCCGGCAGCGCCGGTTCGGGTATGATCGCCCCCCGTTTCCAGCCTGTGCCACCTATGTCCGTTATCGTCGACACCTTTATCGCCCCGCCCTGCAATGCCGCCATCGAGATCCTGTTCGAGGATGAACACCTGCTGCTCATCAACAAGCCAAGCGGCCTGCTGAGCCTCTCGGGCAAAAATCCGCAGAACCTCGACTCGGTGCATTATCGACTGGTGCAGGATTACCCCGGCTGTACCCTGGTGCATCGCCTAGATTTTGGCACCTCAGGCATCATGGTGGTGGCCAGAAACAAGGCCATCAATGCCCTGCTCTGCCAGCAGTTCAGCCAGCGGGCGGTGAGCAAGGCCTACAGCGCCCTGCTCTGCGGTCATCTGATTGACGACGAAGGAGTTATCGACGCCCCCATCGCCAAGGATCCCGCCCTCTTTCCGCTAATGAAGATCAGCGCCGCCAGCGGCAAACCCGCCCGCTCCCGCTATCAGGTGGTTGAGCGGCTGGAGCCGCAGATGCAGGGACAAACCGTGCCACTGACCCGGGTAAGGCTGGTGCCGGAGACCGGCCGCACCCATCAGCTGCGCATCCACAGCCAGCTGCTGGGTCACCCCATCCTCGGCTGCGATCTCTATGGTGGCCTGCTGCCCCCCGGCTGCGAACAGGCGCCACGGCTGATGCTGCATGCCAGCGAGCTGGATTTTGTTCATCCGGTGAGCGGCGAGCCGATGCAGATCCGCTGTGCAGCGCCTTTTTAGGAGCAATAAGTAGAGACAACCAGCGCGAGTGCAACGGGATCAGTGAAAGGCGTGACGGGAGAGGAAAAGCGGCAAACGGCGGATAAAGATAGGGGCCGCGCTTTCGCAACGGCCCCCACCCCCCACTCGGTGTGGTGCTATCAGATCAGCTTGCGGGCAGCGCCCAGTACGATCTTGATGGCATCAGATTCGGTCTTCGCCATGGTCTCGGCGTTCGGGATCTCTTGCTGGGTACGGTTGACGATAACGCCAGCCACCATACCGGCACGCAGGCCCTGGCTGGAGCACATGGTCAGCAGGGTTGCAGATTCCATCTCATAGTTCAGCACGCCCATGGCTTGCCACTCTTTCATGGAACCCTGGAAACGGCTCACTACGCGGCCGGATACGGTGTCGTAACGCTCCTGACCCGGGTAGAAGGTGTCAGAGGAGGCAGTCACACCGATGTGCAGCTTGGAGCCCATCTCTTTGGCGGTGTTCACCAGCGCGGTGGTGCAGTCGAAGTCGGCAACAGCCGGGAACTCCATCGGTGCAAAGTGCAAGCTGGCACCGTCGAGGCGCACGGAACCGGTAGTCACGATCACGTCACCCACGTTCAGGTGCGGCTGGATGGCGCCGGTGGTACCGATACGCAGGAAGGTGCGGATACCCAGCTGGGCCAGCTCTTCTACCGCGATGGAGGTGGACGGGCCACCGATACCGGTAGAGCAGATAATCACGGCCTTGCCGTCCATCTCGCCGCGCCAGGTAGTGAATTCACGATGGCTGGCCAGGTGCACCGGGTTATCCAACAGCTCTGCGATACGCTTCACGCGCTCGGGGTCACCGGGGACGATCGCCAGGGTGGCGCCTTGCAGATCCGCTTTCTTCAAACCCAAGTGAAATACATCAGACATATTGGACTCCTGGTTGCCCCCTGCCAGCATGGTCAGGGCACAAGTTAAGATGATTCTTTATGATACTTTCAAGCCTTTACCCCCCTCTTCGGGGAGGCGCCAACTATGGTCGAAAGCGCTTTCCAATTCCTTGAAGCGCCTCACACTTCCACGCATTGACAGTGACAAACATTGCGCAAAACGTTTGCTAACTCAATGAAATAATTGACAAACGTTTTTCTACAAATCAAGTCAGATGCGGGAAAGTCAAGCCTGGTTCAGCGCTTAATTAACGACTCGTGATCGACCCCGTAAAGTTGTAAACAAGATGCTTTTGTATCCCTTTCTAGATGGTAGCCTAGCTCTCAACTACCACTTAATGGCTAACTATAGGAAGTCCATCATGGCTACATTCAAATTCTATATTCCCGCTATCAACCTGATGGGTGCCGGCTGTCTGCAAGAGGCTGCCGCCGATATCAAGGGTTACGGCTATCGCAAGGCGCTGATCGTCACCGACAAAATCCTCAACCAGATCGGCGTGGTCGCCAAGCTCACCACCCTGTTGGCTGAACATGGCATTGAAAGCGCAGTTTTCGATGAGACCAAACCCAACCCCACTACCAGCAACGTCGAAGCGGGTCTGGCGATGATCAAGGCCAACGGCTGCGATTGTGTCATCTCGCTGGGTGGCGGCTCGCCCCACGACTGCGCCAAGGGCATCGCGCTGGTCGCCGCCAACGGTGGCAGCATCAAGGATTACGAAGGGGTGGATCGCTCCGCCAAGCCGCAGCTGCCGCTTATCGCCATCAACACCACCGCCGGTACCGCCTCCGAGATGACCCGCTTCTGCATCATCACCGACGAAGCGCGCCACGTGAAAATGGCCATCATCGACAAGCACGTTACCCCGCTGATGTCGGTCAACGATCCCGAGCTGATGCTGGCCAAGCCGGAGGGTCTCACCGCCGCCACCGGTATGGATGCCCTGACCCACGCCATCGAAGCCTATGTCTCCACCATCGCCACCCCGGTGACCGATGCCAGCGCCGTGATGGCCATCGAGCTGATTGCCAAGCACCTGCGCACCGCCGTCAACCATGGTGATGATCTGCATGCCCGCGAGCAGATGGCCTATGCCCAGTTCCTGGCCGGCATGGCCTTCAACAACGCAAGCCTGGGCTACGTGCACGCCATGGCCCACCAGCTGGGCGGCTTCTATGACCTGCCCCATGGCGTCTGCAACGCCGTGCTGCTGCCCCACGTTCAGGCGTTCAACGCCCAGGTGAGCGCGGCTCGTCTGAAGGATGTGGCCCGCTACATGGGTGTTGACGTGAGCGCCATGAGCGACGAGCAGGGCGCTGCCGCTGCCATTGCCGCCATCAAGCAGCTGGCGCTGGATGTGAAGATCCCGGCCGGTCTGGAGCAACTCGGCGTCAAAGCCGATGACTTCGATACCCTGGCCAGCAACGCCCTGAAAGATGCCTGCGGTTTCACCAACCCGCAACAGGCCAGCCACGAAGAGATCGTAGCCATCTTCCGCGCGGCGATGTAACCCTGTTAACACCTTGAATAGTGAGGGGCCGATCAGGCCCCTCTTTGCATTATTTCGTCAACACGACATCGTTGATGGAGCTCGCCAACCGGGTCAGCACAGTACGAATATTGCTTTTGGTTGCTTTGAAGGCCAGGGAGCGATCACTGGCACACTGGGCCACGAAACGGGTATCCCCTTCGAACGCCACCGTGTAGATCTGGATCCCCTTGCGTTTCATCTCCCGGCATAACAGCAACTGCTTGCGATCCCGCAATGCTGCCTCGGGCCCCATGTGCTCCCCATCAGAAAACAGCACCATGATCTTGCGGTTATCCTGCAATCCATATGAGCGCGGCAAGGCTGCCGCCCCCTGCCGCCAGCGTCCCTGCCACTCTGGTGAAAGCAGCCGCCAACCCCACATCACCCCCTCTGCCGTGTTGGTATTGAATGCGGCATAGAGGGTATCAAGCGCCTGACGATAGTCGGCACGGGTCGACAGGTGCGCCTGAATGGGGCTCACCCCGCAATCTGCATCATCGAAAATACCGAGCTTGTCACGGCGGTTCTCCAGATAGCGATCCAGCGGATTTTCTTTGGGCGCAAAGGCCAGCAAGGGCGTCCCATCGCCATAACGGGCAATGGGGGGAGGCTTGGTGCTGTAAAAAAGATGGGGCCGCAGTTCATCCCGCGGGGCCTGCTCCAGTTTGCGGATCCAGCCGGGCGTGACCTCTGCCACCCGATCGATACCATCCACATGCTCCGGCAATCTGGCACAGAATGCCTTGCGTTGACGCCCAGGCACCTCTCGCGACAACAGATTGAGCCAACCACGCTCCTCTGCCAGCGTCCGCAACCCGAAGGGAATTTCGATGCTTTCGGGATGAAACAGCTCGGGATGATCGCCGATATTGACCAGCCCGGTGGCGGGAATGATGCTGACCACCCGATCCTGATTGCGCCGCTCGCGACCAAACAGCACCTCGCCAAACTCGACAAGGCCCAGCTTGATCGCCTTCATGGGTGCACCTGACATGGAATCGGAAATATCCAGCACCAGCGCGACTTCGATTCGGCTTCGTGCACTGCTGGCACGCGCTGCCGCCGCAATCGGCATCCCCTCCTCCCCTTCATCTATCACCGAGAGATCCATCAGAGCGGGAACTTTTCCCTGCAAGATCACGTGCGCCCCCTGCTCTCCCTGGTTCAGGCGGGGAGTAGCCACCTGCAGATTACGCCCGCTCAGATTGGCCTGCATCAGCGCCTGAGCATCTTGCAGGGCGGTGTCGCTATCTGCCGCAGAGTAGATAACTGCATCGGCAGCGGCGCTGAGCAGACTCTGGCCGTTGTAACCGCGCACCAGCTCGATGGCGACACCGGTCAGCGCCAATACCCCGACCAGCATCAAGGCGAATGCCGGTGATAAGCCGCCACGCTGTTCAGACAATAGTGGCATCAGTGAACCTCCTGAATAAAGTGGGTGGTCAACGCACGATCGCCCCACAGGCGGCGAAACATACCCCCCCCTTCCAAATCTGGGCGATAGCAGAGGGTCACCCGCATCAAGGTGCCAATCCGCAGCGGCGGCCAATTGCCCTGCCCAGCACAGCCACTTCCCTGCAACAGCGGCAACAGTTCACCACTGGCGCTGTTGTACTGCTCTATGGTCAACGCCGCTTGCCCACCATGCAGAGCCGCCAGTTGCTGCTGCACAAATCCTTGATAAAACGCCAGCTGGGAAACTGCCGCCGCATCCTGCGTGACCCCTTGCTGGGTCACGATCTGCGTCACGTTATAGGCCACATTGTGCAACCGCTGTTCAAGGCGCAGCAGTTGCAATGCCTCGTTGCCAAAACTGAGCAGGGCCAGCAGCGCGGGGATAAACAGCATCGCCTCGATGCTGATGCTCCCTCTGTTTTGTGCGGGTCGAGAGATGGTTCTGCTCATCCTGCACCACCTGCCGGCAACCGGTCAGTCAGCAACAACAATGTGCTCTGATAACCCAGCTGGCGATCGGCCACCAGCCAGCTCGGGGTCAGCAGCAAACGGGGGCGAAGTCTGGCAGTCACCTCCAGCACGGGATCGGCAGGCGCACGGGTGTCACTGCCAGGATCCAGTCCCCCCTCTTGTTGTCCCAACATGGCTGCAAGTGACACATGATGCCTGACAGTCACCTCCACCCCGGCCAATTCACCGTGCCCTTGCTTGAGTAACCGCTCCCGAATAGCGCCAGCCAAAGGGATCCGCCCGGCGGCCGACTCGGCCTGCAGCTCCCGCAATGCAGCGCGCAGGCCATACTCCAGGGTGCTGTATTGCAGCTGTATCCGCAGCACATCCACCACCAGCAGCAACAACGCCAACAGCAGTGGCAAGATGATCACCAGTTCGATGCTGGCCACGCCACGCTGATGATTCACACAGACTGCCCTCTGAGTTGCGCCTTGAGCAGCCGGATATCGTGTTCCAGCTGGCTGGCACTGAGAAAGCGCGACAGGATGAGGCGAGCCTGAGGTTCATTGCCCTCGGCCAGCAGCAGCAGGGCGTAGTTCATCTCCACCTGGGGTGGCAGGCTCTGATAATGCAGCAGCGGCTCGAAGGCCTGACGAGCTGCGACCCGGTTACCCTCCATCAGCCAGCCCAATGCCAGATTGCCGCGATAGTCAGGCTCATCCGGAGCAGCGGCGACCGCCGCCTCAAACAGCGCTCGCCCTTTGGCAAACGCCCCCTGCCGCAGACTGGCAACCCCCAGCCCGTTGCTGAGCCGGGCCCGTGCCAGCGGTGTCAGCTCCGGCAAGGCGAGTCCTTGACGATAAGCGGTTGCGGCCTCCTCCGTACGACCATCATCGAGCAGGAACTTGCCCAGATAATTGGCCGCCTCCGGTGCCTGCTTGCCAGCGCGGTCTAGCAGCTGTTGCAGACCATCGCGCGCGGCCTGCTTTTTATCTTGCTGATAACGGGTTCGCGCCAGCATCAGCTGCGCCTCTTCCAGCGAGGCATCACTGCTCAAGAGCGCCAGATAGAGGCGTTCAGCCTTCTCATACTGGGCAGAATCAAAAGCGGCCTTGGCCACCGCCATGCCATTGCTTTGACTCTGCGCCGATGCATCACCATGGCTGCTGCATCCCGCCAGCAGAAGCAGCGAGATAAAAATGAGGTAATAGCTCGATTTCATATCCGATTCCATCGCCTGCTCAACGCAGGCTGTTGATCAACAAATTGAGGGTGGGGGCAATGATCAGCACCAGCATGGGCAACATGATGAGCGCCATCTGGATGAGGGTGATCTTGCCCAGCAGGGAGCCAGCCTGCTCCTCCAGTGCCAGTCGTCGCATCTGGCGCGCCTCCTGACTAATGGTGCGCATGGTCTCGGCCAATGGCGACCCGTACTGCTGAGCCATCTGCAAGGTGTTGGCGAGACGATCCAGCTCGGGCAAGCCGGTCCGCCAGGCAAGCCGTGCCAGACAGCTGGCCTGATCGCCGCGCATCTGGATCTCGGCATGAGTACGCAAGAATTGCCGGGCAAGCCACGGCTCCAACGCCTCCAGATAGTGGCCCACTCGCAGCAACGCCCGATCCAGCGCAAGCCCCGCCTCGACACTGATCACCAGCAGGTCGATGGCATCAGGCACCACCTTCTGCTGAGCTGCCTTGACCTTGCGGGCCCGCCACTGCAGCCAGCGCTCCGGCAAACCGGCCCCCACCACATAGGCCATCAGTACCCACATCAGGGTGAATCCATCGGCGGGGGCAACCAGCAGGCGCCATGTCAGCACCATGATGGCCAACCCCAGCCCCCCCAGCAGCTTGGCACCCCGTAACCGGTCAAAACCCTGGCTGGCAAAGATCCCGGCTTGCGCCAGTAACTGCTGCAAGCGTGCCTGCTCGCGGCCGCCCACCGGATAACCGCGACCACACCACGCCAGCCACTCACGCCCCGGCACCTTTGCCGCGGCAAGAGTGGCATAACGGCGACACTGTTGTTGCCACTGTTGCTGTTGCTGTTGCTGGTAACCGTACCAGCCCGTCACAGCGGCAAGCGCAAGCGACAGCAGTGCCAATCCGAATAGTTGGGTAACAGCCATGACCTACCCCTGCAGACGCGTGAGCCGGCGGATAAGCCAGAGCCCCACCGCCACGCTGATTGAGACATATCCCATCACCCACTGGCCGCTGGCCGTGGTCATCAGATAGGTAAAGTGCTCCCGCCCGGTACTGAACAGCACCAGCAGGATGATGACAGGCAGAGCGGCCAATACCTTGGCAGAGTTGCGACTCTCGGCGGTGATAGTCTGGATGCTGGCCGCCAGGGTCTGACGGGCACGCAGGGTTTCGACCAGTTGTGCCAGCACGTCGGAGAGGCGACCACCGGTCTCTTGCTGCAGGCTGAGCACTATGGTCAGAAACTGGAACTCGGCCACCGTGACCCTGCTTGCAGCCTGTCGCATCACCTGCGCTACCGGTTGCCCCACCTGCAACTCGTCGTGCATCTGGGCAAACAGCCGTGACATCAAGCCGCGCTGCTGCCGTGCCACTTGCTGGAAAATATCGGCCAGCGGCGCCCCCACCCGCAGCGCCCGGATCATCCCGTCAATCACCTCGGGCAGGCCGGTGCGAAACTGCTCCAGCGCCCGCTGTTGCAGCTGTTGATAGAGCAGCAGACCAAGCAGCAGTGCCCCGCCAACCGCCAGCAACAACGCCAGCCAAAGCGGCATGCCATTGGCGACCAGCAAGATGCAGGCAAGTGCGGCGCCTGCCGGCCCCTGCCAGCACCAGCGAGTCAGTTGTTCCTGACCCACCATGGTCACCATCTGCTGATACCACTGGGGCAAGGGGCGCGCCGGCTCCCGGGACTCTGGTTGCCCGCCATAACGCTGGCTCTGTTGCAGCCAGGCTTCACGCCGACTCTGCCACTGCCAGAGCAGCAGACAAGCCGCCCCCCAGACAAGGCAGACGGATAACAGCATACTCATGCGCCCTCCTCCCCATCTTCATCCATGCACGCCTGCAACTCGGTTAGCAGGCCCGCCTGACGGGCCTTTTCTTGTACCCCGGCCGAGAGCGGATGGGCCATGAAGCGCCCCTGCAACTTGCCATGCAGCTCGGACTCCAGCACGAAACGAAACAACGGTTGCATCCTGATCTGGCCCCCCTCCAGCGCCGTGATTTCACTGATGGCAGTGATGCGGCGCTGACCATCGCGCATTCGCTCCAGTTGCACCACCAGATCCACCGCGCTGGCGATCTGGGCCTGAATGATCTGCTCGGAGAGGCGCTCCGCCCCCATCTGCAACATGTTGGTCAGGCGCAGCAGCGCATCTTCCGGGGTGTTGGCGTGCAGGGTGCAGAGTGAACCGTCATGGCCGGTGTTCATCGCCTGCAGCATGTCGAACGCCTCGGCGCCGCGCACTTCCCCCAAGATGATCCGGTCCGGCCGCATCCGCAGCGCATTGCGCACCAGCGCCCGCACGCTCACCTCCCCCTTGCCTTCGGCACTCTCGTTGCGCGTCTCCAGCGGTACCCAGTGCGGCTGTTCAAGAGAGAGCTCGGCGGCATCCTCAATGGTGATGATCCGCTCGTCGTCGTTGATGTGCTTGCTCAGGGCGTTGAGCAGGGTGGTCTTGCCCGACCCCGTCCCCCCCGAGATCAACACGTTGAAACGACTGCGAGCAGCCAGACCGAGAAAGCGGGCCATGGCGTCCGACAAGGCCCCTTTCTCCACCAGATGAGCCAACGTCAGGCGGCTACTCGGGAATTTACGAATGGAGATGGAGGTACCGCACAGGGCGATAGGCGGTGCAATGACGTTGACCCGGCTGCCATCGGCCAGACGGGCATCCACCATGGGGGTGGACTCATCCACCCGCCGTCCCACCGCATTGACGATCCGCTGCGCCACATTGAACACATGCTGACGGTCGCGAAAGCGCACCCCTGATAACACCAGCTTGCCGTGCCGCTCCACATAGACCTTGTCCGGACCATTGACCAGAATGTCCGACACCTCGGGATCATCGAGCAGGGGTTGCAGCGGCCCGACCCCAACCATCTCGTCCACCAGTTGCCGCCCCAGCAGGAGCAACTCCTGACGGTTGTAAGGGAGCATGCGGCGGCTCGAGAGCTGATCGAGGGCATTGGCGACCCGCTCCAACAATGCATCACGGGGCAAGGTGGCTGCCACCGAGGGCTCCACCAGCTCGTAAAACGCCTCGCGCGCCGCCTCAGACATGGTCAGCAGCGCCCCTTGTACCGGCGGCTGCCGATTGCTGGCTTGTCCGAACATCAGCGCAATCCTCCCCGGCGGCGTCCCGCAGGTTGGGTGCCAACCAGCTCGGCTGCCAGCCACTTGATTGCTCGGGCCAGTTTGCTTTTTTGCTTGATAAGCGCCATACCGGCCCGCTCGGCTCGCACAAAGGCGCCGTGGTCATAAGGCAACACGGCGGCATGAGGTTGACCACAGACCCGCTCCAGCTCCGTGGCGGGCACTCGCCCCTCCTTGCCGCGGCAATGGTTGCCTACCAGAAGGTGACGTTGAGCCTGCCCCCCTTTGGGCAAGCTCCCCAGCAGTCGCAAGGCCCCCAGACTGAAATCGTGCAACCAGATCACCACATCTGCCTCTTGCAGCAAGGCGCGTAACCCATGGCTGCGCAGGTCCGGCACATCGATAATGAGGGTGCTGTAGTGCTCCGCCATCACATTGACCGCGGCCACCAGCTGCTCGGCGCCGAGCACCAGCTCAGCGCCCTCGTCATAGAAAAGGAACAACCGTGGCCCGAGTTGATGAGCGGTGTGGGCCAGCAGGGTGCCATCTAACCGATCGGTTGCCTGCCACCACTGCTCGCCGGGCGGGGCATAGTCGCTGCCCAGCAAAATGGGGTGACGGCTGTGATAAAGATTGAGATCCAGCAGGGCCACCTGACGGTGATGCTGCTCTGCCAGCTCCAGTGCCAGATTGGCGCAGACGGTACTGGTGCCCACGCCACCCGCGGCCCCCACGACACAGATCACTCTCCCTTTACGCAAGGAGGTCACCAGCGGCACCCCCAGCAGACGCAGCAGACCTGCACGAAGCGCATCAGGATCCAGCGGCGCCGGGTAGTAATCATCCACCCCCACCGAGATAAACCAGCGAAACAGGGCGACATCTCCCCGCTCCCCAAGCAGCACCAGCCGCATCTGGGGTGGACAACATTCAGCAAGCGCCGCCAGATCGGCCGCCAGCGTCTGCTGATTTTCCACCTCCACCAGCAAGATATCGGGCGCACCGTGAGCCAGGCAGTGCGCTCTGGCCTCCGCCAGAGAGCCCGTCAGCTGCAGGTGCTCTACATCGCTCAACCCGGCCATCACCCGCTCGACCCCGGCACTCAAGGCGGGCTGGCGCGTCACGGCCACCAGCCGTTTGGCTTGTTCACTCATGACTTACTCCCCGGTCGTCTGCTGTTTCTTGGCCGATTTGGCCTTGCCCTGATAGAGGCGCTGTACCGCGCCGGCATCGAGGGCGCTACCACTGCCGTCATAACGGGCACCACGAGCCCAGTGCTCGCCATGGCTTTGGGCACGATATTGATTGCGCAGCACCAGACAGGCGCTGGCAGGGGCTGACACCCCGCCTCTGGCATAACGGCAGCTATCCGGCTGCAAGGTGGCATCGAGTTGCACCTGATAGTCACCTTGCCCGGTCGGGGTGAAGATGAGCCGGGTATCAAGCGCCAGCCACTGAGCCAGCCACTGAGCCAGCTGCTGGCGCAGCGCCTCCGGCGTTGGCGCATTGCTTGCTGGCTGCGGCCCGCTGATCTGCAGCGTGACGGTGCCCGCCTCCAGCCGATTGGCCAGGGGGGCCAATTGCCATTGCAACTGCTGTTGCAACTGCGACGGGGCAACCCGGAATTGCAACTGATCCTTGAGAGGGGCAGCCGGAGGTGGGGTGGTACAAGCCAGTAACGGCAACGTCATGGCCAGCAACAGCGTCTCTTTCAACATGGTCATCCTCCTCAGTAGCTGTAGCCATAGTTGCCGAACAGGCGGGTTGTCTGCGCCGCCGGCAATTGGGTTGACCCCATGTCGGTGAAGAACAGTCGCTCGAAGCGACTCGGAGCCCGATAATGATCCAGCGGCGTCGACAGGGAGAGGGGATCGCTGGTGGGCTGCACCAGGCGGGCAGTGGCGATGATCACCAGCTCGCTCTCCTGATTTTTGAAGCTGTTGCTGCCAAAGAAGGGGGCCAGCCCGGGGATCTCTCCCAGGAAAGGCAGCGCTTCGTTATTCTGGTTGCGATGGCTACGCACCAGACCTGCCAGCGCAAAGCTCTGGCCGTCAGCCAGCTCGATGGTGGTGGTGGTACGACGCGTCTCGATGCCCGGTACCACGACCCCGGCAATGGTGACGCTGTTCTCCCGGCTCAGGGTCGATACTTCCGGGGAGACCGTCAGGCTGATACGGTTGTTGTCGAGCAAGGTCGGCGTCAGCTCCAGCGAGATGCCGAACTTCTTGAACTCAATCTCGGGCCCGTTATCGCCGTTGCCAACCGGAAAGGGGAACTCACCGCCGGACATAAAGGTCGCTGCCTCTCCCGATTTGGCCGTCAGGTTGGGCTCGGCCAGTACATTGACCAGGCTGTTTTCCACCAGCGCATCGATGATGGCGTTGATGTAGACCACATCTTTCTTGCCGGTCCAGCTGCCTCGCTCCAGCGGCTTCGGGAAACGGTTACCCGGCGAGACCCCCAACTGCAGATACTCCCCCATCGCGCTCCAGCGCAGCCCCAGCTGTTCACTGGTAGTACGCTGCATCTCGACGATGCGCACCGATATGTTGATTTGATCCGATCCGGCCAGTCGCAGCTGGTTGATGACATTGGCGTACTGACCGCTGCCCCCACCGGCGACTGCTGCACCTTCATCCTGATTACCCGCCTGAGGCGAAGGGGCCATCACCGTACTCTGGGCGACGGATTGCGGTTGCAGTCCCTTGGCAAAGCCTTCCACCATGCTGAGGATTTCGTGCGCCTGCAGCGGGCTGGTCACCTCTCCTGCCACTACGATGGCACCGCCCGACTCGCTAAAGGTGAGTCGACTCTGGGGGAAATGCTGACGGGCCAGCTGTTCAAGCGGTGCGAGATCAGCGGCTACGGTTACCCGATAGTGACCCAGGGTTCGGCCATCGAGGGCGGTCACCACCAGATCGGTGTGGCCCACCTTGCGGCCATAGATCAGCAATTGCTGCTCAGAGGGGCTGTGTACTCTGACCAACTCCGAATTGGCCACAAAGGCATCCAGCACAGGTTCATCAAAATTGAGCAGGGTGGATTGCTCGGGAGTGAGCGTCAGGCTCTCGGCGGCTGCGGCCCAGAGCGGCAGCATGGCGAGCAATATGGCAAATGTTCGCAACATCATTTCCTTTCTGTGTTGATTAGGGTTGACGGGTTCGGTCGTTGCCATCGCCATAACTGATCTTGACCCCGTGACCTGGAATGGCTCTCGGGTTCTGGCCGCGAGCAACCTGTTCAGCCCATATCAGACTCCCCTCCGGCAGCGCCATCGCAGGGCTGCCCGCCGGTGCGCTCTGTGCCGAACGCAGCACCAGAGCCAGCTCTCCCAAGCGATGTGCCAGCAACAAGCGTGCTGCCGCTCGGGGGGGCACCTCGAAGGTCACGGCGACCTGGTCGAAGTTATCCTGTGCCGCAGGATTGCCGTTGAGCGCAGCGATATCGGTCACCTGGGCGTCGATGGCCAGCAGTTTGATATCGGTCAGAATGATCTCGGCCGACTGATTGCTGGTTACCTCTGCCCCTTGGGCATTGTGCTGACGCGCATGCTTGCTGGTGAGGATCACATCCACCCGGTTACCGGGCCGGATCAGGCCGTGGCTGGCCGCCTCCCTCCCCAACGCCAGCGTCACCGCTCGCATGCCCGGCGCCATCATGGCGGAGAGATAGTGACTCTGCTCGGGACGAACCAGATCATCGGCAGAGACTATCTGGCCCGCCTCCAGCGTGCGGGTCACCAGACTCCCTTTGAGGGCCTTGGTATCGGTAAAACCAAACAGAAAGAGACCCGGCAGGTTCCTCTCTTCGGCTTCGGGAAGGGCTTGCCAGCGCAGATCTTCGGGATGGATGAAAGAGCCGGCCTGTACCCGATGGGCGGCAACCAGCACTTGGGCCACCCGATCCGGCGCTAACGATTCTGCTGGCGCATCCCGTGGGGATGCACCGCTCTGCGGCGCAGGTTCAGCTGGCCACAAGGTAGCCAGCATCGCCGCCAGCACCAGCAGTGCAGCGATAAGCAAAAAGAGTTTCTTCATAAGGTGTGACTACATAAATAGAGGTGTGGTCAGAGCTGCCGCCCAGAGGATGGCAACCCCATAAGGCACAGTAGTTGGATTGGGTGAAGGGCGCAGGCGGCTATGGATCAAACACACTAGGCTGAGCAGGCCACCGGAGAACGCCATCAACAGCAATAATTCGGGCCATTGCTCGCCTGCCCCATAGAGGCAGACCGCCAGCAATTTGCTGTCCCCGGCGCCACACCAGCCTCGGTGATAGGCAACCAGCCCCAACAGCAAGGTCAGTATGGCCAACACCAGTGACAGCGGATTGAACGGCAACAACCAGCCAACCCAGAGGGCCAGTACCAGCACCGCAAGATTGGGGATCCGCCGTTCGAACAAATCACTGACCATACACCAGCAGACCATCAATGTGGCGAGCCATTGCCCCCACGCCATCACTTGCCAGCCGCGTCCATATTCAACCCGGCAACAATGGCGGTGAACTTCTCTTTCAACGCCGTGATGAAGATCCCGTCCGAGCCAAATATGGCCAGGATCCCGGCCGCCAACCCGGCAGCCAGGATGCCGTATTCAATGGCTGTGGCACCGCTTTCATCCTTCAGGTAGTCACGAAGGTAATCCCAAACTCGCATCGTCATTTTTTGTCCCTGTTTTTTTATGCCTGAAATTAAACAACGACAAGATGATATTGAGATCACAAACGAGAATCAATATCATTATCACAAAATGAAATAATTCGCAGAGTGAATTTGCAAATCTAACGAAGTTAACAGCAAAAGCATCTGCAATGAGTTTCATTTACGCGCTAAAAACCGGACTTGGCAGATTAATAATCTAGACAACAATAACGGAGTCGAACGTGTTCAGGACAACGAAACCACTGCTGTTGCTCCTTTGCTGTGCCACATTGCTGGCATGCAAGGCAGAGCTGGGCAGCCCCGATCAGGCAGGAAATAACACAAGCAACAACGGGGGAAGCGGTAGCAACCAGCAACCCACCACACCGGATAGCGGAAGTGGCAACAACCCGGGCACTGCGGGAGGTACTGCCAGCGGAGGAAGCGCCAGCAGTAGCAACGGAGGGAGCTCGGGTAGCGGCTCGGGAACAACTGCACCAGACCAATCGGGCCAACCAACAACGGGGACAACACAGCCCGCCCCACCCACTTCGCTGGATCTGGCCGGCGCACTGCCGCTGACTCACGAACAGGGTGGGCAATTTGATATTCAGCTCTGTGCCGACAAGGTCTGCGTCACCCAGAGCGCTCAGGCTGATGGCAGTTTCGGCTTCAAACTGAAATTGAGCCAATGGCCACAAGACAAGGCGCTGCGCCTTGTCGCCAGCCACCGTCAGAACAGCGCGCTATCCCTCAGCAGTGAATTGCCTGCGCTGACACAACTGCTCAAACAGGATCAAAACGGGGATGGCATCATCACCGAGCAAGAGAGCCCTCGCCTGCACCTCTCCCCCATGCCGCTGGCATATCAGAGCATCATGGCGGCGCTGCAAAAGCAGGAGGGAAAACAGGATGTCTCCGGCCAGCTCTTCAGTGACCCTCATCTCAATCACCGTTTTGCCCGAGATCTCACCGCCTTGCTGCAGTTGACCCTGAACGGCGATATGCCTAACCCGGCTCAGCAGCTCGGTGAGTTGGCAACTGCACTGGTCAGCCAGCAACAGTCCAACCCGACATCCACCCTGCTTGAACACCTGACGACACTGGCCACCAGCCAAGGCACAACATTACCTGACGACGCCGAAACCCGGCTGAACGATGCCCTCACTGCCATGGAGAAACTGGATACCCGCACAGCGACCTACCAGCTGCTCACCACCTTCTACCCACAGCGCAAATTGACCTTGCTGGGACAATTCCCCTCTCGTCTGAGCGAAGCATCGGTATCGGTAGAGATCGGTGCCAAACCCAACCACGATGGGCTCAATGCCCACTATTTCAAACCCGAACGCCCCATTCGGCCACAACGGCTTGCGGTAATGGCCCAGAGTGGTCAGATGCAAGAGTCTCTTCCTATCAAGCAGGGCAACCAGTACAGCACCACTCTCACGCTCGCTGACCTCAACAACAGCTTCGCCAGTTGCAAACCGGGCAGCAGCGAGACCAGTGATGATCTGATGGAAGACACCCTGACCCTGGTGGTACAGGATGCCAAGAGTGAGGTGGAACTGCGCTCGGTGCTCGGATCTTTCTGCGAGCTGGTCAAGCGCGATGAAAATCGCGATGGCATACTCGGCGCCAACGAATATCCGCGCCTCAATGTGGGCTATACCACCACTGCGCAGTGGGCTTTGCTGCTCAAAACCACACTCAGTGCAGGCATGGGCTCTTTCCTGGACTGGCAAGCCTGGACCCTGGCGGAGCTGGATCAAAAACTCAAGGCACTACCGAGGCATCAGGTTGAGCTACTGGCAGCCATGGTTGCCCTGCAGGCCGAGGGGGAGCTCTGGCAGCAACCTGTCAACCTGATCGAGGGCACTGATTTTCGCCAGCAACTGCTGAGCTGGCTGGAGATCAACATGGCCAATGAATATTCAACCGTGTCCCGCAACAATCACATACCGGACCTGTTCAAACTGGAAACCACCATCGCCGAAAATAGCGGGCTGGGCCCCCTGTTGAATGCCAATCCAGACAAGAACATCTCCCACATCATCAAGGCGGCGGCAGGTCTGATCCGCAACTCGGAAAGCGATGCTCTTCTCTATCCCGGAACCACCACAGCGGGTAGCTGGCTCACCCCCTACCCCAACAGCCCCATATCCCCTGTCTGTCAGCGCGAGGTGTTGTCAGATCAAGTAATCGGCCTGGCTATTCTGGGCCAGGGCCGTGATCAGGATGGCAGCCACTGGGTCACCCTCGGCTGGCAACCCCAGGAGGGAGTGAGTCAGTATCGAATTGGCTGGGGGAAAACCCCGTTTGAACATATTGAAAACGCCGAACAGCAAAACATCAGTCAGCAGACTCGCATCACCCTCAAGGGTCTCCCTCACTATCAGGACTACCAGATAAGAGTGATGAGCGAGGGTGGCACCATCAGTGCCCCACTGACCTACCGAGCCGAGCAGTTGCATGTGGCCGATACCCGTATCACCCACAGCATGGGGCTGGATGATGGCAAGCGTGGCCGGGACCTGGATAGCCGCTGCGATCCCTTGAGTGGACAAGCGGTCAACAGCAATCTGGATGGAGTGCTCGGCGCTCGCTACATCAAGCTGGACAACCGGGGAGACCCCCTGCCACGCCAGGATCTCTCCTACAAACAGATGCCGTTTGCCTGCGTGGCCGACGCCCTGAGTGGGCTGGTGTGGGAGACCAAGGTACAACACAAGGATGGCGAATCTTCCCTGCACGATGACAAAAGCCTGTTTGCCTATGACGATATCCAGAGCAACAACGCCTTCAACGGCAGCTGCTATGACCCGCAAAGTGGTGCTCTGGCCAGTGACCGCAGCCGCTGCAACCTGAAACGCCAGATAAGCCAGGTCAACCAAAGCAAGCTATGCGGCCTCTCCAACTGGCGCGCCCCCAGCCAGCAGGAGTTCTACGGCATCATGACCCTGACCCGGGATAATCCCATTGCCCTCGATACCCGCTACTTCCCGCTCTATTCGGGTCTGCAATACACCCGTGGGAAATGGCAAGAGCTGGAGGGGATTTCCCACGGCTTCTGGACCTCGGATGTGATGCCGGTCAGTCGTACCAACAGCACTTGGGCAAAAGATGATGGCGGGCTTGATGCATATGAGGTTCGGCCGGATAAGTATCTACGCGGCAGCGTCGCCCGCCAGTATCAACCTCACCACGTCATGCTGGTGAGCGATGGCTTCAAGGTCACAGGAGAATAAAATGCACCACTCTCTCTTCCCCTTATTACTTGCTGCCGCCCTGTTGCCGGCAGCAAGCCAGGCCCGTGAATGCCTGCCTGGCTATCAGGACGATGGTACCCGTTTCGTTAGCGAACTGATCGACACGGCCGAAGGCAAGCTGCAGGTGGTCAATGACAGAGCTACCGGTCTGCAGTGGCTCTACTGCCCCTACGGTCAACAAGTCAGTGATAATGGCTCTGGCTGTGAAGGCATGCCTGAGGTGATCAACAGCAGAGCAAACCCGAGTGACAACCCCTTGATGACCATCATCATGCAGGCCAACGACCGGCTGAACACCCCTGCACACCCTTGGCGGGCCCCAGACATCAAGGAGCTGTTTACCCTCTACAACCCTCAGTGCCAACCTGGTACCTACAGCGCAGTGGGCTTTCCAGACCCTCAGCTGGCCGCAGATACTGAAACCCTCAAACAGCGTGCGTGTGAAGCCAGATATGATCCGGTGACCCATGAATATATTGAGCCGACTGAAGAGCAGGCACAGGCTTGCAACAAGCTAGCCGAGCAAAGCAATGCCTTAACCATGCTCCAGTTTATTTCAGACAGCGCCTCTGGAGATGGATACAACTACCTGCAGTTCGAACCATCACATGAAGTGTTTCATGAAGGCGGTTACAGTGCACCTATGCTTAGGCTCGTCAGGCCAATCCCGAACCACAGTGAATGACGCCGTGCTGGCCAAAGGGAGGTAACTCCCTTTGGCAATTTTTGCCTTGGCTTTTTACTTCCGCCAAGGGAGTAGGTATGATTCGGCCAGCGTAAAAAGACTTGAATGGATGATCTGAACTCGATATGCGGATGAAACACCTGATTGCCGCGGCTTTGACCGCCCTCACCCTCTCCGGTTGCAGCCTGGTCTATCGTATCGATATTCCCCAAGGCAACTATGTGGAACAAAAACAGGTCGACAAACTGCGCCAGGGGATGACCCGCGAGCAGGTCAGCTATGTGCTGGGGACCCCCATGCTGCGCGACGGCTTTGACCCCAACACCTGGTACTACCTCTATGAATTCCAGCCGGGCCACGGCGACAAGGAGCGCAAAGAGCTCACCGTCACCTTCGCCAATGACAGGCTGACCACAGTGACGGGTGACTTCCCGCTGCCAGCAGCCTTCAATACCCCGCTCTGATATCCCGCAAAACCGGCCTCGCGCCGGTTTTGTTTTATCCAGTCCCGCGTAATTCATCCTGCCCGTGATCCTGTCAGGGGATACAGTGTCATCTCCCCCATTGCAGCTGCCCGCAAATTGCCTGATGCTGATCAGCAGCCACCATGGCATCAACACCATCGAATGACACAGGGAGAATCCCCATGAGCCGGATCCTGATTGCCGGAGCCAGCGGCCTGATCGGTCGCGAACTGGTGCAGCAACTGCCTGCCGAACATGAACTGACCCTGCTCTGTCGCAAGCCGGGCAAGGAGGCGCACCACTGGCTGCCGGTCAATTTTGATGAGCTGGCCAGCGTCACCCTCTCCCGCCCGGTGGATATCGCCTTCTGTGCCCTCGGTACTACCCGCAAGGAGGCAGGCTCTACCGAGGCGTTTCGCCGGGTCGATCTCGACTATGTGATCGCCTTTGCCGAACTGGCCCGCCGTCACGGTTGTCAACGGCTCATCGTGGTCTCGAGCATGGGGGCCAGCGCATCTTCCCCGGCTCTCTATCCGCGTACCAAGGGGGAGATGGAGCAGGCCCTGCTGGCCCAATCCTGGCCACGGCTCGCCATCGTGCGCCCCGCCATGCTGCTGGGGGATCGCCAGCCACCGCGCCTCTCCGAGCAGATCTTTCAGACTATCTACCCGCTGTTTCGGCCGCTGCTGGTGGGCAAGCTCGCCCGCTGGCGCGCCATCGAGGCCCGTCAAGTGGCCCACGCCATGATCGCCCTCTCGAAACTGCCCGCCGGGTGCGAGATTGTCGAAAACGAGCAACTGCTGGCCCTCTGAACCCGGCCTTCCCCACAACTTAAGCTCTATGCCGTAAAAACAGCAGGGCAAGCCAATTGGCTTGCCCTTTGTTTATCTGTTGGCGAGGTACCCTGAGCGCCTCTTGCCATCACAGGCCACGCTCGGCTGTCAGGGCAACATCCATCAACCGCGAATATGGTCGATAAAGGCGTCGATCTGCTCGCGAGTGCAGGCGGGGTTCATAAAGACTGCTTTTTCCCCGGCGATGTAGGAGTACTTGCCGCGGGCGTCATAGTCGGAGTGGGCCACCGCCTCCACCCAGTTGGTGTAGAGCCCCACCTTGCCGCGCCCCTTGAACAGGCTGCGGTGGTAGTCGGTATTACGCCGCAGTCGCGCCTTGTAGGCAGGGTCGCTGGAGCGGGCCAGCTCGAAGGCAAATTCGGCCTCCGGATCACTCACCCACTCGGGGTTGTAGATCTTGAAGCCGACGCTCGGCCCCTGATTCTCCTGCGCCACCAGCTTGACGTTGCCAAGCTGACTCAGGCGATAGCGGAAGTAGTTGGCATTTTGCAGGCAGTGGGCCAGCACGATGCGATACCCCTCCACTCCCATGTAGTTCAGCGCCGCATAGGCACCAAACAGGCCGCTCGCGCCGCGGGAGCACTCGATGGTGGATTGCAAGTGGGTCTGGCCCTGAATGTCCCGCTCGAAGTAGGAGAAGTTCTCCGGGTCATTCTCCATCGCCTTGAGGTCATCCTGCTCCTTGATCATCACCAGACTGGAGGTGTAGGGCACATAGCCCCACTTCTGGAAGTCGACGGTAAAGGAGTCGGCATATTTGAGCTCGGCAAAGCGCGCCACGTTGCGCTCGATCCCCGCCAGAGTGGCGCTGTTGATGGCGAGCGGGTTGGCGGCAAAGTCGTAACCCAGGAAGAAGATCATCGACCAGCCGATGGCGGCATCGACGTGGATATGGGGTTTGACCGCCACCTCAAACTGCTCGCACAAGCGATTGCGCAGTTCGAACACGGGTTTCACCTGATCCACCCCGAAGGTGTCGGTGGTGCCCATGGTGAGCATGATGGTGGGCACCACGTGTTTCAGGGCAAAACACGCGGTCAGGGTGCGCTCGAGATGGTCGAGATCGATGTCATTGTTCTCGCCGACCTGAATGCGGATGGTCTTGTTCTCGATGTCGACCCCGAGCAGGGAGAGGTTGGTGATGTTGGAGTAGTGACCGCCCTGGGAGTTGATGATGCGGTAATCCTGATAGTGGCCGAGCCCCTTGTGCTTGGCCTCGGGCAGGCTTTTGCGAATGCCGAGCAGGTAGCCATAGAGGTTACAGAAGGTCCCCCCCTGGGTGAAGATGCCGGTGGCGCGAGCCGGGTCGTAGCCCGCCAGCAGCGCAATCTGGCGCACCACCTTCTTCTCCAGCTCCTCGGCCACCCCGGCGTATTCGGAGTAGACCAGATTGGGGTTGGCCAGAATGCCCAGCTGGGCACCGTAGATGGCGGGATCCGCCGACATGGTGATGACGTTCTCGACACTGGAGGGGTTCTCCCAATCCTTCGACAGCGCGGCGGCAAACAACAGCTCGGCCATGGGCTCGCCCGGGGTGCGCATGGTGGCGGGCACCGGCATGGTCTCGCAGAGATCGGCCAGGCGGGCACGGCCATCAGGCCAGGCGTTCAGGCGAGCATCCGGCGCCAGGCCACGGGCCCGAAATTCGTTGAGGGTGGCAAATCCGGGTTCGCGAAAAACGGGCCAGAGATCGGGATTGCGCGAGAAAAAGTTGGCTTTGACGGTGGCGAAACGGGCGGAGAAATCGGGGTGGACGGCATTGACGCTTTCGTCTTGCAGATAAACTAAGTCACTCATTTTTATACCATTAGTACAGCAAATGTGCGGCCGTTATACCCCTGTACCAGCGGGGCCAACAGTGACAATATCTAATGGCCTACCCTACTTTTTGTCATGTATCAGCCATGACAAGGGCTGGCAAAAAGGCGCCTTTGAGGCGCCTCTTTATATTTCGTGATCTTGCTCCCATCCTGGCTGACAGAGTCCTTACTACCAGACCGCCATCAGTGCAGCGCTCCCCTCAACGCAGGGAGGCCAACAGCCACTCGGCAAACTCCGCCAGCTCGCTCTGCTGATGCGGAAAGGCCGCCAGCCAGGGCTGCAGGCGCGCGGCGACAGCGTCCGGCCGATAGCTACAACCCACCAGTTCGGCCGCCAGCAGATCAAAGGGGGCCGGCTCCAGAGTATCGCTAAAGAGCTGCGCCCGGGTGATGCCCCCTTTCTCCACATCAAAGTGCAGCTCCACCCCGCCCCAGCTGAACCGCTCCTCCAGCAGATGGCTGAACGCCGGAGCATGGCCATAGTTCCACTCCCAGCTGCGCTGGCGGGCGAAGGTCTCGGCAAAGCCCGGCAGATCCGGCATCTGCTCCGGGGAGATATGCTCGGGCTCAACTCGCGCACCGTAATGGTGGAAGAAGGCCTCGACCAACGCCTCACTCACCTGTTGATGATCGATGCCCGGCAGCAGTTCGCACAGGTTGGCCACCCGGCTGCGCACCGAGGTGATCCCCTTGGCCGCCAGCTTCTTGGGGTCGGGGTTGAGGTAGTTGGCAAGGCGGCCGAGATCGGCGTCCAGCAGCAGGGTGCCGTGGTGGAACCCGCGATCCAGTGTCTCCCTGTAGGCGGACCCCGATACCTTGCGCTCCCCGTCCGGGGTCGCTACCAGCAGATCGTTGCGACCGGAGGCAAACGCCTCGATCCCCAATCGCTTGAGCCCGTCCAGCACGATGGCGGTGGAGACACTCTTGTCATACTCCGGCTTGCCCGCCATGAAGGTGAAACAGCTGTTGCCAAGGTCGTGGAACACGGCGCCGCCCCCACTGCTGCGACGCGCCAAGGTCACCCCGTCCTCTTCCATCCGGCGGGTATTGCACTCCTTCCACGGATTCTGGGCTCGGCCAATCACCACGGTATTGGCATTGCGCCAGAGGAACAGCACCCGCTGGCCGGGGTCCATCTGGCGGAAGATGCACTCCTCAACGGCCAGATTGAACAGGGGATCGTAAGAGTCGGAGACAAGTAGACGCAAACGGGACATAAAAAGACCTTATCCGGAACTGGGGGCAACATGATAACACTGACGGGGTACCGTCACTGAGCTGTCGCACATTAACCGGTGCGCAGCAGCCGCGATACATTTGCGTCACACCTGACTGCCCTATAAAAGTATCTATTGATATAACGACACAGCTTGACGTGCAACCACGGAAAAAATGCAGTTTATCCACAATGATAACGATAAAGACGGGAAAAAGTGGCTAGAATGCGACCACTTCGATAGGCCATATGACTCTCTTATTGGTCACATAACTTGCAAAAAAGCGGCATGTATCCATCCCGTGTGATGAACGACACAAAAATGACTTTCCAACCCCCCTATACCCCATTGCAAACGCCTTTTCTCCCCTTGCAGGTGACACAAAATTGCTTGAATCTAGCCTAGACACCGCTCCCGAGAGAAACGTTGTATGACGGAGAACGCAGCCCCCCGCCAGCGCCTCAGCTGGTTTCTGCCAATGCTGGTCAGTATGGTCATCGCGACCCTGACCTCTCCCCCCGTGCGAGCCGGCGAGCAGGTCATCGTCCAGTTGCCGTGGCAACACCAGTTCCAGTTTGCCGGTTACTACGCGGCCATCGCCAAAGGGTTTTATCGGGAGGCCGGTCTGCAAGTCACCCTGCGCGAAGCGGACCCCCGCACCGATGTGGTCAGCGAGGTGATCTCGGGAAAGGCCCAGTTTGGCATCAGCGGCAGTGATCTGCTGCTGGATCGGGCTGCCGGTCGTCCGGTGGTGGTGCTCGCCGCCCTGCTGCAGCACTCGCCGCTGGTTCTGCTCACGCTGGATCGGCCAGATATTCGCAATCCGGCCGATCTGGCCAACAAGCGACTGATGCTGGAGCCTGGCTCCAACGAGCTGCTGACCTACCTTTCCCACCATACCCGCAGCCGCGACTGGGTCACCCTTCCCTACAAACAGGGGATAGAGGCACTGCTGGCGGGCAAGGTGGATGCCATCAGCGCCTACAGCACTACCGAGCCCTTCTATCTGCAACAAAAAGGGATCCCCTATCGGGTCTTCAGTCCGCGCACCATCGACTTCGACTTCTACGGAGACAACCTGTTTACCTCCGAGCGGGAGCTGATCACCCGACAGGATCGGGTCTACGCCTTCCAGCAGGCCAGCCTCAAGGGGTGGCGCTATGCGATGGACCACCCCGAAGAGATGATCAACCTCATCATGGATCAGTACCCGACCGGGGCTGGCCGTGAACAGCTGGAGTTCGAGGCTCGCGAAACCAGAGAGCTGATGCAGCCGGATCTGATCGAACCTGGCTACATGCAGCAGGAGCGCTGGCTGCAGATCGCCAAAACCTATCTGGAGGCGGGCATGCTCACGGTATTGCCCAACCTCGACCGCTTTATCTACGACCCTGCGCAGGAGCGGCTACGCCAGCAACGGCAACTGCTCGACAAGAGCGTGGCGGTGGCCATGCTCATCACCTTTACCCTGATGACCCTGCTCGGCATCTTCTTGCACCTCTATCTGCGCCTGCGCCAGGAGGCGCGGGATCGCCAGCGGCTGACCCGTGAACTGGCCCAGAGCGAGCAGCACTATCGCTTCGTGGCGGAGAACAGCGCCGATGTGATCTGGACCATGGATGCCGCCAGCTTACGCTTTCGCTATGTCAGCCCGGCTATCGCCCCCCTGAGCGGCTATGAGGCCCCCGAGCTGTTTGCCCTCCCCCTCAAACAGCTGCTGCCGGATGCCTCAAGGCAGCTGCTGCGCGAGGAGATCTCCGCCACTCTGGAGGCCTGGCAGCGGGGGGAACATGACCAGACTCGCCGGGTCATTCGCACCCAGCTGCGCCACAAGGATGGCCATCTGGTGGCGACCGAGACCATCACCACCCTCCATGGCAACCACAACGCCCAGCCGGAGGCGATCCTCGGGGTCACCCGGGATATCACCGAGCGGGCAGCGCGAGAGGAGATGATGCGCCGCCTCGCCTTCTACGACCCCCTCACCGGGCTGCCCAATCGCCGCTTGCTGCAGCAACGGCTCAAGGAGCTGATGGAGCAGGAGACGCCCCGTCCGCTGGCATTGATGTTTATCGACCTCGATCACTTCAAGCCGATCAACGACACCTTCGGCCATGAGACCGGGGATATTCTGCTCAATATGGTGGCCGAGCGGATGAGCCACTGCGTGCGCAAACAGGATCTGGTGGCACGGCTGGGGGGCGACGAGTTCGTTATCTTGCTGCCGGATAGTGGCGACGAAGTGCTGGCGGTGGCCGACAAGCTGCACCAGCAGCTGCGCCATCCGTTCCAGCTGGAGGGGCAGGAGCTGCTCATCTCCAGCAGTATCGGGCTGGCGCTCTATCCCGAGCACGGGGAGGATGCCAAAACCCTGATGCACCACGCCGATCAGGCCATGTATCAGGCGAAGAATCGCGGCCGCGGCCGGGTCTGCCTCTTTACCGAGGGCCTTGATCCCGAGCAGGGGGCACTGCTGTGGCAACCCGGCCACGAGTGCGGTCACCCGCGCATCGATGCCGAGCATCGCCAGCTCTTCGTATTGACCAACCGGCTGCTGGAGCGGATGAAACATCAGCACGAGGATCCGGCCCCGTTTCTGGAGAGTCTGGAGAGCCTGTTCGACATGGCCCGCCATCACTTCGCCTTTGAAGAGCAGATGCTGGCGGAGATCGACTATCGGGAACTCATCAGCCACCGTCAGGATCACCAGCGCCTGCTCAACAAAGCGAGCCAGCTGCTGCACGCCGCCAAAGCGGGGACATTGGGCAACGACGAGCTGCTCAACTTCATCATTCAGGAGCTGGTGGTCGGCCACATGAGTCAGGCGGATCGCCGCTACTTCCCTCTGTTCAGATCTGAGCGCAACGTGTCGGTTGCGGAGGTGGTCGCCTAGTCCCCCCTGTTCAGACCCGAGCGTAACGCGCCTCTTGCGAAAGGGGCGACCTAGTCACCGCGCAGGGCTACCACGGGGTCGAGACGCACTGCCCGCAGCGCAGGAGCGACCCCGGCCAGCAGACCAACCAGAGCGCTGCAACCGAGCGCCAGCAGCAGATAGAGAGGATGGAGGGTGAGCGGCAAGCCGGCCGCCAGCAGGGTGAGCAGCAGCTTGAGCCCGCCGAGCAGGGCCAGCCCCATGGCTCCGCCCAGCAGCGCCAGCACCACGGCTTCGAGCAGGAACAGCAATAAAATACGCCGCCGCGGGCAGCCCAGCGCCATCAGCAAGCCCACTTCGGGGATCCGCTCCTGCTGGGCGATGCTCATGATACTGAAGATGCCGACCGCTCCGATCAGCAGCGAGATAATGCCGAGCCCGCCAACCGCCAGCTTGATGATGGAGAGGATCTTGTCGAGGCTGGTCAGCATGTCCTGCTGGGAGGTGAGGGTAAAATCCTCGGCGCCGTGGCGGGCGATCAGCACTCGCCGGATCTGGGCGGTGATCTCGGCCTCCGCCTGCCCGGCGCGATAGATGACATCGATCTCCTGCAGCCCCTCCTTGTTGAACAGCGCCTGGGCGTGAGCGGCGGGCAGATAGATCATGTCGTCCAGATCAAAGCCGAGAAATTGCCCCTTGGGCGCCAGCACCCCGGCCACCCGAAAACGGCGATCACCGGCGCGCAGCAGGTTCCCCGGTGCATCGCCACCGGGGAACAGCTCAGCTGCCACCTTGGCCCCCAGCACCGCATAGGCGCGGGGCATGGCACTGTCATCCGCAGGCAGAAAACGCCCCTGCACCAGGGTGAGTCGCCAGCCGGAGAGCGCCGCCGCACCGGTGCCCAGAATAGCGGTGCTGCGGGTGAGCCCGCGGCTGCGCACCTCCCCCTGCCCCTGCACCACAGGGAGCGCCGCCTCTACCCCTGCCAATCTGGCGAGGGCGTCGGCATCCTCCAGCAGCAGGGGACGGCTGCTGGAGAGGATACCGGGCGGGCCACCGGCGGTTTCGGTCTTGCCCGGGGTCACGGCGATCAAGCGGGTGCCGAATTGGGAGAAGCTGTCGAGCAGATAGAGCCTGAGCCCCTCGCCAATACCGGTGAGCAGGGTCACCGAAGCGATCCCGATGGCAATGCCCAGCGCCGACAGCAGACTACGGCTGCGTCCTGCCAGCAAGGCGCGCCACAACCAGAACAGCAGATCAGCGAGGCGCATCAGCCACCGCTCCACTGCCCGCTGCGCAGGCTGCTGACCGGATCTTGCCGTGCGGCCCGGGAGGCGGGCAGCCAGCTAAAAAACAGCCCGGTCAGCAGGGCCGCCGGTATGGTGCAGAAAGTAGCGAGCAGAGGGACTGCCGCCGGAAATCCGGGCCAAATCACTCCGGCGAGGCCAACAAGGGCATAGCCCAACACTGAGCCAAACAGCGCGCCACTGCCGCTCAGCAACAGCGCCTCCCACAAAAACAGCTGGCGGATCTGGCGACTGTCGGCCCCCAGCGCCTTGAGCAGACCGATCTCGCCGGTGCGCTGGCGGGTGCTGATCAGCGCCAGATTCATCATCATGATGCCGGAGACCAGCAGGCTGATGGCACCGATGCCGGCAACCGCCAGGGTGAGGGTCGAGAGAATGGTGGAGAAGGTGGCCAGCATGGCGTCACGGCGCACCACGGTTACATCGAGCACCCCGTGGCGCGCCTGCATCAGCTGCTCCAGTCGCTTGACCAGCGGCGACACCGCTTGCCCCGCCAGCGGCTGGATCAGCAGCCGAAACAGCCCCTCGGTATTGAACAGCCGCATGGCGCTACCGACCGGGATCAACGCCGCCTCGGCCATATCCATCCCCAGATTGCTGCTCTGGCTGGTGAAGACCCCCACCACCCGAAAGCGACGATTGTCAAAACGCAGCCACTGACCGACCGGATCGGCCTGACCGAACAGCTCACGGGCCACCTTGGCCCCGAGCAGGACGGCCGGGCGATCCTCTGCGGGATCCCCCGGCAGCCAGCGGCCGGAGAGCAGTTCCAGCCCGTGGGTATCGCGCAGCCCGTTGCTGCTGCCAAGCAGCATGGTCTGGCGCAGCCGCGCCCCCTGTTTGGCCTCGGCAAAGCCCATCACCAGCGGCACCAGCCGCACGTTTGGCTGATGCTGGCCAAGGTAGTGCATATCATCGAGAGTGATCTGCCGCAGACTGTTGCCGGTGACCGGCGGCAGCCCGCCGGTGGTCTCCTTGCGGCCGGGGAACATCACCAGCAGATCCTTGCCAAGGGAGCTGAACTGGTCGGCCACATAGCGCCTCGCCCCCTCCCCCAGCGCGGTGAGTAGCAGCACCGAGGTGACGCTCAGACTCACCGCCAGGATCAAGACCAGCGCCCTTGAACGCTGACGCAATAACGCCACGGCGGCAAAGCGGATCACATCGGGCCGCCGCATTCAACCACCGCCGCTATCAATGTTGATGCGGCCATCGTTCATCAGGATCCGCCTGCCCGCCCGCTCACCGAGGCGCGGGTCGTGAGTCACCACCACCAGCGTGATCCCCTGCTCCCGGTTGAGCCCCTCCAGCAGGGTAATCACCTCCTCCCCGGAGCGGGAGTCGAGATTGCCGGTGGGCTCGTCGGCCAGGATCAGCCGCGGCGCCATCGCCATGGCCCGGGCGATGGCCACCCGCTGACGCTGACCACCGGAGAGCTCGGCAGGGCGGTGTCCGGCCCGGTTCTCCAGCCCCAGCTCCCCCAGCAACTGCTGGCTGCGGCGATGGCGCTCGGCGGGGGCGAGCCCGCACAACATCAGCGGCAGCTCGACGTTTTCACGGGCGGTGAGGCGGGAGATAAGGTGAAACGACTGGAACACGAAGCCGATGCGATGGCCGCGCAGCTGGGCCAGCGCCGGCTCTGACAGGGTGGCGGTATCCTCCCCTCCCAGCCAGTAACGCCCCTCGTCGGGCCGATCCAGCAGCCCCAGCACATTGAGCAGAGTCGATTTGCCGGAGCCCGAGGGGCCCATCACCGCCAGATACTCCCCCTCGGCAACCCGCAGGGAAACGCGATCGAGGGCGGCCACTTCGCTCCCCCCCAGAGTGAAACGACGGCTGACGGCATCAAGGCGAATGAGATCACTCATCCGTCTGCTCCGTATCGGCGCTGAAAGGGCCCTCCCCGACAATCTGTCCGGGCTGGGCCGCCAGCCGATCACCGGCGGCGAGCCCCTCGGCGACTTCAATCCAGTTCCAGTTCTCCACCCCCCAGCGGGGTACCACCCGCACCAGCTTATCCCCTTCCAGCCGCAGCACGCTGCCATCGTCGGCCCGGCTGCTGGCCGCTACCCGCAGCACATCGGTGGCGCGGGTCACCTCGACCTCAAGGTCGGCACTGTAGCCAATAAGCAGGGGGACATCGGTGGGCAGGGCAGTGAGCGCAGCCTCCACCTCCACGGTGCGGGCCTGCTTCTCCAGCTCCTTCACATAGGGGGCGATACGGGTGACGGTAGCGGCAAAATCGCGCCCGGGCATGGCATCGAGCAGTACCCGGGCAGACTGGCCCACCTTGAGGCGGGCGGCATCCACCTCATCGATGGGGGCTGAGACATAGAGACAGCGATCGTCGATGAGATCGATAACAGGAGGCATGGCCACTCCGGGCGGTGAGGGGGTCATGTATTCGCCCAACTTGCTGTTGACCTCCGCCACCACCCCGGCAAACGGCGCCTGCAGGCGGCGCTCGCTCAAGCGAGCCTCCACCTGAGCGACCTGCGCCTCGTCAACCCGCTCCTGCTGACGGGATGCCTGACAGACATAGCGGCGGGTATCGGCCAGATTCTGGGCCTGCTCGGCGAGGGTGCGAGAGGTGAGATTTTTGGCCAGCAAGGTGGCCAGCCGGTTGGCCTCCCGCTCGTAGTAGGCCGCCTCGCTGCAACGCTCCTCGCGCTGGGTCTTGCCGAGCGCCTGCTGGGCGCGTGCCCGGGCAAGATCGGCGTGAATATCGTCACTCCAGAGGGTCAGCAGCAGATCACCCCGGGCCACCCGCTCCCCGGCCTTGACGGCGATCTGCTCCACCACGCCGCCACCGGGCAGACTGAGTCCGGCCCGCTGGCACGACTTGATGGTACCGGCCCGGGTGTTGACCACGGTGACCAGCACATCCCCCCGCCCGACCTCAGCCAGCCTGATCGGCGTCGGCTGCGGTCGCCACCACCATGCCAGAGCAGCCACCGCTACCACGGCGCCACTTCCCCACCACAACCAACCTCTCTTCATCGCGCATCCTTTCGCTAGTGACTCCCGTCATGTGCGTCGGGAGAGCAGGGCATAATAGAGCAAGGGTATCACCACCAGGGTGAGCAAAGTGGAGACCAGGATCCCGAAAATCAGGCTGATGGCCAGTCCGTTGAAGATGGGATCATCGAGGATAAACAGGGCTCCGATCATCGCCGCCAGCGCCGTCAGCATGATGGGTTTGGCCCGTACCTGCGCCGCTTCGATCACCGCCTGCTCGAACGCCACTCCGGCGCTGCGCTGCTGCTCGATAAAGTCCACCAGCAGGATGCTGTTGCGTACGATGATCCCGGCCAGGGCGATCATCCCTATCATCGAGGTGGCGGTAAACTGGGCTCCCAGCAGGGCGTGGCCCGGCATCACCCCTATGATGGTGAGCGGAATGGGAGCCATGATGATGAGCGGCACCAGATAGGAGCGGAACTGGGCCACCACCAGCAGATAGATGAGGATCATCCCCACCCCGTAAGCAATCCCCATATCGCGAAAGGTCTCGTAGGTGATCTTCCACTCCCCGTCCCACAACAGCGCCACCTCTCCCAATTTATCGGGCTGATGCACGTAATATTGGGGCAGGTCGATGTCGGCACCGGCGGCAAACATGCCGTAGAGCGGGCTGTCGGTATGGCCACCCATGTCGGCCACCACCATCACCATGGGCTGCATGTTCTTGTGCATGATATAGCTGGGGGCCAGCTCATCGCGGCGACTCACCAGCTCGGAGACCCGCACCAGCTGGCCGCTCTGGCTGCGCACCTTGAGGGCCAGTACGCCCGCCAGATCCCGTTTGTCACCGGGAGCCAGTTCGATGCGGATCGGCACCGGATACTTGGCGCCATGCCCCTGCAGCCAGCTAGCATCCTGATATCCCACCCCGCCATTGAGGGTGTTCACCAGATCCCCGAGATCGACCCCGAGCAGGGCCGCCTTGCTGCGATCCACCACCAGCCGCCACTTGGGCTGCGGGTCGGTCAGATAGATATCCACATCCACCAGATCCGCCGTGGCCACAAAACGGGCCTGTACGGCGCGCGCCGCCGCTTCACGGGCGGCAGGCGTCGGGCCATACACTTCTGCGACTATGGGGGACCAGACCGGCGGGCCGGGCGGCACCTCAACGACTTTCAGGTTGCCCCCTGCCGCACTGGCGATAGCCTGCAGCTGCTCCCGAACCGACTGGGCAATCTGGTGACTGCTGCGATCCCGTTCATGCTTGTCCACCAGATTGACCTGAATATCCCCCACGTTGGCGCCGCTGCGGATAAAGTAGTGGCGCACCAGCCCGTTGAAATTGATGGGGGCTGCGGTGCCGGCGTAGACCTGGTAATCCTTCACCTCAGGCACTTTGGCAAGCTCTCGCCCGACCGCCAGCAGGGTGCGCTCGGTCTGCTCCAGAGTCGCCCCCTCCGGCATATCGAGCACCAGCTGGAACTCCGACTTGTTGTCAAACGGGAGCATCTTGAGCACCACCCACTGCACCACCGGCATGGCAGTAGCCGCCCCGACCAGCAGCAACACCGCCAGCCAGAGCTTGCGTCTGGCGCGCTTGGCGCCATCACCAATCAGGAAAGGGGTCATCAGCCGGTGAAAGAGACCAGCCTTGGCCTCGCCGTGGGCACCGTGCACCTCACCCTTGAGCAAATGGCTCGCCAGCCAGGGGGAGAAGATAAAGGCCACCAGCAGGGAGATGAGCATCCCCATGCTGGCATTGATGGGGATGGGGCTCATGTAAGGGCCCATCAGCCCGCTGACAAAGGCCATCGGCAGCAAGGCCGCGATGACGGTCAGGGTCGCCAGTATGGTCGGCCCCCCCACCTCATCCACCGCCCCCGGAATCAGATCCTTGAGCGCCCCCTTGCCCAAACCGCGATGGCGGTGGATGTTCTCCACCACGACTATGGCGTCATCCACCAGAATGCCGATGGAGAAGATCAGCGCAAACAGCGACACCCGGTTGAGGGTAAAGCCCCACGCCCAGCTGGCAAACAGGGTCAGCGCCAGGGTGATGACGATGGCAACGCCCACCACCAGCGCCTCGCGCCAACCCATGCTCACCAGCACCAGCAGCACCACCGCCGTGGTGGCAAAAATCAGCTTGCCGATCAGGGTGTTGGATTTGGTCTCGGCGGTGACGCCGTAGTCCCGGGTCACCGTCACCTCAACCCCGGCAGGGATCAGTCGGTTCTGCAAACTTTCGACCCGCGCCTCCACCCGCTTGGCCACCTCGACCGCGTTCTGGCCCGGCTGCTTGCCGATGGCCAGGGTCACCGCCGGATAACTGGCCTGCCCTTGCCCCATCCAGCTGCGTTTGGTCGGGGTCTCCTGACCCAGAGAGACCTTGGCCACCTCCCCCAGATAGACCGGCTTGCCGTCGTGCAGCCCCACCACCAGCTCTCTAGCCTCCTGCTCGCTTTGCAGGAACTGCCCCACCTGCACTTTAATCTCACTGTTGTTCTGCTCGATAGCCTGTGTCGGGCCCACCTGATTGGCGGCAGCAAGTCGCTGGCTCAGCTCGCCCCAGCTGATGCCGTGGGCGCTGAGGGCCACCGGATCCGGCATCACCCGCAGCACGGCGCTCTGGCTGCCCAGCGTGTAAATATCGCGGGTACCGGGAATGCGCTTGAGTTCGGTCTCCAGCTCATGGGCGACCCGGGTCAGCTCGGGTGCCCCCAGTTGCTTGCTCCCCTCTTTGCTCCATAAGGTCAGACTGACGATGGGGACATCATCGATCCCCCGGGGTTTTACCAGCGGTTGACCGACCCCGATCCCCTGTGGCAACCAGTCGCGGTTGGAGTCGAGCTGGTTGTTGAGATCGACGATGGCCTGCTCGCGGCTCACCCCCACCTTGAACACCACCACCAGCAGGGCGCCATCAGGTTGGGAAAAAGAGTAGAGGGTATCAATGCCCTTTATCTGGGAGACCACATGCTCGGCAGGGGTAGTGACGAGAGAGGCCACTTCAGCCGGGCTGGCTCCCGGGAAGGGAATATAGACATCGGCGAAGGTGACATCGATCTGCGGCTCCTCCTCCTTGGGGGTCACCAGCACTGCAAACAGACCGAGCAGCAACCCCACCAGCGCCAGCAGCGGCGTGATGGCCGAGCCTTGGAACAGCGCAGCCAGCCGACCAGCTGGCCCCAGCTTCTCCTTGTTGCCGTTCAGCTCGCTACTCATGGGCCACCTCCTGCTGCTGCGCCCAGGCATCAGGGGCCAGCTTGTCACCGGCTTGCAGCCCGGCCAGGATCTCGCACTGCCCTTCAAAGCAATGGCCGACCCGTACCGGCGTCAGGGCCCAGCCAGCGGGCTGCTGCAGATAGACGCCGTTGAACTCCCCTTGCCGCAGCAGGGCGCGATCCGGCACCTGCAACACCTGACGCTCACCCTGCTTGAGCTGCACCTTGAGCCACATGCCGGGCAATACCCCGGCAGTTTGCGGCGGCAAGTCGAGGCGCAACCTGAAAGCGTGGCTCTGGCTGTCGGCATAGTTAAAGCGGGTCAGTTTGACGGGGGTAACGGCCCTGCCATCCGGCAGCAGCACCTGCACATCCGCAGGCTCACGAGCCAGCGTCAGGGCGGATTGGGGCAACTCCACCTCCACCCGCAAGGTGTCGAGAGAGAAGCCGGAGAGCAGCGGGGTACCGGGGGCGACAGTCTCCCCCAACTCCACCAGCCTCTTGGTCACTACCCCGGCATAAGGAGCCAGAATGCGGGTATAACCGTAGGCCTCGCGGGCCTGAGTGAGGGCTGCATCGGCAGCGTTCACCTCGGCGCGGGCGGCGCGATCAGTCGCCTGGGCATTGTCGAGCTGGGCGCGGGTGATCACTCCCTTGGCAATCAGCGCCTGAAAGCGGGCGAGCTGGCGCTCGGCTTCCACTTGCTGAGCCTGCGCCCGCGCCAGCCGCGCCTCGGCACCCGTGACGGCGGCAAACTGCTCCTTGCCGCTGATCTCCAGCAGCGGCTGCCCCGCTTGCACCTGATCGTTCACATCCACCAGCATGCGGGAGACCCGGCCGCTAGTCTGGGCCGCCACCGTCCCCTGATTGATGGCACTGACGGTGCCATCCAGCGTCAGCCAGTCGGTCACCGGCTGTGGCGCCACTGTCAGCAAGGGCTCTGTCAGCGGGGCAATAGGCTCCCCTTCTGCGGCCAGGGCGGATGTCATGGCCTGCGATGTCATCACCAACAAGGTGATCCCCAGCAACCGGATCTTTTCCATCATTACTCTCCTTCCCTGGCATCATCAGTCACTTCACGGGATCAGCCGGTATGGGACTGGCGCACCTTACCCTTTCCCCGAGCTGGCGCCTTGGTCAGCACCCTGGCCAGCCCTCTGTCAAACAGCAAGATCCCGGCCACCATGGCCGCTATAAACAACATTATCATGGGCTGCCCGCTGGAAATGAGACTCAGAGCAGACCCAGGACAGATGCCCACCAATCCCCAGCCGATACCAAACAGCGCGGCCCCGCCGATCAGCCTGCGCTCCAGCCGAGGGGCCGGTACGGCGGCGATGGGCTCACCCAGCACACTCTGGCGACGGGGTTTCACCAGCAGAAAATAACCCGGCATAAAGACCAGCAGGGCGCCCCCCATCACGAAGGCGAGGCTGGGATCCCAGGCCCCGGCCAGATCCAGAAAACCGGTGACCCGGGCGGGATCCATCATGCCGGAGATGGCCATCCCCAGTCCGAACAACACACCCGCAAACAAACTTGTCAGCAACTTCATGGCGATCAGCCCCTTACAGCAGATGATGAGTAATGAAGACGGTGATAAAGCCTGCCGCCATAAAGGTGAGGGTGGCGACGATGGAGCGCAGGGAGAGCCGCCCCATGCCACAGATGCCGTGGCCGCTGGTGCAGCCATTGCCAAGACGGGTACCGATGCCGACCAACAGACCTGCCAGCAACACTACAGGCCAGCTGGGCAAGGTGGTGAATGCGGGCATACTGGCCCAGCCTAGGGTCAGCGCCAGCCAGGCGCCCGCCCCGAGCCCCAGCAGAAACAGCACCCGCCAGGGCGCACGGTGTTGCAGCGCACCGGCCAGAATGCCGCTGATGCCGGCCACCCGACCGTTGAACAACATCAGGGTCAGGGCCGACAGCCCCGCCAGCATGCCACCGCCCAAAGAGAGCAGCCATTGGCTTTCCATCATCAAGATTCCTTATTTTCCGAGTGACAAAAATGGGTTTGCAGCGCTCCCAGCACATCGGCGGCCGCCTCGCTCACCAGCGAGTAGTAGATCTGCTGGGAGACCTTGCGCGAACGGATCAGGCCGTAGCGCTTCAATACCGAAAGTTGCTGGGAGAAGGCTGACTGCCCGAGTTGGCTATGGGCCAGCAGCTCCCCGACCCCCTTCTCCCCCTCCACCAGCTGGCAGAGCACCATCAGGCGTTCGGGATGAGCCAACGCCTTGAGCAGGGAGGCGGCGGCTGTCGCATGTCTGTTCATCTCGTCGAATTGGCTCATAAGAGTAAATTAGCAATTGCTGATATTTGTTCTATTGTATAAAACAACACTAAATTAGCAATATCTAAAGTAGATAAGGAGAAAGACCATGACAGTAGATAACGGAGTCAGAATTGTCGCGGGTTGCATGTTGCTGCTCTCGCTGCTCCTTACCGCCTGGGTTCATCCGGGCTTTGTCTGGTTGAGTGCCTTTGTCGGGGTCAACCTGATCCAGAGCGCATTCACCGGTTTCTGCCCGGCAGCGATGATCCTCAAACGGATAGGATTTAAATAACAGGGTCGGATGACCCGGCTCACATGAGCGTGTAATAAACGCAGGAGGCTGAACATGGCAACGGTAATCGTCATCGGCGCGGGTCTGGGGGGCATGTCTGCCGCCTACGAACTCAAGGCCGAACTGGGCAAGCAGCATGAGGTGATCCTCATCAATGACAAGCCGGACTTTGAATTCACCCCCTCCAACCCCTGGATTGCCGTCCAGTGGCGGGAGCGCAAGGAGACCTCTATCCCCATCGAACCCCATGTGAAGAAAAAGGGGATCCGCTTTATCCATGCAGCCCTGACCGAGCTGCAACCGGCGGCGCAGCAGCTCACCCTCTCTGATGGCCAGACCCTGCGTTACGACTTTCTGGCGATCTGCACCGGCCCGGCCCTCGCCTTTGACGAGGTGACGGGGGCTGGCCCCGAATCCGGTGGCACCACCAGCGTCTGTGCCCTCTCCCACGCCGAAGAGTGCCGCCACAGTGTCAGTGCACTGGTCGATGAGCCCGGCCCTGTGATTGTCGGTGCCATGCCGGGCGCCTCCTGCTTCGGCCCCGCCTACGAGTATGCGTTCATCCTCGATCGCCACCTGCGCGACAAGAAGGTGAGAAAAAATGTGCCCATGACTTTTGTCACCAGCGAGCCCTACATCGGCCATCTGGGTCTCAATGGTGTGGGGGACTCCAAGGGGATGCTGGAGAGCGAATTGCGGATGCGCGACGTGCAGTGGATCTGCAATGCCCGCACCGTGGCGGCGCAAGATGGTCAGATGACGGTGGAGGAGCTGGACGATGAGGGTAACCTCAAGCGCACCCACACTCTGCCCTACAAACACGCCATGATGCTGCCTGCCTTTGTCGGCATTGCGCCGCTGCGGGGCATCGAGGGGCTGGTCAATCCCCGCGGCTTTGTCATCGTCGACGAACACCAGCGCAACCCCGCCTTCCCGCAGATTTACGCCGCCGGTGTCTGCATCGCCATTGCTCCGCCGCACAAGACGCCGGTACCGACCGGGGTGCCCAAGACCGGCTACATGATTGAGGCGATGGTGCGCACCCTGAGCCACAACATCAAGGCGGAGCTCAGCGGCCAGCCGCCGGTGACCAAGGCAGTGTGGAATGCCATCTGTCTGGCAGACATGGGGGACACAGGTGCCGCCTTCGTCGCCATGCCGCAGATCCCGCCGCGCAACGTCGCCTGGTTCAAGAAAGGGAAGTGGGTCCATCTGGCCAAGATCGCCTTCGAAAAGTACTTCCTGCACAAGATGCAGGTGGGGGATACCGAGCCCATCTACGAGAAACTGATGCTCAAATACCTCGGCATCGACAAGACCGAATGACCCCGCAGACCCGGCCCTCGCCGGGTCTGCTTTTGGCGGCCCTGCGCGGCAAAACAGGGCTTTCGATTATGTTTCAAGATGTTGCTGCGGGCGGGGCGGGGTTTACCCTGCCTGCCACCTCGGCTATCATTCGAGCCTCTTATCAATAGCGGAGACCATCAGTGGGCAACTCATCAAGTGACAGTTGTAGACCGACCCTCATCGTCGGTACCAAGGTCGCGAGCTAGCCGCAGGTCTTTCTCTGCCGCATGCTCGCACCCTGCGAGAAGCGGAAATCCACTCCCCTCTTCTCCCTTTTTACACTTGACGTCTGGCAACCAGTGGCCAACCGCCACGGTCGCCATGCCTGCATAGTTTCTGCTTCCCACAAGGAGGCTGCTATGCGTTTTATCTCAATCAAACCGGCTGCGGATCGCGCGGTAGCAACAGGTTCTGTTGCTACCCGGGCTCACCCCCTGTTGAGCCGGCTCGGCCGTGGCATGCTGCCACGCTGGCTGGGCGGCAAACAGCGTCAGCACCACTACCGGCTGCAGATCCGCTGTGAGGATCGCGCAGATATGGAGCAGGTGCTGGATATGGTGAACCACACCCTGCAACCGGCGGGGCTGCAACCGATGCAATCGATGAAGCCGGGTCGCGGCGGTGGGCGAGAGCTGGTGCTCAACCTGCAGTGCACCCCGCCCCAGCGCCGCTATCTGGTGCAGTTCGTTCATCAGGTCGGAGTAGCACATCCGGTGCGCTGGCAACTGCGCCCGCGTATCGACTGCGATCCCGAACTCAACTGACCGCACACCTGCGTTAACCACAGTGAAAGGGGCCAGCCACGCTGGCCCCGCTTGTTGCGTCCTCTCCGAGCGTCAGAGCATCTGATGGTGCTCGCGCCCCAGGACGCCGCGTTTTTGTTTGTCTGCTGGCCATCCGCGCAATCATCCCCTGATCCATCCGCCTCACGGCGTTTCATCATGAATTGCGCCAAGCCAGCGCTTATCGGAAGGAGTACGCCATGAAGATGTGGCAACAAATTGACATGATCTCCCTGCTCGACACCTTGGCCAGCCTGTTGCTCGCCTTTGTGCTCGGCAGTCTGGTCGGGCTGGAGCGCCAATACCGCCAACGTACCGCCGGCCTTCGCACCAACGTGCTGGTCGCCGTGGGGGCAGCCCTGTTCGTCAGTCTGGCCCAGCGCATCTATGACCTGCACGGCGGCAACTACAACGTGGTCCATGTGGTAGCCTATATCGTCTCCGGCATCGGCTTTCTCGGCGCCGGCGTCATCATGCGCGAGTCGGGCAATATCCGCGGCATCAACACCGCCGCCACCTTGTGGGGCGTGGCAGCGGTCGGCGCCGCCTGTGGCGCCGGGCTCGCCATGGAGGCAATTCTGGGCGCCCTGTTCGTGCTCGCCGCCAACACCCTGCTGCGACCGCTGGTCAATCAGATCAACCGCCGCCCGGTGGACAATACCGACACCGAAGTGACCTACAAGGTGACGGCGCTGACCCAGCGCGAACATCAAAAAGAGGTGCTGCACTGGCTCGAAGAGATGCTGGAGCAGGCCAACTACCCCCTGAGCGAACTCGATATCGAGCCGTTTGGCGCGGGGGATCTGGAGATCTCGGCGGTGTTGCTGGCTACCTCCATCGATGGCGACGAGCTGGATGCCCTGATGCAAAAGCTGGCCATCCACCCCCATATCAAGCAGGTGTTCTGGCGCACCAGTACCACCGATTGAGCAGCCGGTCAGAGGAACGAGCCATCCGCCCGCAGCAAAAAGCCCCGCCAGCAATGGCGGGGCTTTTTCATATGGATGGGCGAAGAGTGGCTAGCGGCGACTGCGCCAGCGCACCCTGGGGGTGATCACCTGGGCAGTCTGTGCGGGAGGACTGCCCGCAATCAGTTGCTGCATCAGCTCGAAAGCGGCGAGGGCCAGCGCCGGACAATCCTGCGCCACCGAGTCGATGCGCATGGGGATGCAGTCGAGCAGGTCGTGATCGTCGAAGGTGCACAGGCGCATGCCCGTCTCCATCAACCCCGCCTCGTTGAGGTAGCGCAGTACCCCTTCCAGCAGGGTAAAGGAGGCGGTAAAGAGCCCCTTGGGAGGGGCTCCCAGCTCGGCCACCAGCTCGGCCATCAGCTGATAACCGGAGCTCGGCTGGTAGTCGCGATGGCGCACCCGGGCTGCATCGGCTTCAAAACCGGCGCGATGGAGCCCCAGCTCATAGCCCGCCAGCCGGTGACGGCTGGGGGAGAGATCCAGCAAACCGCCGAAGTAGTAGATCTGCTCGCCGCACTCGCTGGCCATGTCCCGCACCAGCTCGGCGGTCGCCTTGCAGGCATCGGAGATCACCATGGGCAGGCGCGACTCGCCGATGTGGCGGTCGAGCTGCACCACCGGCAGGCGGTCGTGGATGCGGGCATAGATGTCATCGCTATGGCCGCTGGAGGCGACAATCAGCCCATCAACCTGACGGCTGATGAGGTTGTCTACCACCCGCTGCTCGAGGGCGGGATCATCCTCGGAGCAGGCGATCAGCAACTGGATGCCCGCCTCCCGGCAGTGGGCCTCGAGAGCGCGGGCGATACGGGCAAAACCGAAGTTGGTGAGATCGGGGATCACCAGCCCCCAAGTGTAGCTGCGGGTCTCGCGCAGGGAGCGGGCGTGAAAGCTCGGCAGGTAGTGACACTCCTCCGCCACCGCCTGAATGCGCTTGCGGGTATCGTCGGCAATGCGGTACTCCGCACTCTTCCCGTTGAGCACCAGACTGGCGGTCGCCTTGGACACCCCCGCCAGTTCGGCGATCTGGGCAATCGTGATCCGTTTCTTCTTCTCCACCTGGCCTCCCGGCTGACTAGAACCGGGCTATTGTACTAGGCACGCCGACAGCGGCCAGTGATTGAGGCAAATTTTGCAGCCATCATCGCCGTTACCTGATGAAAGTTGCGGCTTTTCTCCGGGGAAGTAGCGCCCAGACAGGCTGTGCCGCCCCTCATCGATGAAACACTCCAGACTGGAGCGATCGCACAGGACGGTGATCCGCCCGCCAGCCCATGGGCTGCTGCGGGTCTCCCACGTCCCGCTCTGCCAGTTCTGGCGCCGCAAGGTGATGCGCCCCGGCTGCCACACCAGCTCGGCCACGGCACCGAACCAGAGGCTCCCCTCACCACACAGGTCCAGATCGAGCCAGGCCGAGTCGATGGCCAGCCCCGGAAACTCGCCGAGCGTCCCTTCGAAGCTGGTCAACTCTCCCTTCAATGCCGCAAGCTCCGCCACCGGCCGCTGGCAGAGCCACTCATCCTGCCAGAACAGCTCCCGCGGGCAGCTCATCTGGTGGATCCAGCCGTGAGCGACTGTGGGCTGGCTCATCTCGTTCTCCTCCGGCAGCCCCAGCCAGCCGAACAAGAGGCGGCGCCCCTGACTGTCTCGGGTAGTTTGCGGCGCATAGAACTCGAAGCCCCGGTCCAGCTCGTGGAAAGCACCGTGGGCGAAGCGCTCGCCATCAAAATCGCCCGCCAGCCAGCCGCACTGGTAGAGGTTGCGATAATCCTCGCCTGCCGGGGCAATCCCCTGCGGGCAGCTGATCAGCACATGGCACTCCCCTAGCGGGAAGAGATCCGGGCACTCCCACATATAGCCAAACTCACCCAGCCCCCCGCGCCCGCTACCGGCGATAGGGCCCACCCGCTGCCAGCTTTGCAGGGTCTCGCCGCGATAGAGCAGCACTTCCCCCTTGTCATCCTGGGTGCGGGCTCCCAGCACCATCAGCCACTGCCGACCGTCGTGCCACACCTTGGGGTCGCGCACATGGCCGCTGTAGCCTGCGGGCAGATCCAGCACAGGCCCCAGCTTCTCGAAGCCTCCCTCACCATCGGCGCGGGCCAGACACTGATAGGCGGTACGACTGCCATCCGGGTATTTGACATTGCCGGTGTAGATAAGGGTCAGACGCCCCTGCTCGTCGCTCACCGCAGAGCCCGAATAGCAGCCGTGGCTCTCATAGGCTTCGGTGGGCAACAGCGCCACCGGCTCGTGCTGCCAATGCAGCAGATCGGTGGAGGTGACATGGCCCCAGCCCTTGTTGCGGTGCTCGCAGCCCAGCGGATTCCACTGGTAGAAGAGGTGGTAGCGCCCATTGTGCTCGATAAAGCCATTGGGATCGTTAAGCAGCCCCACCGGGGCTGCCAGATGCCAGCGGGGCCGATGGGGATCGGCCGCCGCCTTGAGCTGTCCGGCCAGCAGCGACCGGACAATCTGGTTGAGAAGATCGCTTTCCTTCATCACTCCACCTTGTACTTGAGCAGGTAGGAAGCGGCGAAGGCGGCGCCAAAGGCGATCACCAGCCCGATGATGTAGTGAATAAGGCTCATGGGCTGGACGATGGCCATGCCGGGAATACCGGTCAGCCCTACCGCCGTCATTCCCACCTTGGCTGCCACCACGTAGGCGCCGCCGCAGGCCCCGCCAAACAGACCGGCGAGGAAAGGTTTGATATAGCGCAGGTTCACCCCGAAGATGGCCGCCTCGGTGATGCCCAGCAGACAGGACATTGCTGCTGGCACGGTAACCGCCTTGATCTTCACATCGCGAGTCTTGAAGTAGACCGCGAGGCAAGCCCCACCCTGTGCCACGTTGGCCATGGCCCAGATGGGCAGCAGGAAGTTGACGCCAATTTGCGGATTGGCCAGCAGCCCCGCCTCGATGGCGTGGAAGCTATGGTGGATGCCGGTGATGACGATAAGCGAGTAAGTGCCGCCAAATACCAGCCCCGCCAGCCAACCTGCCTGCTCATAGAGGGCGCTCAGACCGAACGAGATACCATCCCCCAATACCCGACCCGCCGGGCCGATAAAGAGCAGCGCCACAAAGCCAGTGATGATGACGGTGAGGAACGGCGTGAGGATCAGATCCAGCGCATCCGGAATGCGCTTGCGCAGCTGTTTCTCCAGATGGGACATAAACCAGACCGCCAAGAGCACCGGGAAGACGGTGCCCTGATAGCCGATCATGGCGACATCGAGCCCGAAGAAATCCATGGTCTTGAAGCCACCGGCCACGCCCCAGGCGTTAGTCAGCGCCGGGTGGGTGAGGATGCCGCCAAGGGTCGCCCCGAGGTACGGATTGCCGCCAAACTCCCGCGCCGCCGTAAAGCCGATGAGGATCGGCAATATGATAAAGGCCGCCGAGCTGAACATGTCGAGCATCACGAACAGGGCGCTGTCGGCATTGACCCAACCGTAGGTGCGCACCATGCCAAGCAGTCCCATCAGCAAGCCCGAGGCGACGATGGCCGGAATGATCGGCACGAAGATGTTGGAGAGGGTTCGCGCCAACCGCTGGGCCACGTTGAGCTTGGCCGCCGCCATGTCGGTCAACTCAGCCTTGCTGGCGGTGCCGGTACCGGTCAGCGTCACAAACTCCGCATAGACCTTGTTGACCAGACCGGTGCCGAAGATCACCTGAATTTGGCCCGCGTTGCTAAAGCACCCCTTGACCCCCTCCAGCTTGTCGATGGCGGCCTTGTTTACCTTGCTGTCATCGGCCAGCACCAGCCGCAGCCGGGTGGCGCAGTGGGCAGCGCTGACGATGTTCTCCTTGCCCCCGAGCAGGGGCACCAGATCCTTGGCTATCGCACTGATATTCATATTCTTCCTCTTATGACCCGCCACGCTGGCGGGCCATTGTCACATGAGAGTAGGGGCTGTCGAGCCGGGCTTCTAGCCTCAGCTCAACAGCCGCTTGCGCCTGATCGCAAAAAGGCATTCAGTTCGGAGCGGGTAGGCAGCGCCGTCATGGCCCCCTTGGCGGTGGTGGCGAGCGCCCCGCAGCCGTGAGCCTGAGCCAGAATGGCGGGCAACTCGGCCAGCGTCGGCAGCGACGAGCGCCCGGCCAGCGCCGCCAGCAGACCGGCGACGAAGGCATCCCCCGCCCCCGTGGTGTCGATGGGCGTCACTTTCTGCCCCACCCACTCCAGCAACTCGCCATCAAGGCGAGCCACCACCCCGGCCGCCCCTCTGGTCACCAGCACCAGCGCCGGGCCAGAGAGAGTGGCGAGCCCGGCGGCCAGTTCATCCTCGCCGCTCAGCAGTTGCAGCTCCTCGATGGAGAGCTTGACCACATCCGCCTGCGCAATGGCCTGACGCACCAGCGGCAGCATCTCGGCGGGGTTGCCCCACACCTCGGGGCGCAGGTTGGGGTCGAAGCAGACCCTCCCGCCTGCCGCCTTGATGGCCGCCATGGCCTGCAGGCAGCTGGTGCGTACCGGCTCGTTGGCGAGCGCGATGGAGCAGGTGAGCAACCACTGACCGGCATCGAAGTGGGGCAACTCATTTGGGGTGAGGAACTGGTCGGCACTGGGGCGCACCATAAAGGTGAAGCTGCGCTCCCCCTCATCATCCAGTGCCACCAGCACGGTAGAGGTGCGATGGTCTGGATCGAGCCGCAGCGCACCGATATCCACCCCCTCCCCGCTCAGGGTGTCGGCCATAAAGCGGCCGAACGGGTCAGCACCAACCCGGCCGATAAAGGCCGCATCGCCACCCAGCCGTGCCACACCAACCGCCACATTGGCGGGCGCACCACCCGAACACTTGAGGTAGTGCAATGCCCCTTCCGGGATCAAGTCCACCACCGCATCCCCCATTACCCACACACGATTCGTCACCTTGCTACTCCACTGCTGCATCGGATCCACGGTCAAACCCGAACTCTGTTCTGTTGGCTGGCATTATCAGCTAAACCGTTTTAGCCAACCAACAGATCTCGGCACCGGCTGCCATTTTTGTGATCGGGATAACGAACTAGAACCAGGTTTCCATCTGTACGCCAAAGTTCCACTCGCCACCGGCGGTGAAGTTGCTCTGGCCCATGGCATCGTCGCTGGCGTAATTGTCGAGCTCGGAGGACCAGTCCATCCAGCTGGCGAACACCCTAAGCTCAGGCCGTTCGAAGAAACCGGCGGTCTGCGCCTTGAAGGTGGGGGCGAAGGTGAGCTTGGTGAAGTTGCCGTTCACCGCCTGGCGTCCCTTGTAACCCTTGGGATCGAGATCCATGTACTGCCAGGCTGCCTCGTAAACCAGCTCGACGTTCTGGCTCAGCACCTGCGCCACCCGGGTATTGAAGGTAAGCCAGCGGTACTCGTCCCCTTTCACGTAGCGATCCTGACTCTGCTCGGCCAGCAGGGCCGGGGCAAAACGCCAGCGCGAGTTGAGATCGGTGGCGCCAAACACGGCGACCCGCACTGCATCCGCGTCCGGCAGCAGTTCGCTGTCAGAGCCCAGCCCCTTGACCTCGGCCCCCAACCCATGACCGTACAGCACCGCTGCCTTGGCAAAACCGGGGTTGAGGCCAAAGAAACTCTCGCCGTGGTAGGCCAGCAGGGTGTGTGCCCCCTTGTCCGCCGCCTCGCTGCCCGTCCCCTTGTCATTGATGCGGGCATCATTGTCCTTGGCCGAGAGACCGTTCACCATCCACTGCCAGTTACCGACGCGGTTGTTCATAGTGAGGATGTAGCTCTCGATATCGGAAAGACCGCTAGCGCTGATGTCGCCGTAATCGCGGCCATAGAGGGAGAAGTTGGCCTTCCAGCTATCGGCCAGCTGCACGTCGTAGACACCGCCGCCGGTACCGGCCAGGAACACCACGTCGGAATCGAGCCAGTGGATGTCAAAGTTGTCGCGGTCAAAACGCTTGCCCGCCCACAGCACCGCATTCTTGAAGGGGCCGTCGAAGCTCGCCAGATTGCCGATCTCGGCAAACACCTGACGGGTATTGAGGCTCGAATCGCTGGCAGTCCAGTCGTTGCTGGTCTCTACCCCGTCTGCCAGCATCAGCTTGTAGCGGGCCCAGCTGCCATCCTCGAAGGTCTGGGTTTTCAGCAGGTTGGCCTCCATGTAGGTGTCATCCTCGTTGCCAAGGCGACCGACGGCCCCGCCCACCGAACCGGCCGGGGTGATGTAGGGGCCGCCGCGCCCACCGTTGCCATTGCTGTTGACCAGGAGGCCCGAGCGAGCGTAACCGTGAAACTCGAAGCCCTGGGCACCGGCGGTCTTCTCATCCACCTTCTGGCTGCGGTTGTTAGCCACCTGCGCCTGTTCGCTCGCCGCGCTCGCCTTCACTTCCGCCTGACTGGCACGGCTCTCTGCTGCCTCGGCTCTCGCTTCAGCCGCCTGTACCCGCGCCTCCAGCGCCGCCAGTCTGGTCTCGACACTCTCACCTGCAACACTCGCCTGCGCCGCCCACAGCGGGTTGCTCATCCCCAATCCCAGCGCTACCGCCAGCGCCAACTTGCTCTTGAACATCATCATCTTCCTCACCTGTCATCTGTAGCCCGGACGGGCGCTGTTGTTATCGACAGACGGAGCATAGCTAAACCAGTTTAGCCAACTCAATACAACAACTAAACCGTTTCAGCAACAGTGTGAGCGGGATAACATTTGTACAGCAGGAATTGGCGGGAGTTGTGAGGAGGATCCCTCATCAGGATCCACTCAATAGGGCGGTTCCAAGCTAAATGGCGGGCAAAAAAAGAGCCGGCACAAGGCCGACTCTGTTTATTCGGGTCGCTGAAATCAGCTGGTCAGATCGTCGAAGAAGCGTTTCACCCCTTCGAAGAAGCCTTCCGATTTCGGCTTGTGGGTCTTGGCAGCGGCACCGCTGAACGACTCGTCCAGCTGGCGCAGCAGCTCTTTCTGCTGCTCGGTGAGGTTGACCGGGGTTTCGATCACCACCTTGCACATCAGATCCCCTACCTGACCGGAGCGCACTGACTTCACGCCCTTGCCGCGCATGCGGAACATCTTGCCGGTCTGGGTCTCCGGAGTGACCTTGAGCTTGACGCGGCCATCCAGGGTCGGCACTTCAATCTCGCCACCCAGGGCGGCTGCGGTGAAGCTGATGGGCACTTCGCAGTAGAGATTGTTGCCGTCACGCACGAAGATCTCGTGCTCTTTGACGTGCACCTGTACGTAGAGATCCCCTGCCGGTGCCCCTGCTTCCCCCGCTTCCCCTTCGCCGGAGAGACGGATGCGATCGCCGGTATCGACGCCCGCCGGAATTTTCACCGACAGGGTCTTGGTGCGCTGGTAGCGACCTTCACCATGGCACTTGCGGCACGGATCCTTGATGATCTTGCCGCGGCCGTGACAGTGCGGACATGCCTGCTGTACCGCGAAGAAGCCCTGACGCATCTGCACCTGGCCGGAGCCGTGGCAGGTCGGGCAGGTCTGGGCACTGCTGCCGGTGTGGGCACCGGAGCCGTTACAGACTTCACAGTGAACCAGGGTCGGCACCTTGATCTCCTTGGAGACCCCGCGTACCGCCTCTTCCAGCGTCAGCTCCATGGTGTAACGCAGGTCGGAGCCACGGGCCGGGCCACGACGGGCACCACCACGGCCACCGCCGAAGATGTCACCGAATACGTCACCAAACATGTCAGCGAAGTCGGCACCGCCGCCAAAGCCACCGTGGCCACCGCCACCCTGGCTCGGGTCGACACCGGCATGGCCGTACTGGTCGTAACGGGCACGCAGGTTGGCATCGGTCAGGACCTCGTAGGCTTCCTTGACCTCTTTGAACTTCTCTTCGGATGCGGCATCACCCTGGTTACGATCCGGGTGATACTTCATGGCCAGGCGCTTGTACGCCTTCTTGATCTCGCGATCGTCGGCATCTTTCGCCACACCCAGTACTTCGTAGAAATCGCGCTTCGACATACTCATCCTGTGGTTACGCAGACGGGCGTTGGTTACCCAACGCCCGTGAATTCATTGGCCAAGCCGATGGGCGAAGCGGACTTCGCCCATCTGGGTAGGGCTTACTTCTTGTCGTCTTTCACTTCTTCGAACTCGGCGTCGACTACGTCGTCGTCAGCCTTGGCAGAAGAGGAGGACTGACCGGCATCAGCACCGGCTGCACCCTGGGCCTGAGCCTGCTGCTGGGCAATCTCCATCAGCTTCTGGGACGCTTCCAGCAGAGCCTGCTGTTTGGCTTCGATGGCAGCCTTGTCGTCACCCTTGATGGCCGCTTCCAGCTCGCTCAGAGCGGCTTCAATCTTGGTCTTGTCGTCGGCAGGCAGGGCTTCACCGGCTTCGGTGATCTGCTTGCGTACGGAGTGGACCAGACCATCAGCCTGGTTGCGAGCCTGTACCAGCTCTTCAAACTTCTTGTCCTCGGCCGCGTTGGCTTCGGCTTCGCGTACCATGCGCTCGATCTCGTCATCAGACAGACCAGAGGAGGCCTGGATGGTGATCTTCTGCTCTTTGTTGGTCTCTTTGTCTTTCGCAGAGACGTGCAGGATACCGTTGGCATCGATGTCGAAGGTCACTTCGATCTGCGGCAGACCGCGCGGTGCCGGACGGATGCCTTCCAGGTTGAACTGGCCCAGAGACTTGTTGTCGCTGGCGCGCTTGCGCTCACCCTGCAGCACGTGAATGGTCACGGCAGACTGGTTGTCTTCGGCAGTGGAGAACACCTGGGACTTCTTGGTCGGAATGGTGGTGTTCTTCTCAATCAGCGCAGTCATCACGCTACCCATGGTTTCGATACCCAGGGAGAGCGGGGTAACGTCCAGCAGCAGTACGTCGGTCTTGTCACCGGACAGTACGGCGCCCTGGATGGCAGCACCCATGGCCACGGCTTCGTCCGGGTTGACGTCTTTACGCGGCTCTTTGCCAAAGAACTCGGCAACGGTCTTCTGAACCAGCGGCATACGGGTCTGACCACCAACCAGGATCACGTCGTCGATCTCGCCAACTGCCAGACCGGAGTCTTTCAGGGCGACGCGAACCGGCTCCAGAGAGTCCTTCACCATGTCTTCTACCAGGGATTCCAGCTTGGCGCGGGTCACCTTGATGTTCATGTGCTTCGGACCGGTGGCATCTGCAGTGATGTACGGCAGGTTGACGTCGGTCTGCTGGGCAGAAGAGAGCTCGATCTTGGCTTTCTCGGCGGCATCTTTCAGACGCTGCAGAGCCAGCTGGTCGTTGCGCAGGTCGATGCCCTGCTCACGCTTGAACTCGTCTACCAGATAGTTGATGACGCGGTTGTCGAAGTCTTCACCACCCAGGTGGGTGTTACCGTTGGTCGCCAGTACTTCGAAGGTGGTTTCGCCTTCAACTTCGTCGATCTCGATGATGGAGATATCGAAAGTACCGCCACCCAGGTCATATACGGCAACCTTGCGCTCGCCCTTGACCTTGTTCACGCCATAAGCGAAAGCAGCAGCAGTCGGCTCGTTGATGATGCGTTTTACATCCAGACCGGCGATGCGACCGGCATCCTTGGTAGCCTGACGCTGGGCGTCGTTGAAGTAGGCCGGAACAGTGATAACTGCTTCGGTTACCGGCTCGCCCAGGTAGTCTTCAGCGGTCTTCTTCATCTTCTTCAGCACTTCGGCAGAGATCTGCGGCGGTGCCATTTTCTTGCCCTTGACTTCAACCCAGGCGTCGCCGTTGTCAGCTTTGGCGATGGCGTACGGCATGATTTTCAGGTCACGCTGCACTTCTTCATCTTCAAAACGACGACCAATCAGACGCTTGATGGCGAACAGGGTGTTTTTCGGGTTGGTGATGGCCTGACGCTTGGCCGGCTGACCAACCAGGATCTCGCCATCATCGGCATAGGCAATGATGGACGGAGTAGTACGATCGCCTTCTGCGTTCTCGATCACGCGAGCAGTGTCGCCATCCAGAATAGCGACGCAGGAGTTGGTAGTACCCAGGTCAATACCGATGATTTTACCCATTTGACGAATCTCCAAATACTTTGAATAAACTGGCGAGGAACTCGCCTTAATGCGTTAACGGCTAGGTGGGGGCTGCCAATCTGGCTTTCAAGCTCCCGGCATCAAATTTTTTGTGCCGCCGCGGCCTTGCTACCTATATGGGGTCGCCAGACGCAGCTTCAAGCCCCAACCCTAAAAAACCACACCCTTTGTCATGGTTGCGCGGTCACGTTGAGCCGTAAAACCGGGCAAGATGAACAGGTGCTGCACTGCGAAACAAAAAGCCCGCCACAGGGCGGGCTCGGGCCCCCACAGCCAATCAGTCGACCGCTTTGGCGATCATCACCATGGCAGGACGGATCACCCGACCGTTGAGGTCATAGCCCTTCTGCATCACTGCAATGACGGTGTTCGGGGCCACATCGGCACTCGGCACCATGCTCATCGCCTGATGGGCATTGGGGTCAAACGGCTGGTTGATCGGGTCGAGCGCCACCAGACCAAACTTGGCCACGCCGCTCTGCATGGATTTCAGGGTCAGCTCGACACCTTCGATCATCGGCTTAAGGGCTTCGTTCTCCTTGTCGGCCAGTTCGATGGCACGCTCAAGGTTGTCCAGCACCGGCAGCAGTTCATTGGCGAACTTCTCCAGAGCGAATTTGTGCGCCTTCTCCACATCCAGCTCGGTACGACGGCGCAGGTTCTCCATCTCGGCGGCGGTACGCAGGGCGCGTTCACGCTCTTCCGCCGCTTTTTGGATGGCGGTTTCCAGCTGCGCTTCCAGTTCGGCAATGCGGGCCTGCTCGGCTGTCACTTCACTGTCTACATCGGTCGGCTCGACTGGCTGGGCTTCCACTTGCTCCATCGCTTCAACCTTTTGCTCTTCGTGGTTCATGACATCTCCAATTCCGGGGTTACTTATGAGGGCCCTGACGTCTGGTTGAGCGACCGGACGACAACAGACCGACTATGTTGGCGCTATTATGGGGATGCATCCTCGGCTTTCAAGGGGTAAAGGGCAATCAGGGTTGCTGAATAGCCGCAACCGGCGGTTTATCCGGGTTACCGCTCACCGTTTAACCAGTAACCTCAAGGGGATAGCCACCCCCGTCACACGGGAGAGCGTCACAAGCGGAGCAAAGCACTGTATACTGGCCCGCAATACCCATCCCAGATCTGACTGACTATGGATTCTCCGTTCAAAACCATCGCCCTGATTGGCAAACCCCACCATGAGGGGGCCAACCAGACGCTGACCGGCCTGCATCAATACCTGACCGCCCGCGGCTTTCGGGTACTGGTGGAGAGCCGGGTCGCCCAGACCCTGAGCATCCTCGATGAAAACGTGATGGATCTGGTGCAACTGGGCCAGCAGGCCGATCTCGCCATCGTGGTCGGCGGTGACGGCAACATGCTGGGGGCGGCGCGGGTACTGTCACGCTTCGATGTGGCGGTGATCGGGGTAAACCGGGGCAACCTCGGCTTTCTGACCGATCTCTCGCCACAAGATTACCTGCTGCCGCTGGAGCAGGTGCTCTCCGGCCACTACAAGAGCGAACACCGCTTCCTGCTGGAAGCCTCGGTCTATCGCCACGGCGAGCGCAAGTCGAGCAATCTGGCGGTCAACGAGGCGGTACTGCACCCGGGCAAGATCGCCCACATGATCGAGTTCGAGGTCTATATCGATGGCAGCTTTATGTATAGCCAGCGTTCGGACGGCATCATAGTCGCCACCCCGACCGGATCCACCGCCTACTCACTGTCGGCAGGTGGCGCCATCCTCACCCCCAAGCTCAACGCCATCACACTGGTGCCCATGTTCCCGCATACCCTCAGCAGTCGCCCCATCGTGCTCGATGCCGACAGCGAAGTACGGCTGCTGGTCTCGCCGGATAATCAGGACGATGCCATGCAGGTCAGCTGTGACGGTCAGGTAACCCTGGCGGTCCACCCGGGGGACGAGATCCTGATCAAGAAGAGTCACCACCAGCTTCATCTGGTGCATCCCCTCGACTACAGCTACTTCCACGTGCTGCGCAACAAGCTCGGCTGGGGCAGCAAGCTGTTTTAATCGGCGCTGACCGATAACGGCATTGCCAGAGAGGGCGCCTGAATTGGCGCCCTTCTCTTTTCTGTCGTGGCAACGTCCCCTGCACTCTCATATCCGTACCGCGTCCCAATAGTCAGTACCGCATTCTCATAGCCATGGCGCACTGGCGCGGCTTTCCTGTGTTAAAAATGGCGGCGCCCTCTTTACTGTATATAAGACCAGTATATACTGGATGCATACACAGTAATGTTGACCTATACAGGATGAGACCATGCTGACCCAGCTGACCGTCAACAACTTCGCCATCGTCAAGTTTCTAGAACTCGATCTGCAACCGGGGATGACCTGCATCACAGGTGAGACCGGTGCCGGTAAATCCATCGCCATCGACGCTCTCGGTCTCTGCCTCGGAGAGCGGGCCGAAGCCAGCATGGTGCGACCCGATAGCGACAAAAGCGAGGTCAGCGCCCGCTTCCTGCTGGACAACAACCCGGCCGCCCGCGCCTGGCTCGCCACCAACGAACTGGAAAACGAAGGTGAGTGTATCGTGCGGCGAGTCATCTCCGCCGAGGGCCGCTCACGCAGCTATATCAACGGCGTGCCCGTCCCCCTCACCCAGCTCAAGAATCTGGGTCAGCTGCTGGTCAACGTACACGGTCAGCATGCCCACCAGATGCTGCTCAAACCCGACTACCAGCTCGCCCTGCTCGACGGCTACGCCGGCCACCATCTGCTGCTCGATGAGGTGCGCCAGCACTATCAGCAGTGGCGTCAACTACAAAACGAGCTGAACCGGCTCAAGGCCGAGCAGCAGCAGCGGGAAGCCCGCCGCCAGCTGATCGAGTATCAGGTGCAAGAGCTGGACGAATTTGCCCTGCAACCGGGCGAGTTTGAAGAAATCGAGGAGGAGCACCAGCGGCTGGCCAACGGCACCGAATTGATGCAGGAGTGCGGGGCTTGCCTCGATCTGCTCTATGACAACGAAGAGACCACTATTGCCGGTCTGCTGCAGACCGCCGTTGATCGGGCCGAAGGGCTGGTCAGCATGGACAGCCGCCTCACACCGGTGCTGGAGATGCTCAACGAAGCGCTGATCGGGGTGCAGGAGAGCCACAGCGAACTGCGTAGCTACCTCGATCGGCTGGAGCTGGATCCCGAACGTTTCAACGAGCTGGAAGCCCGCCTCTCCAAGGCGATCAATCTGGCCCGCAAGCACCATGTCAAACCGGCAGATCTGGCTCAGTACCATCAGGAGTTGGCCTCTGATCTCGCCCGCCTCAACTCCGATGAGGAGCGGTTAGAGGGGATGGAAGATGAGCTGGCCGAGGCCCGTCAGGCGTTTGTCCAGGCCGCCGAAGCCCTGAGTCAGAGCCGTCAGCGTTATGCCGAGGAGCTGGGCGCCAAGGTAACCAGCAGCATGCACGAACTGGCGATGCCCGATGGCCGCTTTGCCATCGAGGTGCGTCCCGATGCCCAGAGCAGCCTCTCTCCGCTGGGTATAGATCGGGTGGAATTTATGGTCACCACCAACCCAGGGCAGCCCATCCAGCCGCTTGGCAAGGTGGCTTCGGGCGGTGAGCTGTCGCGTATCAGCCTCGCCATCGTGGTGATCAGCGCTCGCAAGGTCTCCACTCCAACCCTGATTTTCGATGAGGTGGATGTGGGGATCAGCGGCCCGACGGCCGCCGTGGTAGGTCGCCTGCTACGCCAGCTCGGGGAGTCCACTCAGGTGATGGTGGTCACTCACTTGCCTCAGGTGGCAGGCAACGGCCACCAGCATATGGTGGTGAGCAAGCATACCGATGGCAAAACCACCGAAACCCGGATGGACGCGCTCGATCATAATGCCCGTCTCAACGAGCTGGCACGGCTGCTCGGTGGCGACCAGATCACCGACAACACCCTGGCCAATGCCCGCGAGCTGCTGCGTCGATGAATCAGGTGATAAAGCCGATTTGCAGCGATGGCGACTGATAGCGCTGACAGAACATGCTGACTGCGCAGGCACAGGCGAGTGCCATAGCCTGCACAGTCAGCAATAGCCAATAGCCAACTGTGAGCACCGAACTCGCGTCAGGATTACCGACCCAGATCAATAAAATGGCGAGTTAGGCGAAGCTGGCAGCAACATGGGCGTGGATCCGGTTGCCTTCATGTAACGGATTTCGCATAGTGTTGCCCCCCTTTATGGGTATCCAATTGTGAGGCTTTGTCTATGATCCACGTTTTTGGTCACAAGAATCCTGATAGCGACAGTATCTGCAGTGCGCTGGTTATCACCGACTGGCTCAATGGCCAGGGCCGTCAGGCCACCCCATGGCGTCTGGGTGACCTGCGCACCGAAACCCGTTTTATTCTGGAGCAGGCTGACGTCAGCGAACCCGAGTTGCTGACCAAAGATCTGACCGGTGAAGATGTCTGGCTGGTGGATTTCAGTGATCTGGAACAGGGCCCTGCCACACTGGCACAAGCCAATGTACTGGGTCTGGTGGATCACCACCGTCTCGGCACTCTGGTCACTCAGTCCCCGCTGGATGCCTGGATCCGGGCCGTCGGCTGTACCTGCACCATCGCCTTCGATCTGCTGAGCCAGCAAGGTACCGTGACCCGCAGCCAGGCTCGCCTGATGCTGGGTGCCATCATGAGCGACACCCTCTGTCTCACCTCACCGACCACCACCGAGCAGGACAAGATCGCTTGTGAGCGTCTGGCACCGCTGGCCGAAGTATCGCTGGCCGAGTTCGGTCAACAGCTGCTGATGGCCAAAACCGACCTGAGCGGCCTCACTCCTGCGCAGTTGCTGCAGCAGGATGAGAAGGCATTCCAGGCCGAAGGTCTGAACTTCATCATGAGCCAGATCGAAGTGGGCAGCGAGCAGCAGCTGGCCGAGCACCTGCCAGCCCTGCAGCAGGAGATGGCCCAGCGCGTGGCGAGCGAAGGGCTCGACTTCTTCGTGCTGATGGTGACTGACCTGACTGCGGCTGCGAGCCGTATCTACTTTACCGAGCACGCCAAAGTACCGGCCGAGTCCAGCTACCACCCGGGCTTTGTCAGCCGCAAGAAGCAGGGTCTGCCCTGGGTGATGGATCTGCTGGCCAAGGCCTGATCCTCCCTCGCCATTACCTATTCCAAAGCCCTGCCTGTGCGCAGGGCTTTTTCATCGCCACCGCCAGCCGTACTCCCCATCCTCTTGCTGACCATCTTGCTCACCACTGCGGTCTCTCGCTTACTCCTTTCTCGGCTTATTGACAGTTAACGCCATAACTTTGCTTACATATTTGCGGCTGTTATTTATCAGGGCTTTGCTGCAGGATAATCGCCGCGCACAACCTTTTCCGTTTCCATTCAGGTGATCGATGAACATAACCCCCAAGCAGAGAACCCTGGCCATCACCATTCTGATCGCCGTGGTGCTCCTCGGCTGGCTGCTCTGGCCCAGTCAACCACCCAAGGCGATGCTGACCGCTCAGGTGACCCGCGAGGATATTGCCCAGACCGTGCTGGCCAGTGGTGTGCTGCAGGCAGTGGAGCAGGTGGATGTGGGGGCCCAGGTCTCCGGTCAGGTTACCAAGCTGGCCGTCGAGGCCGGTGATCAGGTCAAGCAGGGAGACCTGCTGGCCGAGATCGATCCCCTGATTGCCCAGAACAACCTCAAGACGGCCGAGGCGGAACTTGCCAGCAACCGCGCCCAGCTCAAGATCAAGCAGGCACAACTCAAACAGAACGAGCTCGCCTGGCGGCGCCAGCAGCAGATGTTCAAGCAGGAGGCGAGCTCACGGGCCGATCTGGAGAGTGCCGAGGCACTGCTGGCGGTCACCCGCGCCGAACTGCAAAGCAGCCAGGCCAATATCGACAACGCCCTGATCAAGGTTGATCGGGCCAAGACCGAGCTGGGCTACACCAAGATCCTGGCACCGATGGATGGCACCGTCATCAGCATTGTGACCCGTCAGGGCCAGACCTTGGCTGCCAGCCAGACGGTACCGACCGTGCTCAAGCTGGCCAACCTCGAGACCATGACGGTCAAGGCGCAGATCTCCGAAGCCGATGTCACCAAGGTCAAAGCCGGCATGCCGGTCTATTTCACCTTGATCGGCGATCCGGATACCCGCTATCAGGGTACCCTTCGCGCCGTGGAGTTAGCGCCTACCAACATCAACGATCAGGCCACCACAGGTACCACCACCAGCAATGCGGCCGTTTACTACTACGCCCTGTTCGATGTACCCAATCCCGACCATACCCTGCGGGTCGCAATGACCACCCAGGTGACCATCGTGCTCGGCGAGCGCAAGCAGGTGCTCACTGTGCCACAAACCGCCCTCGGCAAGTCGCTGGGTGACAACGAGTATGAAGTCACCGTGATCAAGGACGATGAGACAACCGAAACCCGTCATATCAAGACCGGTATGAAGGACGAGATCCGCATTGAGGTGATCAGCGGGCTGAGTGAGAAGGAGGAGGTGCAGCTCAATCACGGAGCCCCCGCCGACAATGATGAGATGGCGGTGATGCTATGAGTGAGCCCCTGAACCAGCTGCCGTTGATCCAGCTGAAAGGGGTCGAGCGACGCTACCAGAGCGGCGACAGCGAAGTCACCGTGCTCCACCCTCTTGACCTAACCATCACGGCAGGAGAGATGATCGCCATTGTCGGCGCATCCGGCTCCGGCAAATCGACCCTGATGAACCTGCTGGGTTGCCTGGATAGCCCTAGCAGCGGTCAGTATCTGTTTCGCGGTCAGGACACCGCCACCATGGATGCGTTGGCGCTGGCCCGGCTGCGCTGCCACCACTTCGGTTTTATCTTTCAGCGCTACCACCTGCTGCCCCATCTCGATGCCGCCGCCAACGTGGAGATCCCCGCCGTCTATGCCGGCACCAGTCGCCCGGATCGCCAGGCGCGCGCACGTCAGCTGCTGGGCAGACTGGGGCTGGCCGATCGCAGTCACCATACCCCGGGCCAGCTCTCCGGCGGTCAGCAGCAGCGGGTCAGTATCGCCCGGGCGCTGGCCAATGGCGGCGAAGTGATCCTCGCCGATGAACCGACCGGCGCACTGGATAGCCAGAGCGGCAAGGAGGTGATGGCGATCCTCAAGGAGCTGCACGCTCAGGGCCACACCATCATTCTGGTCACCCACGATATGAACGTGGCCTGCCATGCCGACCGGATCATCACTCTCAAGGATGGTCGGATTGAACAAGATAGCGGCCCCTGCCCAACGGCCGTGTTGGCTCCAGCCACCGCTGTAGCCCCTCAAAAAATAGCGCCCACTAAAGGCGCCATGGGTCACGACTGGGATCGTTATCGGGAAGCGGGACGGATGGCGATACATGCCATGCTCGCCCACCGAATGCGCACCTTCCTCACCATGCTCGGCATCATCATCGGCATCGCCGCCGTGGTGAGCGTGGTCGCCCTTGGCCAGGGGGCGCGCGCCAAGGTGATCGACCAGATCAATGCGATGGGCACCAACACCATCGAAATCTTCCCGGGCAAAGGATGGGGTGATGAGAAGATGGCCAGCATCCAGACCCTCAACAAGGGGGATCTCGATGCCTTGCTGGGGCAACCCTATCTCGCGGGCGCCAGCCCCGAGATCGGCAGCTCCGGCCAGTTGCGCTATCGCAACAAGACCAACAGCGGCAACGTGACCGGAGTCGGTAACGACTATTTCAAGGTGAAGGGGATGACGTTGGTCAGTGGTCGCTTACTGGAGTGGCAAGATATCCAGCAGCGTGCCGCCGTCGCCGTGGTAGACAAGAAGAGCATCACCAGCCTGCTTGGCAAGGATGATCCGGTCGGCAAGGTAGTGCTGGTCGGCACCCTGCCGGTGCGGATTGTCGGAGTGGTCTCGCAGGAGACCGGCTTTGGCCCCACCAGCCAGTCGGTCAATATCTGGCTGCCCTACAGCGCGGTGATGAGTCGCCTCATCTCGCAGCACCACTTCAGCCAGATCACCATCCGGGTCAAGGACGGGGTACAACCGGCACTGGCCGAGCAGGCGGTGATCGAGCTGATCACCAAGCGCCACGGGGTGAAGGATTTCTTCACCTTCAGCAGCGACAGCATCATCAAGTCGGTGGAGAAAACCACCGCCACCATGACTCTGATGGTCTCGGCCATCGCGGTGATCTCGCTGATCGTCGGCGGGGTGGGCGTGATGAACATCATGCTGGTGTCAGTGGTGGAGCGTACCCGCGAGATCGGCATTCGCATGGCCGTGGGCGCCCGCCAGTCAGACATCCTGCAGCAATTCCTGATTGAAGCCGTGATGGTCAGCCTGCTGGGGGGGCTCTTCGGCGTCGGCCTCTCTCTGGGTATCGGCGCGCTCTTTTCACTGCTGGTGGACTCCATCAAGATGCAGTTTTCGCTCTTCTCCATCCTGATGGCCTTTGGCTGCTCGTCACTCATCGGGATCCTGTTTGGTTACCTGCCGGCACGCAATGCGGCGCGGCTCGACCCTGTTGTCGCACTGGCGAGGGAATAACAATGCACAAACTCTCCTGGCTGACTCTCTGTATGGCCCTCAGCGGCTGTAGTCAGCACAGCACCTATCAAAGACCCGAGTTGGCGCTCGCCCCTTCATGGCAACAGGCAGACGGCGCCCGACTGGTTGCGCAAGCTGGCCCCTGGTGGCGGGAATTTCATGATCCCCGGCTCGACAAACTGGTCGAATCGGTACTGGCCGCTAACCCGGACATGCGTGTGGCGGCCCTCAAGCTTAAAAGTGCCCGACTGGGCGCCGAGCAGGCCGATACCAACCTCACCCCTTCGGTCAATGGCTCTATCGGAGCCAGTGGTAACAAGGATCTGAAAACCGGCAAAGGCACCAACAGCCTGGGTCCCTCGCTGGGCCTCAGTTACGAAGTGGATTTGTGGGGCAAGCTCGCCTCGGTGCGGGATCAGGCAAGCTGGGAGGCGGCGGCAAGCGAGCAGGATCTCGCCAGCACCCGACTGCTGCTGATCGGCAATACCCTGGAGCAGTATTGGCAGCTCGGCTATCTCGGCTCCGCCATAACCCTCGGTGAGCAACAGCTGGCCAACTTGGCGCGAACCGAGCAGCTGACCCAGACCAAATACCAGGCTGGCGCCATCACCCGGCTCGATCTGGCGCAGGCACGCCAACAGCTGGCAGGCAAACAGGCCGATCTGGCCTCCCTCAAGGCGCAGCAGGAGCAGGCCCGCAATGCCCTGCGTCTGCTGCTGGGCCGCAGCAGCGGGCCGCTGGAGTATGCACCCGCTTCCCTTGCAAGCCAGACAATTCCTGAACTTGCGGTGGGTATCCCGGCCGATGTGCTGGCCCGCCGCCCCGACGTCAAAGCGGCCGAATTACGGCTGCGCAAGACGCTGGCTAAAGGGGATGAGATCCGCACCAGCTTCTACCCCAGCCTGACCCTGACCGGCAGTGCCAGCACCGCATCCGATAGACTGGCGCAGGTGCTGCAAAACCCGGTTGGTACGCTAGGAGCCAGCCTCGCCCTCCCCTTCCTCGAATACAACCGCACCCAGCTTGCCATTGAAAGCTCCGAGCTGGATTACCAGATCGCTGAAACCGAGTTTCGCAAACAGCTCTACACCGCACTGGTGGAGGTGGAAGACAATCTGGCCGCCCGCCACTATGGCCAGCAGCGACTCGATTATCTGCAGGAACAGCTGAGTTATGCCCAGGAGGCCGAGCGGCTGGCCAAGGCTCGCTTCCAGGCAGGAGCAACCGGCGTGCAGGCCTGGCTTGATGAGCAAAACCGGCTGTGGGATGCCCAGCAGAGCCTGCTGACCCAGCAAAAAGAGCAGCTCACCACCACCGCCAAAATCTATCGCGCCCTGGGTGGCAGCGATAGTGTGACGCCCCGATAGCGCTTCACCTGGCTATTCCCCACTCTGCCTACAGAGTGGGGAATATCATCGCCATAGACCATACAGAATTTCCTCTCCCACACTGCAGCCGAACTTCATTACCCATTATCACGGGCAGTCATGGCAGCGCAGCCAATTACATGCATCGGCGACCCTGAATATCCCGGCCATACTTTGCGACTCTCTCTATCCCTCACGCCCCCTGATCGGAGATAACGGTTACCGGATATTCCATCAGCAGAGAGCTCGGCTCTTGCCAAGCGGCGCCCCGTGAATCATGAGAGACATATCCGAAGCGCATATCTGCACGACGCACACAAATAGCGATATCACGCAGTTAATCCTGCACGACAAAATTAATCGCAAACAGCGAGGGATATTGAGCAAAGTAACAGTGAAGTGAAACGACGGTAAAAAGGATACAAGCGAGGATGTAGATAACAGTGGGGCGAAGGGGCAGATTGGATAACCACGAGTAAAACGGCAAAAATAATGCCGCTCAAAGGCGGCATTATTCAATCTCTGAACCTGACGAATTAGATCAGGAAATCGTTCAGGTCTTTACCCAGTGCTACTTGAGCAGCAATGGCTTTCGGCATGCGGCCTTGACCGGTCCAGGTTTTTTCCTGACCATCTTCTTCGTACTTGTATTTAGCAGGACGCGGAGCACGCTTGTTCTTGGCAGCGCCAGTCGCAGCAGCCGGAGCTGCGGCAGTCGCCAGCAGCTCACGAGGATCAATACCAGCCTGCTGCAGCATTTCGGTGAATTCATTCAGCTTGCGCTGACGCTCTTCCTGTTCAGCACGCTCCTGTTCAACAGAATCGGCGCGCTCTTGGTAAACCAGGTCAAACTTCTCTTTAGCTTCCAGCAGTTGCTCAAACGGCAGCTCACGAATAGCCGCACGCAGACTGCGAATGTTCAGCAGAACTTTCAGAAACTCGTTCATTATTTCCTCACAAAAAAGTCGGTTACAGGGATACCGTTTCAGAATAGCATGGACAATTCATAACTACATGCAATTTTTACTATCAGGGCATACTTGGAAAGAATATGAAAATAAACTTGCCAACATACTCACGCTTTCACCCATTAAACCTATCTCGCCTAGACATCTCTTTTGATATCACCACCAAATCGAACATACACATCTGAAACTATTAATATGAGGTTCAAGGTAATTGCCATCAACATTTTTCAGAAAATGCAACTAGTGCGTCAAACGATTCCTGAGCAATACCTGCATAAAAAATAGAACGATGCCTGCTCGCAGCATGAGCAGATTAAGACCGTGCGTCATATCACCCAATCGATCGCACCAGGGATTAAAATCATTTAAAAACAACAAGTTAAAAGCAGCCCAATGAACATAAAAAAGGCGCGCGACTAAAGATGCATTCCCGCTCTAACTTACCTCTTGCACGGAAACCACAGGTTCATTCCTACAGCTATAACGGGATAGAGACAAGCCGCTATGATTGCCTCATATCCCATTTTCCACGCCTTAGTTGGCTGCTCCAGTAGGTAACGTATCCACACCACTGACCATTGGTTTAGAGGTTGCCTCAATCAGCAATGGTTCTTTTGGATACCAACGGAGCGCTTCTGCTCTTAAATTACGAGCCTCGTCAGGGCGCCCCAACGCATTCAATGCAACAACCATATTCGCGTAGATATTGGCTCTGGGTGTATGGCGTACAAAATCTTGCCCCCATGCCAGGTAAGCTTCCAGTTCGGTCTTATTCTGAGTCTGTAAACCCACCATCAATCGTACCGCATTTACATCAAACTCAACCCGCGTCAACCAAGCCATTGGATTAATAATATCCAGCAACAATGATGGCTCCTTATACCCACCCCGTTCATATTTGGTGATGACCCAGGCCGTATGAAGCGCAGTCAACATGAATGGTACGATAAACAAGGGGATGGAAACCGCCAGAAAGCGTAACAACAACTTATGGGGGTAACGGTATACGGCTATCCCTCTGGCCGCGTCTGCCCCACAGGTTTCATCGATATACCAGACCAACATCAATAAAAAAATCCAGTGAGCAATGGAGTGATAGAGGGGATATTCGACCTGGGTATGAAGTGTAATGGGTACGACTAATGCCAATAAGGCCAATCCATGCGACCAGGATTGACCCACTACACGCCATATCACAGCGGCGCCCATCACCAAGAGCCCGATGACTGGCAAGATACCCCCTTCAACAGCCCAATAGAGCAACTCATTATGAGGATGATCAAGGTTGTACTCAATCTGTGGCATTGCCGGATTCAATAACTTGTCTGCCATATAGTTATGCAGGAATACAGATTCGAAAGAACCATATCCCCATCCGGTAAAAGGATGTTGTGACAGCAGGTGCAATGCATACGACCAATAAATCGTACGATATCCCCCCGACTGATAGACAGAAAGACCCCGCTTGACCCCTTCCACACCATACAGAGATGCGAGTCCGAACAGCACGCCCAATAAGACACATGAAAGAGTCACCTTCAAAGCGTGGTTTCTCTTCAACCAGGGAAGCATCATCAGCAAAGCCAATATTCCACCCAATTGCCCAACTCTAGATTGAAGAACAATCAGCAAAACCACTGAACCAACGATCACATAACCCTGAAGTGCCTTCAGCCATCGATGTTGGTTGAGGGTATTTAGCCAAGCAGCCAGAGACAAACCGGTGGCCATAAAACTGGCCATCACGTTGGGTTGCTGAAAAATGCCATAGGGACGATTTGCTTTGGTGTCATAGCCAAGCCAATTGCCCGGTGTTAGCAGGTAATACTGCACCAGACCCAAGGTCATTTCGATAGCTATCGCGACCAGCATAAGCGTCAATAACTGTTGACGCGCCTTCGGTGCAAGACGGAACTGATAGAGCGAGAAGAGAAATAATCCGCCGCCGACAAGACCACCGAGGCGAGGAAGTGCGTAATCACGCAAGGTGGCGTCAGACCACGCCATGGGTAGCAGCATCAATACAATCGCGCCCCCCCAAACTTGCAAGAGCCTGCTGGACACCAATTCGCCTTTCGACGTTATATGCCACAACCCCAGACAGATCATCAAAGAAGCAAATATCCATCCCCATGCGTTAAAAGGAAGATAGAGACCTGCCCCACCCGGGTTATGCATGAAAAAATGCATTCCAAGTCCCAGCCAAAGTATGCTTATCCCCCAAAAGAGAAAAAACACTCGCTTTTCCCGATGGGCTGATAGCACTGATGACCCGGTGGACGGAAATGTAGGCATAAAAAAAGCGCTCTGAAAAAATGGTGTTTCATACAACCATATTCAGAGCGCTTTACTCAAGCTATAGCATTAATTAGTCAGGGAATGATGCGTTGCTACTCAAACTGTAAAGACTGTATTTTCTGGCCAGCATCTGGCCCCCATCTCTGGTCAATGGCATCCAGCCAATCGAGCCTTTGCTGGTTGTCGGGCGCAGCAGCATCAAGTCGAAGGGAATCGTCACATAGATACCTTTAGTGAAACTCCCCTCTCCATACTCATCAGCAGACACATCGGTCAGCGTTGCAAACACCCCTGCCACAACGCCGGATGAGAAGCGTTTGGACAGATCCAGTGTCGCCCCGACATCCCCTGCCAGATAACGGCCAATAGAGAGCTGGGCAGTCACATCATCAACATAGGGCAGTTGCCAATAACCGGTCACATGGCCTGTTGCCACATCGTAATCGGCCATCCGCAAGGTATTGTTCCAATCCCGTTGCTTGACCCAGTTCACATCAGCCGCAATCGCCCATGAGCGACCAAAAGGACGATACAGCAGTTCGGCACCACCACCGGCGTACATCATCTCCAGATAACCGGCATAAGCCTGACCATACCACTCAGGTGAGAACTGCTCGAAATGGGTCGCTTGCAGGTTGTTAAGCAATACATCGGAGGAGCTGACATATTCCCGGATCCAGGTTCTCACCCTGGGCAAAGCATCCCCGTCCAGCGGTGGATTCTTGTAATTGAACTTGTCGTAGTTATTGGCCAGGTTCACAAATACCGTGCCCCCCAGCCAGTTCTTCTCGGTCACCCGCCAATCACCATTGAAGTTGAGACCAAGCTGATACATGTAGAAAGACTCCGGCCCCCCAACAGACTGGTTCAACACAGGATCCACGCTGTAACTCAGCGCCGAGCTGCGACTTTCATGGCGAACAGGTGCCGACGGTGCATTGGCTGCGATGACATCCGACTTATAAGTAGTCTCTTGTCCCAATGGAAGGTCACTGTTTGCCAACCGTACAGAGTCCATGTCCACTACAGTCTCACGGATATCGAGCCCTTTCTTCTGCTCAACGATATGCAGAGAGTGAACCGAAGCGGGCAACGCATTCGCGGCCAATAATGACATTCGCTCTTCGGCTTCATCTGGCTTGCGATACTTCAACTGCTCACCGCTGACAAAAACACGATCGTCCGTGCCATACCAGACCAGATCACGATATCCGGCATTGCTTTTCGTCTGCGCACTGAGTGCAGCCCAATCGACATCATCCAGTTGGGCCGGACTCTTTTCCGGTTGATACTCGGGCCGGGGCTCATCCAGATGGGCCTGCTGCAACTCATTAAAGTTGGTGCGCATAGTAATACCCCACATCAGGGTATTGCCACGCTGATAGCTGAGATGAGTATCCATATTATCGAAAATACGATACACGGCACCTATGTTGACTGGTGAGCTATGCGGCAAGGCTCCGTAGCCGCCTTTGCTGTTACGGGCCGCATACTCGCGGCTGTAATCATTACCGTCATATTCCAGTTTCAGACGCAAAGGGCGCCATGGCGTCTGATACTCGATACCGCCAAACAAGGCCGCCGGGCCGTGGAACAGACTATCGACCTCAAATTTGCCGCCATTGCCCGCATAACCATCATTACGCTGGCACCAACTCTCTTTGTATTCACAGAAGGGGTTCTTGATATTGCCGCTCTCGGCCATATTCCCCCAGCCCATTCCAAGGGTGAAATCAAACGGGCCATAACGTTTACTGGCAACAACGTACTCACTATCGAACAGGCCAGTACCCATCAAGTCTCTGAAGCCCAATGATACTTGGGGTAAATAATCAGACTCTTGCCAAAGTCGGAATTTAAAATCCATCGACTTGTCTTTATAAGTCTGATCCCCGCTGAACTGCTCGTAAGGGCTATACAGGCGAGTTCTGACATCGGTATAACGCAGCGTGGCCTCAAACCAGTCAAAGGGCTGCATGGAGATCGACCAGCGTCGATACTCTTCGTTATCCATGTAGTTGAAACTGAACTCGCCTTCTGCGGCCATTCTGGCGCTGGGCATCTGCAGCAGACCTGCCCCACCGAAATCACTTTGCGATGGGCCATAGGGATCATTCGCCCCGGGTGCAGCAACACAAACGGTCGAGACGGCCAGGGCAATATATGAAAGTTTTGGAATCATTAATGAGGCACCCTGTTTGCAATTATCTCGGCGATCCGCTGATTTATTCCGGTAAATGAAGAGGGCAACAGGTCAGGATCAAACCCGACCAGCAGTGCAGCCCCCGCCATGGGTTCACGATGAAGCTTGTTCCAGACGGCAACGGGGACCATCTCGATATCACCGGTTGGCTGGATCAACAGCAGATGAGCCGAGTCGGCCCCCTCCAGCAGCGCATCACGCTTCCAATATTCATCGACACCGGCACCGGGTATCAGAGGCAGCGTGGGGAGTGCTTCCATCAGGCCAAACATGGCAACCTGAGGCTGGCGAGCAGCAACAAACAGTCGGTAGTTGCCTTCCAGGCGAGGGTTATCCTGCGGGGAGCGCTGGGCATTGTCAGGATCAACTATCACAGGCAAGCGGCCGGTAACGGTGATGCCTTCGAGTTGATGTGCAAGACGAGTAGCAGAAGAGGCACGTTGAGCCTCACCTTCGCTACGCCATATGCTCGCCAGACTCTCCAACTCACGGATCACCGCCGCCTGCTTGAGCTCAAACTCATGTTGACGGGCCGGCGTCGTAATCTGGGCAGAGCGCCAATAGATGGGTGATGGCAGCAGCTTGTTTCTCAGCAAGGCGTCAAGGCGTGCTCCTTCACTCAAGGTGATGGGATCTTGAAGACGCCCCTGATAGTAAATGCTGACACTGGTATCCGCGAGGCAAGCACCGGACAGCAATAAAAGAGATAGGGTCAGTTTTTTCATGACGAGAATGGCTTCAAAATGGTGAGTTCAATGACCGGCAGATCAGGGCCGAGATGTTGCTGGGTTTTTACTACCTGTCCATTAACCGGATCTCGCCAGAAAACATTGGTCCAGGATTCCCCCCCCGGGAACATTGAAACCGTCTCTTCAAAACGCGTAGCTGAAACTCGGCGCGTCACCAGATCCAGCTCATCCTGTCCGGCACGGACCATCGTCCCTTCAAGACGATAGCCGCTGAGATAGCGCAGTTCCCACTCTGACAAGGCACTCCAGTTGGCAGATGAGGTAGCAGCCATCGACAGTGGGTCGGCAGAACCACTCTCGCTCATGACCAGGTCATTTTCCATACCGACAGTTTTAATGACACGACCGTGGCGGGTAATAATCATGACCCGATCGGCTGTCAGCCAGGAGAGATCATCTCCATTGACATAAGCCAATACCACGAAGATCCGCGGGTTATCACCGATTTTCAGATAAGCGCTTGCATAAGGCAGTTTATTGACATGCTCGGCACTGACGGTCACATCATCAGCCCCCAACACGGCATATTTGATAGTTTCGCTCGTCACAGAAGCAGTATTTGAACAACCGGTGAGAGATAACAAACCAAGAAAAACAAGATTGCGCGATAAAGACATAGAGTGACCACAGTGACAAATAAAAAAATAAGGCTGCCAAAGCAGCCCTATATCATATTAACGAGTACTGGTTGTGGTTCCGGTACCACGGCCGGCATCATCGTTGGAGTTGGCATTTGCAATGGCAACACCAGCAACAACCGCAGCACCTACACCAACGGCAACAATGGTGCCAGTCCCGATGGCAGCAGCACTGGCAGCACCAGCACCTGCGGCACCGGCAGAACCGGCAGAACCGGTGGATGCGGCAGCAGCAGCTTCTTCAGCAGCCATCACACCATGAGAGAATGCCATGGCAGCAGCCAGAATCAGGGCGGTTTTTTTCATTTCATCTTTCCTTGTTTATTGTCTACTTGTGGCTCGGAGAAAATATGGCATGACAACAATGCTATTACCATATATCCCTTTACCAGCGCATTGCCATGTTCACAAAAAGTTAAGTAACTCATTGTAAACATAGATAATTGCAAATATAGCATACCATCGGGACGCTATTATTGCACTGAAATACAGGTTGCATTCGAAAACTATTTTATGGTGGTCATAAAAAAGGTGCGCCATGAAGACGCACCCTGCATTCACCTATTGCGGTTATCCAAACAGAATGTCAGGCCTTTTCCTTGCTGCCATAACTGTATTGATAATATCCGTAGTTACCGTAATAACTGCTCGCCTTCTTCTCGACCGCGTTGAGCAAGATCCCCTTGATAGCGACCCCGTTTTGCTCGAAGCGGCGAATGGCCACCTCCACCTCTTTGACCGCAGTCTTGGCAAAGCGGGCAACCAGCAAGGATGCGCCCACATGCTGACCAACGATGGCAGCATCGGTGACCGCCAGGATGGGAGGGGAGTCAACGATCACAAAATCGTAGTGCTCGCTCGCCCAATCCAGCAGCGCTTTGAAACGAGGGTGCATCAACAGCTCGGAAGGGTTGGGTGGCACAGCCCCACGACAGACAAAATCAAGGCCATCAAACCCGGTCTGGCTCACAACGTGCGCCAGCTCTGCTTGACCCGCCAGATAGGCACTCAGACCGGCGCCCATCTCCTGCCCCATAACCTTCTGCATGTAGCCTTTGCGCAAGTCGGCATCGATAACCAGCACCTTCTTGCCGCCCAGAGCCAACGTGGCAGCGAAGTTGGTCGACACGAAGGTTTTGCCAAGACCCGGGCCGGGGCCCGAGATCATCACTATGTTGTTTTTGGCTTCCATCATGGCGAAATGGAGGCTGGTTCGCAGACTACGCAGTGACTCCATCGCCAGATCGGCCGGATTTCGCGCAGCCAGCAAAGCCTCGTTGAGAGGCATGACCTGCCGCCGCTTTTTCTGCTGCTGCTCGATGGTGGCCTGCTCAGCGGAATAGGGGATGGTGGCATAGACAGACAGCCCCATCTCTTCCAACTGTTCCGGGCTTTCCACACCACGGTGGAAGGCAGCGCGCACCAGGATCAACCCCACCGACAGCATGCCACCCAGCAGTGTCGCCAGTACCACGATCAGCGGTTTCTTAGGCTTGACGGCACGGGTTTCAACAGCGGCATCATCGATGATCCGCACATTGCCGATAGTGCCCGCCTTCATGATGTTGAGCTCCTGCTGCTTGTTAAGCAGTTGGACGAAGATCTCCTGACCGACCTGTACATCACGGGTCAGACGCAAAATCTCCTGCTGGGTTTTTGGCAGACGCTTGATCGACTTGTTGATCGCATTTTTGGTATTCATCAAGGTCTGGCGCTTTTCCATCAGGGCGATGTAAGCGGGGTGCTGGCGGGTATAGAGTTGCTGCAACTCCGCTTCCCGGAAGGTCAGCTCATTGAGCTGCTTCTCGAGGCCCACCATGGTATCCAGTGCGGCTTTCGCTTCCAGCGACAGATCGACCGACTCATTCTGCTGGCGATAAACATTTAACTGCTCTTCAGAACGATTCAGTTCCTCTTTGACCTGAGGCAGATGCGTCTGCAAGAAATCCAGGCTCTTCTGGGCCTCTTCGGTCTTGCGTACCACATTCTGCTGCAGATAGTTCTGGCTGATATTGTCGAGCACTGCACGAATGCGGCCCTTGTCATCCCCTTCCAGCGCCAGTGAGATGATCCCGGTATTTTTGCCCTTTTCACTGACCTGAAGATCGCGCTGCAACTCGGCAATCACATCCAGAGCAGGTTGTTTGACCAGCGTGAAGACCTGCCCCTCATCGGCAGCCACATCAGACAACAGCAGGGTGACATCCTCTTTCTCAAGCAACTTGCCTACCTGACCTTCCAGCACCCGCCCCTCAACCTCAAGGGTAAAGTGTTTGTCTGCGTCAACCGTCAGCGTCAGCGGCGTCCCCAGCAATTCAGGCGCCACCTCAAAGCGGCTTACCGCCATCTTGGGATAGGGATGGCCCATCAGCCGTGACAGACCACGGCCAACCAGCGGGAAGAAATTGGGTGTCACTACGGTGTCGAGGTGAAGCTCTTGTACCGTACGGCCAAGCACCATACGAGAAGTCAGCAGCTCAATCTCGGCAGCCGCATCGGGCTGTTCACCGCCCAATACATCAGCCATATCCCCGAGCAACGCGGCACCACTGGCTTTTTTCTCCACCTGCAGCAAGGCGTTTGCCTTGAAGACCGGGGTCGCCAACAGAGCGTATGCAACGCCAAGAACCATAAACAGAGCGGTGATCGTCACAATCCACCAACGGCCATCGATCAGGTAACCCAGCAGGCGCCCCAGATCGATCTCGTCATTCTCCACCGCGGCACTGCTCTGCCGGGACGAAACAGAAGAAGTCGTCATTAAACACAATCCATTTTTATAGTCAGATACAACCCAAACACCACCAGACGCTGCGGATGTCGTTAAAGTTTTTTCGCCCACCCATCGGCGCTACGCACCAACAGCTGGTAAACATGTTCGTAAGCTTCCCGGCTCAGACGATAGGGATCGGGCACTTCACTCTCCCCCTGCCAGTGGCCAAACAGCATGGTTTTGCCACGGGCCCCCGGGTCGATGGCCGTGACGGCAGAGATATGCCCTTTCTCCATCACCAGGATCAGATCGGCATCCTGACAGAGCTCGCGGGTCAGTTGGCGCGCCGAGTGCCCCTCAAGGGAAAGACCATGCTGCTGTGCCACCTCGCTCGCGACCTTGTCGGCCGGCTTGTCAACCAGGGCACTGACCCCGGCAGAACTGACCTGACGGCCGGGCAAACGCTCGCGAAGCAGTCGTTCACCGGTTGGGGAGCGGCAAATATTGCCCACACACACCACAAGAATTTTTTCAAACATATCGCTGTCGCTCTTAAAAAATAAAATCTGCAGCCACCGCCCCTCACTACGTGCATCTTCCTGAAGGTAGGCGGGTAGAGGGTATAGTCCCATGCCCTACCCTCCCCGTTTGTCACCGTATCAAGGCAACAAACAACCGGAGATAAGGGAGGCATCAGCCCCCTCAATGCCGTCTCCCTGAGGGAGGGCGGCTACATGTCAATCCAGCGGGAGAGGTTAAGCAACATCACGGCCTTACCAGTTGCGAACCCGCAGCATGCCTTCGGTCAGCTCATTAAAGCCGTTGATGGAGGGCACCAGCTGACTCAACACGCGATTCCAGCGCGTCACCGGCGCCGTGGTGACATAGACCACGTCGTAAGGTTGCAATGCAAACTCGGTCCCCATCACCAGCGCAGTGGCATCACTCAGGTCGAGCTGATAAATCGCGGCTTTCTCTTGGGCTTTGGCTGCGGGGCGCAATACGAAGATGCCGGTCGCATTGGCGGCATTCTGGTTAAGGCCCTCGGCACTGCTCAGCGCTTCGGTCAGGCTCATCCCCTCACGACCAATGGTCAGGGTCGATGCCTTGTTGACCTCACCCATCACAAAGACTTTCTGGGCATCGTTGCGCGGCACATAGAGCATGTCGCCGTCACGCATCAGCTGATTGTGAGAGAGATCCCCATACTGCAGCAGATCCTGCATGGAGAGCGGGAACTCCTTGCCCTGGCGGGTCAACACCACATGATGCCAATCTGCGGTCGGGGTCAGCCCGCCAGCCAGATTGAAGGCATCGAGCAGGGTCATGGGCACATTGGTGATGGGCTGGGCGCCCGGCTTGGTCACCTCACCGGAGATATAAACCTTCTGGGAGCGGAACGCCGCAATGCTCACATCCACCTGCGGACTCTCGATAAACTGGGCCAGACGCTTGGCGATATCGGTACGGATCTCCGCCACAGTTTTACCCACCACGTCCACCTTGCCAATATAGGGGTAGAAGATGGTGCCATCGGCGTGGACCCAGTTGCCCGCTTCGCTGGCACTGCGGTAAGAACCGGCCGGGATGGTCAACTCGGGGTGATCCCACACAGTGACATTGAGGATGTCGCCCACACCAATCCGGTACTCGTAACGGCTGATCTCGCTATTGAGCTCGGGGTTGGCCTTACCCACCACCGGCGCCTTGCGCAACTGACTGATCAACGCGGGGGTAACCGGATAGACATCTGCCAGCTGATCAACATCAACGGAACCTGTAGCCACCTCGGTTTTGCCACTGGTGGAAAGATTGGTACCGGGCACCACAGTGCACGCACTGAGCAGGGCCACGGCCGACAACAGAGGAATGAGCTGAATCCTTTTCACTACCACACCTTATTAAGCTTGCCATCAAGAACTGAACGGAAAAATCGCCGTATGATAGCGGAAAACACGGAGAATTCTGAGATAAATTTACGGATAAAATCACAGCAACAATGGAACCGCTCAATATAAGCAGAACACTGACAATTCAATGGATATATACCCATTTTCAAGCACACCATCTTTGGTGCTGATATTAAAATCAGCCTTGATTTGTCAACAGGTTGAACCCGATATGTGTTTGAATCGCACCGACGTAATATTTAACGACTTTTTTACAATAAAATGCGATTCCCTCAGCTTGAGGGAACCGCTGTCGACATATTAGTCACTACCAAACAGATCGCGGGTATATACCTTGTCTGTCACATCGCTCAACTCTTCAACCATACGGTTGGCCAATATCACATCACAACTCTCTTTGAATTGCGCCAGATCGGTCATGACTTTAGAGCGGAAAAACTCGGGCTCGCGCAAGGTGGGCTCATAAATGACCACTTCAATCCCTTTCGCCTTGATCCGCTTCATGACCCCTTGAATAGCAGAAGCACGGAAGTTATCGGACCCTGCCTTCATCACCAGTCGATAGACACCCACTCGTTTTGGATTCTTGCGGATCACCGAATCGGCAACAAAATCCTTACGCGTGGTATTGGAATCAACAATCGCCCGGATCAGGTTATTCGGTACCTTGTTGTAGTTGGCCAGCAGCTGCTTGGTATCTTTCGGCAAGCAGTAACCACCATAGCCAAATGACGGGTTATTGTAGTGGCTACCAATACGGGGATCGAGACCGATACCATCAATAACCTGGCGACTATCGAGACCATGCAGCTGGGCATAGGTATCGAGCTCATTAAAAAAGGCAACCCGCATGGCCAGATAGGTATTGGCAAACAGCTTGATCGCCTCGGCTTCTGTGCTGTCGGTAAACAACACAGGCACATCTTTCTTGATCGCCCCTTCCAATAGCAAATTGGCGAACACGTGAGCCCGCTCGGAACGCTCACCCACAACAATGCGAGACGGGTGCAGGTTGTCGTAAAGGGCGCGACCTTCACGCAAAAACTCTGGCGAGAAAATAAGATTGTCACATCCCAACTCTTCACGCAGCCGAGCAGTAAAGCCGACCGGAATGGTGGATTTGATCACCATCACCGCATCGGGATTAATCGCCATCACATCCTTAACTACCGACTCCACCGTGCTGGTATTGAAGTAGTTGGTTTCGGGATCATAATCAGTGGGCGTTGCGATGATAACGAAGTCTGCCCCTTGATAAGCCTCTTCTTTATTAAGGGTGGCGCGCAGATTCAGATCACGGCTGGCCAGATAGCTTTCAATCTCTTTATCGACGATGGGGGAGCGGCGCTGATTGATCAGCTCAACCTTGCTGGCAATCACATCGACGGCCACCACTTCATGGTGTTGCGCAAGTAAAACAGCATTTGATAAACCGACATATCCCGTGCCAGCGATAGCAATCTTCATATTATTTATACTCTATGTTTTAATAAACCATTTAATGCATACCAGCAGAAATACCAACTGGATTTAAATAAATTCAACTGAACAACCGTTCTGTAAAATTCCCACTGATACTTTGCTGTATTTATCTTATTCTGTGTCATACCAGTATCCGTGCGATATTTAGCTAATACATCCGGTAGACTATATGCAGCATCACACTCTTTCAACAAGGTAAGCCAGAGCCCCATATCTTGCCGCTTTCTAATAAGTGGCATTTTCTTTTTTCCCAAAACCTCAGCATTATACACAGCAGTAAGGCAGCCGATGACGTTACCATAAAGAAGTTGCTGATATGTAACTGAATTTGGTGCCACAACGACGCCACCGTCACCATCTTTCGAAAACTTTTGATAGGATGAAAATGAGAACAAATATCCATTTTTCTCCATAAAAGAGATCTGATTGGAGAGTTTATTTTCAAGCCAGAGGTCATCAGCATCCAAAAAAGCTATATATTTTCCCTTGGCAATATCGATGGATCTATTTCTTGAAAATCCGGCACCTGAATTAATCTCATTTCGCATTAAAATAATTCGTGGATCAGTATTTGAAAAAGAATTAACTATCTCAACAGTCTCATCAGATGAAAAATCATCTGTGATTATCAACTCCCAATTCACATAACTTTGTTTCAAGACACTATCTATAGCATCTCTAATCGTGCCACCTGAATTATAAGTCGGCATAATAATAGAAACTAATGGCTCATACATATTAATCTAACCTATTCAAACTAGTTTAAACGTTCTTTAAAAATGGAGCCCACAAATCTATCAAGAGAATATATTTTAGATTTAGGTTTCCCACATTTAGCTAGTATTTCAGCATCACGCCTATTCTGACAAATCCATAATATGGAATTAATTAACTCTTCCAGACTATTCTTTTTGATGACCAAGCCACACACGGGGTCTTCAAGTAGGACCTTTTTTGCATAGCCAACATCTGTCGATAAGCATAATACCGAAAGATTCATGGCTTCCAATAATACTCTAGGTCCAGTTTCAGAAAGAGAGGGATTAATTAACACATGTGAGCACTTATATATCTCGTCTAGATCAGGTCCATTTTTGACATGCCCTACCATCTGAACAATATCACTAATTGAAAGCCGCTCGATCATTTCTTCATAAAATGAACGAAGTGGTCCATCACCAACAATTTTTAGTTTAAAATCGAGCTCTGGCACTGACTTTTTAATCGCACAAATTGCATTCAACAAAATATCAATGCCCTTTGCAGACTGCAAGCGGCTTACACATAAAAGATGTAAAGTCGCAGCATCTGACCAATCTCTCACGTTAATATCTGCAGAATCATTTGAATTTAGAACTGCCTCTGAAAGAGTACTTTCTATATGAATAGAAACATTACTTTTAGCCATATAAAAAGGTAGATATGATAATATTGAGTCCCCATTTGCACTGCATTTATTAAATCTTGCAGCCAAACAAGTAAGCATATATTCAGGTAAAAAGACAAGTAACTTGGAATATCTACTTATAAAACCTATAGAGTTATTACAGAGCAATACCTGCAACGGATTTGATGTAAAGTGGTAATTTATTACCCGAGTCTTTCTATAATTAAAAATCCCGAATAACCATGAAAGTGGCTCGGGTGTTCTTACATAAATGTGGCTACAACTATCAAATAAAGCCTTCATTGCCTTAACTATTTTCATTGAATGCTTTAATGCAGCTAGGTATGAAGAGAAACAAGGGATAGATAGCAAATTTATACCACATCCATTCTCAATGAATACATCCGTACTGTCAATTTTGGAAGGGGTAGTATTCGAAAGCAATAATACATCACCATACTTCTGTTGAAACATCATCAGATACTTTGCATGAATAGCATTGATATAGAATCCATTTTCGCATGGCTTAACTTTCCAATTGCAATATAAACCTATCATAATTAAAAATTCTCACGTACAACAGTACACGGCGGAACGATACTACCACCTTTGACTAGAGATCCTGCCGTTATTACTGAATTTGCAGCTACCCATGAACCTTTACCAATATAGATAGGTTTTGTTTTTCCTCTTGCATATCGATAACTATCATCAACTTTTCCATGGTTACTATCGACAATAACTACATTCATGGCAATAATTGCTTCATCATCGATAACAATACCACTCCGTGCCATTATAAATACGCTAGGACCTATATAGCAATCATCACCAGCACTAATTAATTCAATTCCACGAAGGCATGCACCATGAGCAACTTGGAAATTCCTTCCACATGACTTCATAAAAATTGAATATAACCACCCTCTAAATCTCATTGAAAGAGGAAAATCAGGAATAATGAATGTCACACACATAATAAAATGGCAATACACCAATAAAAACTTATGTTTTAGTTTCATTAGACATCCTTTTTGCGGAAAACACTACATAAAATACTATCAAAAAAAACAATGACTGATATGAGTCAAAAAGTATTGCTCCTTTCATCATCAGAGCAAAAATATAAACAACATAAAATAAAATAATGACTAACTCATCGAGTAAATGCAGTTTATTTCTTATAAAGAATTCAATTGGAAATAGTAATAGCATTAAAGCCCATAATACACAACCAACGATTCCAATTGAAAATGTAACGCGATACCAACCAACATCGGTATTCATATAGTAATCATTATTATCACCAAACCATCTAGAATCCCCAAGAATAGAGAAATCATCGATACCATATATATACATTTTTATATTACTCTGGACTGACCCAGTCTGGGTGCCAGATGTGAAAACTTCAGTAATCCATTGTATAAAGAAATCTTTTGTATCTACAGGCATTAGATAATAGGTAATAATAAAAACCAATGTTCCTACAAACATAGAAACAAAAAAGCCTTTCGTTATAACTGACAATTTTGAGGCATATATATAATAGACTAATAAAATTACAACTCCGATGATTGATGAGCGGGCAGCAATCATTGCAGAAACAAGTATTAATCCCCACATTATATAATCTATGTTTCTTGCTTTTACATTATTCATATAAACTAAATAACATAGAGCACATGATACCTGTACAAAACCTGTAGAATATGCAGAGAACCCCGTAATACCGATCATTCGCAGTCGCATAAGGCTATCTAGCGCATCAGCACCTCCAATTAAACTAAATGTATCTATACTAACTAATGATAGATATGCATTTTGTAATTGGGAAAATAACAACATAGAAATAATGAATAGGGCATTAATAAAGCCAGCTATACCTATATGTCTAAGTAACTGAATAAAATTATCTCTATAATATCTCCGTATATAAAATGGAAATATAGATAGCATTAATAGGTACACTAATGACACTTTCACCATATATAAATCTGATGAGGGAGCATTAATTGAAAAGCTAGCTAGGCTAACCGAAAATAATGTTATTGAAACGCCGACAACAAACTTATATGGGATGTAAAATGAAAGTTTATTTTTTACAATTAGCACTATAATTGATAATAACACTATATAACTAGTAGGAATTGCATATGGCACAAATGAATAACTGACACCATATATAAAGAACAGCACCAAGAATATTTTAAGCACTTAGCCACCTATAAAAATCTTTAGCTGTCTCAGAAATGCCATAAAAACTTCAATATTAAATCGTCTGAAAGGCAGTTTAGTTAAAAGAGCGACTTTAAAATCACTAAAAAAACTATGCCATATAAATTCAGATAAGATCCTTGCATCATCTTTATTACTTAACATACGTCTATAATCAGCTGATTCAATATCATTTTTACTACAATTAATGTAGTGTAAATGATTTATGACTCGCGTATCTTTTATTAGATTCAATCTATTTCTACGCGATAGTGAAGAATCTAAAACTCGGTATTTTAATATTACATCATTTACATTACCAAATTTTGCACCACAAGCGGCAAATTCAAACCAAAGAGCTAAGTCTTCCGCATGTTTAAATTTGTCACAGCCATAACAAAGATCATTGTCATCTATAAAAGATTTTCTGAATACAACCGATGGGTGAGCGAAGGGAACTCGACTAACTAAAGATAGATTAATAATCTCTGAAGTTATTGGGACAAATCTAAGCCGCTGAACAGTGCCAACTTCATTCATCTCTAGATAATGCCCGCCACATATGTCTAAATCATTTGAATCCATATACTTAACTTGCTTTTCTAAACGGTCAAGAAAGCAAATATCATCGGCATCCATCCGTGCTATATACCGCCCCTTTGAGGCAGAAATACCTTCATTCAAGCTATAAATCAGGCCCTTGTTTTCACGTGAGATGACTTTTATTCTTTCATCTTTCCTTTTAAATTTCTCAATTATATTTATGCTATTATCGGTTGAGCCATCATTGATTATAATAAGTTCAAAATTACGATATGACTGAGCTAGAACAGACTCTATAGCTTCTGAAAGATATAATTCTGCATTATAAACTGGTAAAACAACTGAAACATCGATCATTTTACGCCACTCCGATTATTAAAGATCAAGTTTAAATTCCCTAGTTTCATATTAACAATAAGCAGTAATATAAAACTCAGTATTTCCGTGATCAAGATTGCAATACTGGCCCCTAATGCCCCATATTGCTTGCTCAAAAAGAATACATAAAGAATATGCATGAGCGACGTCGCAATAGGAATGGATGAAAATAATCGTTTGTACCCAAATGGTAGTAATATATAGTTAGATAAAACAACGGACATTGGAATTAAGAATATCATCGGTGACATTAATTTAAGCAAATAGATTGCATCTAAATACTCATCTCCCAAATAATATCTAACAATATAAGGAGACAAATAAAAAAACAACACTGACACAATTAAACTAATTATCACTTGATACTTCAAAATTTTATAGATGAAAGCATAACCACGCCAAATTGTCTCAGAGGCCAATAGCTTATTGACTCTTGGATAAAAAACATTACCTAATATAATAAAGGCCCCTAATAATGCCCCCCTAATCTTGTCCGCAGAAGAAAAGATACCGACTTCATATGAGGTGGAAACAAAACCAAGGATTAATGGCGTTGATAATGTATATAGGCTGATTGAAAAAGTGCCAATAAAAATAACTGAACTATCTTTAATACTTTTTACTATGCCATTACCATCAAATGGTAGAAATTTCACGCCTAATCTTTTAGTTAGAAAGACAGATACAACACCAGAAAGAACAAATACTCCAGCCTGTATTGCAACTGCAAGAGAAATATCATCAGGTGTTTTTACAAAAATAAATATCAATGGGAGACATAGTAATTTAGAGGATGCTGTTAAAATAGCAAACCACTTCATTATCTCTAACCCCTGAAACAACCAAATAGGTGTCAGTGCACAACCAAAAACTTGAATTAATGAAATCGCAATCAAATTAGATGATGACTCAAGCTTTTCAATATAAAATGTTGATACATATACACATAAACACACTACAACCCCAATTAACAACTTTGAATATATTGTATCAGAATATACGCGGCTTACATATTTTAGGTTTTGATTGTTTTTTGCTATTTTTGCCGAACTTGAAAGATTAAACCCAAAATCAGTCAACATGACACAATATTGTGCAATTACTAGGGCAAAACTCAGCTCTCCGTAATGCTGAGGTCCCAAAACGCGAACAAGGTATGGAAGAGTTAGCAATGGCATTAAATAATTAATGCCCTGCATTCCAAAAAGATAGATGACATTTTTTAACATAAACCCACCCGAGACAAAAATGTCATCAGTTCATTTTTTTGTGTGATGGGGCTATCGCCCCATTCCAAACAGCACAGTCTTGACTGTCAGCAGCAGGATCTTGATATCCAACATCAGGCTTTGATGCTTGATATAGAAGATATCGTATTTATGCTTCCAAACTGCATCTTCAATAGATGCGCCGTAGGGGTATTTTACCTGAGCCAGGCCGGTAATGCCGGGCTTGACCGCATGACGGAAGCGATAGTACGGGATAACGGCTTCCAGCTCTTTGATAAATACTTCCCGCTCGGGTCTTGGGCCAACCAGAGACATTTCGCCTTTAAAGACGTTGATCAGTTGCGGTAGTTCATCAATACGGGTCTTGCGAATGAAACGGCCAACACGAGTGACTCGGGCGTCGTTCTTGCTTGCCCATTGAGCACCATTTTTTTCGGCATCGTTTCGCATAGAGCGGAATTTGATTACGTCGAATTCCTGGTTGAACAGGCCAACCCGGGCTTGACGATAAAAGATGGGACCAGGTGATTCCAGTTTGATAGCTAGTGCAGCAAGCAAGCCAATGGGAATGGCAACCAGACTGAGCGCAATGGCAGAGACCAGATCCAGCGCACGCTTGACAATGCGATTGGATGGACGGGAGAGGATGGAGAAAGATTTCATGTGCAGGAAGTAGCCGCTGTGCAGCAACTCCACTTCAGTGCGGCCGAAACGACGGTCCAGATAACTGACCAGCGGTTCAACGTAGGCGCCATATTTGGTGGCCAGCACCAGCATTGCGGCCAGTTCATCGGGAAGGTCACCACTCTTGTAATGCACAAGGGTTTTACCTTTCAGGGCCGAGAGGTCTGTCACATTGAAGTTCAATGTGAACGGATAATCAGCAAGCACCCGTTCGATAAGCTTTTTGTCATTGTCACTGCAGTAAACATAAAGCTCATCACTTTTCATGTGAACCCGCTTAAGCTCATACACCAGATTACCAATATCCAGTGAATGACTCTCGGCCGTCAACTGTTCATTCGCAGCAATCCCGAAGGCTGCACTACTGTCTATTTTATTATGCATTCCCATAAGCTCTCTTCATGTCTATACCCAGAGAAACAACCATCGAGGTTTGTCTCATCGGCATTCGACTGCCACGTCACGTAGATTTTGTGTTTCCCTCCGGCAGCTTGTCGAAACGAGCCGCAGCGAGAAACGAACAAAGAAAAGAGATTGATTTTTATTTGAAAGCGAAGGGCTGGACAGGAGGAGCTCGGCAAACTCGTCGAGTTGACGAGTCCGGCAGTAAAAACATTTCAATTACAATCGATTGCCAACCAGTGACAAACACCCGAATTATCACACTCCGGCGTTGTCACACTCTCTATCCCGTGCCATGTATCTGGGGACTACTGACGGTCCCTCTTGTATCGATATCATCGCTATCGCTAAAGCGCCGAACTGACTACAAAGAAGTCAGTAACGGACTAAAAAACAATCCAATCTATAAAAAAAATAATGGCTACCGCCCCTGAGTTACAGCTCCCAGTGTGCATGCAGTCTTTTTATATTGTTAAAGGCATCAGTAAATTGATATGTAATTTGCCATACCTTACTGCTGACGATCATGACAACAAAACAAGTCGCCACTCCAGCCATTCGCCATAGCTCCGCTCATTCTGCTGCATTCATTTGCGCAAAACTGTAGGATTATTCCGAAATCAGTGGAGGCAGGAATTCTACCTGCGGTTCGCCAAAATGAGTAGCCAATCTAGTCCACGAGTGGCTCGATCGATTAAAAAACAAACAAACAGGTGGAAAAGCAAAAAAAAAGCGCCCAATAATGGACGCCTATATAAAAATTCAGTGATTAGCAAGCAAAAAATCTATGTTATGTGAGGGCAATTTAACAACATTATCACTTGGTGGTAGCTGCTGCTTCGCTAGCCACACCAGATCACAAATACCATCTGTCGGTTCGAATGCAGCAGGAGCATGCATCAGGATCTCGCGCACTTGCTGTTGATCAAAACGGTGACAAGCATCATCCAGTGAGGCCAGCAAGGGGCGCAGTCGCGACCAGGGCAGCCAGCTCTCTTGTGCCACCATGATCCGGGGATGCTCGGTTCCTCTGGCATCATCACCAATCAGTAACTCTTCGTAGAGCTTTTCGCCCGGCCGCAATCCCGTCACCTCGATGGCAATATCCCCATCAGGACGCTGCTCATCACGCAGTGTCAGGCCGCTGAGGCGTATCATGCGTTTGGCAAGTTCCATGATCCGTACCGGTTGCCCCATATCGAGCACAAAGACGTCGCCCCCCTCCCCCATGGCGCCAGCTTGGATCACCAGCTGGGCAGCCTCAGGTATGGTCATGAAGTAACGGATAATATCGGGGTGAGTCAGAGTGATGGGCCCCCCCTTATCTATCTGCTGTCTGAATAACGGCACCACTGAGCCGGAAGATCCAAGAACATTGCCAAAACGCACCATACAAAAACGAGTGCTGTGCTTCTCGCGGGTCAAGGCTTGCAAGATCAACTCGGCCAGACGCTTGCTGGCCCCCATGGTGTTGGTTGGCCGCACGGCTTTATCGGTAGAGATCAGCACGAATGTTTCCACCCCAGCCTCAATGGCCGCCTGTGCCGCATAAAGAGTGCCGAATACGTTGTTACGTACCCCTTCAATGATGTTGAACTCAACCAGCGGGACATGTTTGTAAGCAGCCGTATGGTAGACGGTCTGGATCCTGAAGCTCTGCATCACCGTCTTGAGACGATGCTGGCGCTGCACTGACCCCAGTAACGGCACCAGATCCGTTTCGATTTCTTCACGCTGACACTGCTCCCGCAGGTTCTTGTGCAGGACATAGAGGGCGTATTCGGATAGTTCGAACAGCACCAGAGTGGATGGCCGGCACCGCAAGATCTGGCGGCAGAGCTCAGAACCAATGGAGCCACCGGCACCTGTTACCATGACCGCTTTACCTGTGATATTGGCTTCCATCAAGGTGGTCACCGGCTCTACCGGATCTCTGCCCAACAGATCGTCGATGGAGACCTCATTGAGCTGATCTATGCGGGCAGAGCCATTGACCAGATCGGCCATCCCCGGGATAGAGAGCACTTCGCAAGAGAGGGGCTCAAGTGCATTAATCACCTCCTGACGACGCGCTCTGGTGCTGCTCGGCATAGCCAGCAAGATCTTCTGCACCCCATGGTGGTCAATCAAGGTTGGCAGCTGAGCACTGTGATAAACGGTACAGCCCTGGATCACGCATCCCTGTTTGGCGGGATCATCATCAACAAAGGCAACGGGATAAAACTCATTGCCTTGCAACAAGGCCATTTGCAGCTGTCGGCCCGAAGAGCCCGCGCCGTAAATCAACACCTGGGTGCGAGCTAAACGGGTGGTATTAAGGAGCGCCCGGAAAAACAGCCGCACACCGCCAACCAGTAACACCAAAAAGGAGAGATAGATAACCGAGACCGTTCTCGGCAGAAAGATATCGAAGTAAAACGCAGAGAGAACAAAGAAACAGGTTGAAAGAAATGCCCCTAGCGAGATTGTCCATAGCACCCGAAAGCTGACATATCGGAGCACTGCGCGATACAGCCCCAGCCGTACAAACAAACTGATGCTGACAATGATAATTGCGCCAAGCAGTGCCCAGTGATGCGGGCTATCGATTGGCCAGTTATGTTCAAGCCGGATCCAGTACGCTCCCCAATAGGTCATGGTGATCAGGATCATATCAACGGTGACAGAGATGGCACGCTTGCTGGCTCGTGACAGGGAGCCCAGGCAAGTCAGTAGCCAGCTCCCACCGGGTAAAAGCTCATTTCTCATTCTGGTACTCCTGCATTCAGGTGATACGCAAGAAAAGCTAACGGCAAGTAGGCAATGACCAGACCGCTCACACCATCGAGCTGGCCCAATACAATCATGACAGCGATTGGCGCAAGCCAGAGGCTATTTATAAGAAGCACAGCCAAGGTCACGTTTCGATGACTTTGCCAACGTCTCACCAGATATTGATAGCCATGAGTACGATGAGCCTCGCTCAGACGACATTTCAGGCGAAAGCGATTCAGCAACGTCCAGGTCGCATCAACCACAAAGACCCCGAGCATGACGAGCCATGCCCACAGGAATGGAGGTGAAGAAGCAGCATCCAGCAGCATCAGGGAAGCCAGCATCAAGCCAAGAAATCCGCTGCCACCATCTCCCATAAAGATCCTGGCGGGCGGAAAATTCCAGCACAAGAAGCCCGCCGCCGAAATTCCCAGTAGCAGGATCAAACTGGCAGACGACCACTCTCCCCCAACCAGATAGTGAAATAACACCATGAACAGACAGACGACAACGGCTTCACCTGCTGCCAAGCCATCGATGCCATCCATAAAGTTGTAGAGATTGATAAACCAGATCACCCCCAGCCAGGCCAGCAGGTAACCAAACCAGGCCAGATCGAGCTGCCAACCAAAGAAGGTCAGCGCTGGCAAACCATCAACCGCAGAAACCACCAAAGCTGCCGCCATGCTCTGCACAATCAGGCGGGTTCGGGGCTTGAGAGAGATGTGGTCATCGATAAAACCAACCAAGGCAATTCCCAGCGCCGCAGCCCATATCAATGCGAAGCTGCTCTGGGATATGCTGGCGGGAAGTGGGATCAGGGTGACAAACAACGGGGCTGCCAGCAGAAAGGTCGCCACGATAGCCATGCCACCGCCTCTCGGGGTAGGCACCTGATGCGAACTGCGATGATTGGGTTGGTCAAGCAAGCGGGTCTGTGCGTAGCGCCTGAGCAGGCCGGTCATGGTGATTGAAAGAAAAAGACAAAATATCGACAACAAAACAAATGCCAGCATCAAGACGACTCACTATGGATTGACGCCATCAGAGATAGGGTCTGAGAGAGCGAATAGGGTGCCGACCATTGTAATCGGCTCTGAGCCTTGCGGGTATCCATTTCCAGAGAGCCATAAATCCGTTGTAGCTTGGCATCAATCCCCAAACAGCGTCCAAGCACTCTTATTACTCTTGGTGGGAGATAAAAGAGCCGACAGCGAACTCCTTCTGCTTCTGCAATCACCGCCAATAACTGCGACGTCGACACTGCGACAGGATCTGCGACTAAAAAGACCTGATTCACTGCAGCAGGGTGCGCCATCGCATGGGCAATGAAGTCACACAGATTAGGTAACGCCAACAGGCTACGCACATTGGTCAAACGGGCAAACGGGAGCGGGATCCCTTTGCGCACCCAGGTCATCATACTGGCAAAGTTAGCCTTCACCCCTTCCCCGTAAATAAGAGGAGGACGAATGATGGTTACAGCCATACCACACTCTTTCGCGAGTGCCATCAGCCCCTGTTCCGCGTCATACTTCGAGCGTCCATAGGGATCTTCTGGCGGACTTTGCACATTCTCATCAAATGGCTTGCCAGGCTCGGTCTGCTCGCCATTCACTTTGATCGAACTGATAAAGATGAAGCGCTTTACTCCTGCCTCAGCAGCCTGCCGGGCAAGAGCGAGGGAGCCCTCTGTATTCACCGCTCGAAACGCAGCCAGGGGATCTGTCGCGGTATCCGACATTACATGCACCCTGGCAGCACAGTGAACAACCACATCCACCTGTTGCAATTGAGCAGTCCAGTTGGCATCCGCAGTCAGAGAGGGAGCCTGAACATGGTAAGAAGCCAGCGAGTGACTTCGCACCGCTCCTTTAACATTCGCCCCCAGCGCCAGCAAGTGTTCACAGACCGCCTTGCCTACAAATCCGTTGGCACCTGTGACCAAGACTGTACTTTTGATATCTACCATTACCACCAACGCCAACCGTGAATATTGAAGAAAGTCACCATGGAGCGCCCAAACATCCAGATATGGCGCCAGCCTTTGCGGGATGCATGCCCACCGTGATGAACGACCTTCACCTGAGGGACATAAGCAATCCGGCTGATCTTTCCAGCCCGCAAACTGATGTCAAAATCTTCAAAATAGAGGAAGAAGCGAGGGTCAAACCCTCCGAGCTGCTGCAGAACATCTGAGCGAAACAGCATAAAACAACCACTGACAATGGGTGGGTCCCACAGCACGTCACGATCGTTGAGCTGGTCTGCCATCTCATATTTCGCCAAGCGCGTCTGGAATAACTTCTTCACAAACGCGGGCGCAAAACCGCGCAGCAATAAATCAAATACGGTTGGATAGCGTTTGCAAAGCCGCTGTACCTCACCATCTTCCCACGTAGCGAAAGGCGTCAATAATCCGCAATCCGGATGTTGCTCCATAAACTCGAGTGCATTTTTCAGTGCATCTGGAGCAACTTCAAGATCAGGGTTAAGGATAAGGTGGTATTTGGAATCGTTCTGTAATGCTTGATTATGCCCTTCACCAAAGCCCAAGTTATCCGGATTATGTCGATAAATCACGCTAGCCTTACTAATCAACTCTGCAGATATATAGTCCTCAACTTGTACCCTAGAGCTACTTGGTGAATTGTCAACAATGGTCAATTCAATGGCCGAGTACTTCAAGGCTGCATTAAACAAACTCTGCAACGTAGCATATAACTCTTGTTTGACTGGCTTATATACAACAAGACTGACACTTATCACATTACTCATTAAAAAATACCGCTAAGTAATTTATAGGAATCACAGATAGGGACCTGACTTAGATAAAATCCCATCCAGCAGCCCCTTACTCATCTTAGTAATGTGAGACAACTTGTTTTTTGTGAAAAATGCATAGACAAAAAATCGAATCGGCAAAAAACAAAGCTCTCTTAATTTAAAGCCTGTGGGTATATAATCTCTACGTAGTAAAGAAATACAATTTCTGAAAAAATAATAATGCCTGATTGGTGAATGTACAGGTAATTTCTTACCAAATACGTTTATTGGCTCATCTCCAAGTGTATGTTCCATAACTACATATGGAACGCCAATAACACGCCACCCAAGACTTTTAGCACGCAAACACCATTCAATATCAACATAATCTATAAATAGCGAGTCATCGTGAGGTCCTATGCATTCCCAAGACTTACGACTGATGATGCTGCCAGACGTAATAAGATAATCGGCCTCAATCAGCTTGTCCCCTTCAGCAGGAATCCTACATAACCTACCTTGTTTAAACGTGATGAATGGCGCTTTCTTGGCTAAACGCGTATCAAAATATGCTGGACCCACAACTGCGACATTACTATCCACAAAACCGGAACTTACCGTGATCAATGTATCAATCATGGACTGATCTGGATTACTGTCTTGATCAAAGAAAAAAACAAAATCAGCACCATCTTTAAATGCTAGGTCTGCCCCATGGTTCAATGCAGTAGCAATGCCCTTATTTTCACCTAACGCTAATATACTAACATTGCTTGGGATAACGTCAGTAGTAAAGCCAGAACCGTTCTCTGGGGTATTATCTACCACATAAACAAGATCTACCAACTTTGACATCCCAATCACTTTAGAAGTGACACGTGAGTCTGGAAAATATGTAACTATAACAATTGCTGATAACTTTTTATCTATGAAATTAGACATATTATCAGCCTTATAAAAATAATATATTCAGTAACTCTCATAAATTACCACAAACCTATAAAATAAAGGCTAATTAAAATAAAATTAATGCCTTGTAATACCTCAGTGTTACTCTAATTATATAAACTGGCAGTTTTCTAATCTCGAACTAGCGAACTAGCGAACTAGCGAACTAATCAAATCATGAAAAGCAGACTTACATACCCTCCCCAGAGAGGGAATTCTAAAGGTAATCTAGAAAGTAAGTTTCATAAAATTGAGCGATTACAATTCAACAACCCACAATAATTGTCATAAAAATAAAACATTAAAAGCAATAATATCTATTATTACTTTTCATTAATAATACCATGCATTTCAATTATTTTGGCAATACCATTGGAAATAGAAACCTCAGGTTTCCAACCTAATTCATTTTGAATCAAAGATATATTAAGCACATTTGACTGGGCATCAAACAATCTTTTTGGTTCATATTCAACAACTATGTCATTGAAATGTTCTTTAAATACATCCAAAATGTTATTTATAGATGTTCCGACTCCAGAACCAACATTCATAACATTTACATTACCTGTGTACAATGAGGCGCTATATAAGGCCGACACTAAATCATCTATATACAGATAGTCTCTGATAGTAGAACCATCACCCCAAACTGTTAATTTTTCACCTTTCTTTATTTTACTAAGAAATACACCAATAATACCTTGCGATATATTCCTCATTTGCCCCATACCATAGGGATTAGAGATTCTTAATGATAAAGATTTAACGCCATATAAAACGTTGTAAAGATACAAGTACTTCTCTATTGATAACTTAGTTATTCCATAGGAGCAAATAGGATTTGTACTATCTGACTCAGAAATCAATCCATCACATCCAAAACCATATACTGTACCACCAGAAGATGAGAAGATTAATTTAACGTTAACATTATTTTTTAACGCATCTAATAGCCTGATTGTTCCGATAATATTTCCTTCAACATCTAATTGAGGATTTTCATTAGAGGTACTAGGTAAACTTGTTGATATGAAATGATAACAAATATCAACACCTAATAAAATATCAGTCCATCTATCCTCTGTTGAAAAATCGCCAACATAATGTTCAATATGCCTATCACCTAGTCTATTAATATCATTTCTATCATATGTTTTTATGCTATGTCCTTTATCTATTAAATAAGTAGCCAAAGCATTACCAATAAATCCACCGGCCCCAAGAATAAAAAAAACCATATAAAACCTCTAATCTAATAGACATCTAATAGATAAATCAAAAATATCCGGGTACGGTATTCATTTTAGATGCAAAGCTAGCATCACTATGATTAGATAGAACCTTATCTCTTGTATGAGCGGCCTGTTTTAACGCATCAGAATAATTATTAAAGACCCAATCAATAGCCTCTTTATAAGAGTGAGGATCTTCAAAATCACCAACTAACATTCTAGTTTCAGCATCAATCACTTCGCTCACCCCCCCCACATCAGATGCAACTATAGGCATACCAGTTGCGGCTACCGATAATAATATTGTTGGGATTCCATCCCACTGGGACGTATATAAGAAAATTGAGTTTTTGTTTAACGGTAAACTTTCAACGCCATTAAACTTCCCATGCAAAGTAATATTGCCTAGCTTCCTCATGTCAGATAAATAATCAGTAGTGGAATCTAAAACAGCTTCACCATAAACACTAAACTCAACATCAGGCATCAACCTTGCAATAGAAAGTAATATGTCAGGCCTTTTTTGTCTATCAATTCTACCCGCCCAAATAACACGTTTATCATACTGTTCTTCGTGATTATTTTGTTGAATAACTGATAAATCAAAAGGGCTATATATAACTTCAAAAAGCTCTTGTGGATAACCATAATTATTATGTATCAATTTCTTGAACTTTATATTATCAGTAAAAATACGCTCAATATATTTATATGTAGTTGGCAAATATTTACGTGCAAATCCGACAGGTCTACCATAGCTGTCATAGTCATCGCAATAAATAGAAACAAAAACTTTTATTCCTGAGGACGTTAAAGCAAGTCCATGTTTATCCAATACATCCCACATATGCCTTGAGTTTATTATATGTAGAACACCAATTTTCAGCTGTATGACAAGTCTAACTAAAACACTAATTTGTTCCGCATGAGATATCTTAGATGCGATTTTGCTAAAATTAATAATATCAACATTTTCAGGTAAACGACTTAACCACGGAGAATCCCCTGGTTCCGTCATGATAACCAAGATCTTTGACAATGATTGTTTTGCAGCTAGCTCTATATGTTTGATGGAAACATAATCAGCCCCACCTCTCTTAAGCCATGGAATTGCAAAACAATGAGAGTAATCTTCTCTAGAACAAGAGGTTTTTATAATCTCATTATAGATATTCCCTGGTGCAGCTATGATAGGATATGAATAATAATTACATGTAGATATGAATTCATCTGTAGGATATAACTCTGGATCTATAGTCATACCTATCGACTTCATTTCCTCTATTACCCAACTAGGTATTGAAGGTGTCAATAAACTTGACGCAATAGAAACAGAGCCAATTTCTGACAAATCAGGAATATGCGTTCCATACTCTTTAAAGAAAAAGGATTTAAGTTTATAACATACACGAACATATCGCTGTCGAGCAGAAATACCCATAGAATTAAAGATTATTTTATCAAGAACGACATATATAGTTCTTAATACTAGGAAAATTCTTTTTTTCATTATTAACCTTTGACATGTGAAAAATCGAAAAGTTTCGACTTTGGAATAATTGCGCCAGAACTAAAGGTTGAATTAACAAGACTTTGCTTTTTACGACGATAAAAGCCTATTGTTCCCCAAGCTAATCGATGTTTATATCCATTAGCAATGGTTTCGCAATTCCAATGCCAATCTTCATACCCAAATCCAGTAGCTGATGGCCGTGTAACTTGATAGGGACAAGATACGTATACCTCTTTAAAAGCAATAGTCCATGAAGTCCAAAAATTACCAGATAGAAGACCGCTTTCCTGATAATACTCTCCACATTGCTCTACTTGCCAGCAGTACGCTCTATGAGCACCAAAATTTATGACAAACTCCGGATGAAGAATAGTTTCTTTTCCATATTCATGGAGGTAAAACCAACCTCTCTCTAACCAATTCTCAGAAAAATAATCGTCACCATCAAGAACAGCGATGACCTTACCATTAGCTTGTGATATTCCGTCATTCCTTGACGCACCCAAATCCCTATTTTTAACCTCAATTAAGGTACATTGGCATTTTTTAAAAACAGGGTGGCATTGTAAAATATTCTTTGTCTGAGAGTCACAGCAATCTAAAACAAAAATATACTCACAGGATATGCCCTTAGAGTTAGCAAATATACGGCACCGCTCTATTGAATTTAAGGTTGAATGTATGAGTGCGCCTTCATTGTGGACTGTTACCAACAACGAGATATCTATGTTATTATTGCACATGCTGCCCCCTTAAATTACGTACCATTTTTATAAATTTAAACCAATATGATGATTCTATTTTTTGCAATCTCTCATGCAAGATAGCTAATTCTACCTCTCTTTCTGACAACATATCTCTCGAGGCCACTAACTCCAGATCCTTCTCTGACAACATATCTCTTGTGGCTTCTAACTGCAGTTCCTTCTCTGACAACATATCTCTTGTGGCTTCTAACTGCAGATCCTTCTCTGACAACATATCTCTTGTGGCTTCTAACTGCAGATCCTTCTCTGACAACATATCTCTTGCGGTAGCTAACTGCAGCTCATTCTCTGATAAATTTTTCTGTATATGATCTAGCCTTGACGTTAGTAATAAGCCATTGTTTTTCTCATTAGTCCATGCTTTTTCAAGCCATTCTTTTCCTTCAAATATCAAATTAATTTTATTGTTTAAAGTAGACACAGCATCATGATGTTTTGATTCGGCATCATGAATTTGAAAATTCAGTTTTTTACTTTTATCTAGCTCAATAGATAGCCTTGATAAAATATTTGAAGACAATTCATCATTAAACAATGATGGTTTATATTTGATATTATCATAGTTATTTTTAAAAGAGACAAGTTGTGATAATAAAGCGACAACAGAAGATAACTCTCTAAGATAAAAGTCAGGAAACTCAATACTCTCTGTTGGTATTAACTTTAAAGATGATATTACATTAGAGGCACACTCATCTATTAAACTAACACACCTATCTTTATCATCAATGGAAAGAATGCATCGCCAATAAAAAGAAAGAACATACTTTGTCAATAAGGTCAGGTCATAATTGCATACACCATCACAATCTATGATTTCAAAGTACTTTTCTGCTGAATCATAATCCCCATTATACATTTTTATAAGGCCATAAACATAAGCTATGGAGTACACCCATCTTTTTACGGTTGGATTAACACTAGAATTATATTTTAATAAAAGATATTCATTAACAGTGTTTTCTGAAATTACCAGTGACTTATCGTTAATATCATCCAAATATCTGTAAAGTTTGATACAAAGTGCGGCACCATAATCTGCGGATGTGGAAGGATATGTTGATAATATTTTATCTGCCCATTTCTCCCGTAGGTCTGCATTAACAGCACACCAACCAATTGAAATGAGTGATTTTACAAGCCAAGGATTATTATAATCACGCTCAAATGAAATGACATTTTCTAAAACACATTTATTCTCATTGTAAAATAAGGTTTGATTATAATCGATGCGTTTATGATCCGTAGGATCTTTTGTCACTATAGCTAAAATCCACTCAGATTCCACTCCCACAGATACTCGGTTCAAGTCAATTTGATATAGGCTCCGCCCTCTACGCTCCCACATGCAATCAGAATGAAGCAATTTAACTCTATCAGCAGTCTGTGCGAAATATGATTCAATATCAAAAAGCGCACCTAATTGTGAATCAAATTTTTCCAATTTATATACATGGAAGTGAAATGGATTGGGATCCTCTCCCGACTCATCACTCCAATCATTAGGCACACTAGTTATCAAACGCCCACCGGGGGATAACAAACGATAGAATTCATTCAAAACTGATTCAGGATTCTCAACATGCTCTAATGTTTCAAAACTAATAATAATATCGAAACTAGCATCACTATACGATGAAAGAGTATCAGGGAGATAACCCTCCATATATTTCGTACTCTCATCAGCATATGTTGCATTAGCATACTCAATAGCAAAGCGACTGCCATCAACCCCAAGCACACTTTTAGCCTTGGATTGATGCGCGATGACATGCGAACCATAACCAAGCCCACATGCAGCATCTAATACCCGATCACCAGGCCTGATATAATCGCATGCAAATTTATAGCGATAGATATGAGCATCAGACCGACTACCAGACTCTCTCATCATATCCATATGCAAATCCCTCTCTTCAAGCAAGAGTGAGAATGGGAAGCTAGATATACTATTCTTTCTTATTTTCTCATAAACACCATGGATGCATATATCATTATCGCTTATTTTGCTATAATCATTGATATTATAATATGAATGTTTCTTTTTATAACCACACGAGAAAATTATTTCCTCAATATCTTTTCTAAATAAACCTTCATTATCTTTAACAAGTTCTAGTGCAATATAGACACTATCAATATTAGCATGATAAAGATCACTAAAAACTGAAAATATCTTATCTGCTGATATATTGTATATAATTGCGGTATCTAAACCTGCACTATCTATGATGGCATCATCATGATTGAGAAACGAGTTTATTCCTTTTTTATTGAGATGCTTTTTTACATATTGACAATCCGAGCCAATAACTAATGTATCTCTATAACCAATAGATTGAATAAACTCATCTACTATAGTTTCAAGTTGAGATGTCTGATGCATATTGGGATACCATTTTTTAAAAAATTTAGCTATGGCAGAATTAATTGTACCAAACAGCTTTCATTTGAAGGTCAGATACGCCACCGAAAAAATGCTCTTCACGTTTCATTGACACTTGGAAAAAAGCAGCTTCATCAATCCAATGAAGTAATCGCTGCGCCATGTAATCAGGAGTATCCTCATAACTCACTGAAGCTTGCACCTCATATAAGTTAATTCCCAACGAAGAATTGAATCGTAGCGATACTATAAACTCATCATCTTTTTTATGATTTAACGACCAAAACGTATCATCAGTACTTCCATGTTTAGCATGTATCATTGCCATATCTTGATTCAACGTACCCCAAGAGTAGATTTTAATACCTTCTTTATTTCTAATTCTTATTCCGACATTTAACTTTTCTATATCTGCTGTCACATGGCATTTAATTTTTATTTCTATCAAATCCCCTGGATAAAAAAGTGCACAAGGTTCTCCAGTACTGGCATTGATGATATCCACTGATTTAATTTTTACTACTCCATCACCAAAGCTTAAGGAGTTGGAACGGTTGCTATCATTGGTATTATTTTCGATATTTAACGTTAATTTTTCCGTTTCCCCTTGGCTAGTTACTGAAGTAGCTCCAGTCAAATTATTTTTCTTCAATTTATCTGTAATTGAAGAAAAATATTTCATTTCATCATTATGTAATAATTTCCTATAGTCTAAAATGACATCAGATGACTTACCCCATGAGAGTGGCAAACCATTTTGTAATAGAAGGGCTCTGTTAGTTAAGGTTCTAATACTCTCTTGATCGTGAGAGACAAATAGTAAGGTTGTACCAATAGACGTTAACTGCTCTATTCTTTGGAAGCATCGTTTTTGAAATAAAGCATCACCAACAGCCAGTGCTTCGTCGATAACTAAAATATCAGGTTCAACTTGTACCTGTACAGCAAATGCCAATCTTATCAACATACCACTAGAATAAGTCTTTACTGGCTGATTAATAAAGTCACCTATATCCGCAAATGATATTATATCTTCATATTTATGGTCTATTTCCTCCCTAGTTAATCCTAATAGCATACCATTCATGTAGACATTTTCACGACCAGTAAATTCAGGATTAAAACCTGATCCTAATTCTAACAATGCAGCAATTCTGCCTCTTGTTGTAACTTTTCCACTAGTAGGTGATAGTGTTCCACAAATCATTTGCAGCAATGTTGACTTACCAGACCCATTGCGTCCAAGAATACCTACACTTTCCCCTTTTTTTACATCAAAGCTCACATCCTTAACAGCCCAAAACTCTTCATAATATTTTTTCTTTTCTTTACTTAAGAGTGTTTGAGCTTTTGGAAGAATAAACTGTTTAAGTCTGTCTTTAGGATGAGAATATACTTGAAAGCACTTACTGATGCCTTCAACCTTAATTGCAACATCATTTTCATAGGACATCTGAAAAACCTTTTTTAGTATATTGGAACCATGCAAATCCCAACCACATAACATTAAATGAAACTACAAAATACATGATGTACAGACGCCAATCTGGTAATTCACCATTGATTAGTACAGCTCGACTAGACTCAATTATTGTAGTGAGAGGATTTAATTGCATCCAGACTTGATAATCTGTTGGTAGCGCTGATACTGGATAAAAAATAGGGGATAAAAACATCATAGCCGTTAAAACCACAGAAATAAACTGCCCCAAATCTCTTAAAAATACACCAAGAGAGGACAAAATATATGTAATGCCAACAGTCATAAACATAAGAGGAAGTAAGATAACAGGAAATAATAAAATTTCTATGTGCGGGGTTCCAAATAGAAATATATAAAATAACACCCAAACGATCAAACTAATAATCAAGTTTACTAATGCCGCCCCACATATGACAAACGGTAATGTTTCTAATGGGAATACTACTTTTTTTACATAACTCTGATTTGTTAAAATCAATCCTGGCGCTCGGTTTATTACCTCGGAAAAAAAATTGAAAATCATAAGCCCAGAAAAAAGTACTAGAGCAAATTCAGATTTATTCCCGTTAGAACCCCATCTTGCATTAAAAACAACACTAAACATAAATGTGTATACAAGCAACATGCATAATGGTGTGATAAAAGACCAAAGAACTCCTAGTATGGAACCTTTATACTTACTCAATAGGTCTCTTTTTATTAAAGCAATAACAAGACCTTTATTTTCTTGTATAGATAAAACAAGTTTAAATATGTTAATTGGAGGTCTTACATTGTTATCAATAACAACTGGCTCTTTATTACTCATGATTTAACTCTTTAATTTTTTTTAATGATACTGCACAAGCGTCCTTTTCTGATAAAATAGGATGTGTAGATATCGGCCAATCTATATTAATGTCTATATCAGACCAAAGTATACTACGCTCATGTTCCTTACTCCAATATGCTGTGGTTTTATATATTACCTCAGCTAGGTCACTTATTACATAAAATCCATGAGCAAACCCCTCAGGTATATAAACTTGCTTTTTGTTCTCCTCTGAAATAATTAAACCAACCCATTTTCCAAATGTCGGCGAGCTATCTCTTATATCCACTGCGACATCGAAAATTTCACCCGAGACACAGCGAACTAATTTACCTTGAGCATGTGGATTTAATTGAAAATGTAATCCTCGCAATACTCCTTTCACTGATTTAGAGTGATTGTCTTGCACAAAATTTACTGAATGACCAAGAATTTTTTCAAACTTATTATGATTATAACTTTCAAAAAAGTAGCCCCGTTTATCACCAAATATTTTGGGCTCAAAAATAAGCACATCAGGAATTGATGTTTTGATTATGTTCATCTGTCCTTCCACATTTGATTCGCTCTTTATCGGGAGAGCATATTCCCGCCATATCACTTCAGACTTTGGCAACCATTTTTAGCAAATATTGTCCATAGGCATTCTTCGCCAATGGCGCAGCAAGCTCACGTATCTGGTCGGCACTGATAAACTTCTGGCGATAGGCGATCTCTTCCGGACAAGCCACTTTCAACCCCTGACGGGTCTCGATGGTCTGAATAAAGTTGCTCGCTTCAATCAGGCTTTCATGGGTACCGGTATCCAGCCAGGCATAACCACGGCCCATCATGGCCACCGACAGATTGCCTTGCTCCAGGTAGATACGGTTCACATCGGTAATTTCCAGCTCACCACGGGGCGATGGCTTCAGGCTCTTGGCGATCTCCACCACGCCGTTGTCGTAGAAATAGAGGCCGGTCACCGCATAGTTGCTCTTGGGCTCCAGTGGCTTCTCTTCCAGAGAGATAGCGGTACCCTCTTTATCAAATTCCACCACCCCATAACGCTCGGGGTCATGCACATGGTAGGCAAAGACGGTAGCGCCACTCTCTTTGGCCGCTGCCGCCGCCAACTGCTTCTGCAGGTCGTGGCCGTAGAAGATGTTGTCCCCCAGCACCAGCGCACAGGGGTCTGACCCGATAAACTCTTCACCCAGAATAAAGGCTTGTGCCAACCCGTCCGGGCTTGGCTGGACCTTGTATTGCAAATTCAGGCCCCATTGGCTGCCATCACCCAGCAATTGCTCAAAACGGGGGGTATCTTGCGGCGTGCTGATGATCAGAATATCGCGAATACCCGCCAACATCAGGGTGCTGAGCGGATAGTAGATCATCGGCTTGTCATAGATGGGCAACAGCTGCTTGCTCACAGCCATGGTCACCGGATAGAGACGGGTGCCAGAACCACCGGCCAAAATAATGCCTTTACGTTTGGTCATGATGCTTGTTTCTTATTTTTAAATTGAAAAAGAAAAGGGTGGCTTGCGGCCACACCTTTCTGTTTTATCCCTGCCAGCCAGGGAGACAGTCACTACATCCCTGGCCAGTGATTTACTTGCCGAGGATCTCGGTCAACATCCGCTCCACACCGATGGTCCACTCCGGCAGCACCAGATCGAAGGTGCGCTGGAATTTACCGGTATCAAGGCGGGAGTTATGGGGGCGTTTGGCCGGGGTTGGGAAGGCACTGGTCGGCACCGCATTGAGCTGCGTCACCGCCAGTTCAACCCCGGCCTCTCTGGCTTTGGCAAACACCAGCTGGGCGTAGTCAAACCAGGTGGTGGTACCGGAGGCAATCAGATGGTACAGCCCGGCAACCTCGGGTTTGCGCTGCGCAACACGGATCGCATGGGCGGTGCAATCAGCCAGCAACTCGGCACCGGTCGGTGCGCCGAACTGGTCATTGATGACTGACATCTCGCTACGCTCTTTGCCAAAGCGCAGCATGGTCTTGGCAAAGTTGGCGCCACGGGCGGCGTAGACCCAGCTGGTGCGAAAGATCAAGTGACGAGCGCAGAGAGCAGCCCCCTGTTCCCCGGCCAGCTTGGTTTCGCCGTAGACGTTGAGCGGGGCGGTCGCATCGGTTTCCACCCAGGGGCGTTCACCGCTGCCATCGAACACATAGTCGGTGGAATAATGCACCAACCAGGCACCCAATGCTTCCGCTTCGTTGGCGATCGCCGCTACACTGGTCGCGTTGAGCAGCTCGGCAAACTCCCGCTCGCTCTCCGCTTTGTCGACTGCGGTATGGGCCGCGGCGTTGACAATTACGTCCGGCTTGACCAGACGTACCGTTTCGGCCACCCCTGCCGGATTGCTGAAATCACCGCAATAATCGGTGGAGTCAAAATCAACGGCAGTGATGCGGCCCAGCGGTGCGAGCGCACGCTGCAGCTCCCAACCGACCTGACCGTTTTTGCCAAACAGCAAAATATGCATCAGGTACGCTCCCCGTAATTCTGCTCAATCCAGGATTGGTAGGCACCGCTCTTGACGTTGTTGACCCACTGCTGGTTATCCAGATACCACTGCACAGTTTTGCGAATACCGGATTCAAAGGTCTCTTGCGGTTGCCAAGCAAGCTCACTGCTCATCTTGGTCGCATCGATGGCATAGCGGCGATCGTGGCCGGGGCGATCCGCCACATAGGTGATTTGCTCACGATAAGAGCCCGCCTTCGGCACCATCTCGTCCAGCAGATCGCAGATGGTGTGTACCACCTCCAGATTCTGCTTCTCGTTATGACCGCCGATGTTGTAGGTTTCCCCCACCAAGCCCGTGGTCACCACCTTGTAGAGCGCGCGCGCGTGGTCTTCCACATAGAGCCAGTCACGGATCTGGTCGCCCTTGCCATAGACAGGTAACGGCTTGCCATCCAGCGCGTTAAGAATGACCAACGGGATCAGCTTCTCGGGGAAGTGGTACGGGCCGTAGTTGTTGGAGCAGTTGGTAACGACGGTCGGCAGGCCGTAAGTCCGACGCCAGGCACGCACCAGATGGTCGCTGGAAGCCTTGGAGGCAGAATAGGGGCTGCTGGGGGCATAAGGGGTGGTCTCGGTAAAGAGCGGTAATGGTTCACCGGCAGCCACTTCATCCGGATGGGGCAGATCACCATATACCTCGTCTGTGGAGATATGGTGGAAGCGGAAGGCCGCCTTGCGCACATCATCCAGACCATTCCAGTAGGCGCGGGCCGCTTCCAGCAACATATAGGTGCCGACAATATTGGTCTCGATAAAGTCAGCCGGGCCAGTGATGGAGCGATCAACATGGCTCTCGGCGGCCAGATGCATCACAGCGTCCGGTTGATGCTGGGCAAACACCCGATCCAGCTCGGCGCGATTGCAGATATCCACCTGCTCAAATGCATAACGCTCGCTTGACGATACATCGGCCAAGGATTCCAGATTGCCGGCATAGGTGAGTTTATCGAGATTGATGACTGCATCCTGAGTATCACGGATGATATGGCGCACCACGGCAGAGCCGATAAAACCAGCGCCACCGGTAACGAGAATTTTCATAGATATGTTATCTCTTGCGAAGAGTTGATATGTGATAGGTGCGGACTGAAATGGAGTAAACGCTGAAGAGCTGAAGCAATCTCTAAAATTCACTCAATATCCGAGAGCTGACATTTTAGACAAAGCAAAAGTTACATTGATGACAGGCAAACATCATGGCTACCGCCCCTGGGTTACAGCCCCCAGCTTGCTGCTTTTTACCATATTGTTCACGCCTTTGGTCATCATGCCTCCAGCATCGTTATGTCTTGGCAGCGTTGATCGCAACCCTCTCTCACGGACATGCCGCGAGTTGGCACACTGCACCAGCCCGATTTGATAGGGAATTCTATCCCGTTTTTCCCAAAGATGAACAGTCGAAAGTATTTTGTGATGGGGGCAACTTGAGACTCATCACAACCTCAAGGTCACGAAATGCCTGCTCGGGTCACGCTTTACCTCTTACAACCAAGCAATTTTTGCTTACATTTTTAACCAAAAAACAGGGCAACCCATTGGGTTGCCCTGTTTGATTGTCAGCCAGACCAAAGCTGGCTGGCGATTTATTGAACTCTGTTCAAATTAGCTAAACCTGCATGCCATCAGTCACCTTTTGACTCAACTGCTGCAGCCATGCGCGCCTCTTTGCTCTGGTTGCTGGTGAAGTAACGCATCACCAACACAAAGAAGAGCGGCACGAAGAAGATGGCCAGCACGGTGGCACTGATCATCCCCCCCATCACGCCGGTACCGATTGCGTTGCGGCTGCTGGCACCTGCGCCGGAGCTGATCACCAGCGGCAGCACCCCGAGGATAAAGGCGAGCGAGGTCATCAGGATCGGGCGCAGACGCAGGCGTGCCGCCTCCACCACCGCTTCACCCAAGCCCATCCCCTTGTCATAGAGCTCTTTGGCAAATTCCACGATCAGGATCGCGTTTTTCGCCGACAAGCCTATGGTGGTGAGCAGACCGACCTGGAAGTAGACGTCGTTCTCCAGCCCGCGCAGGGTGGCAGCCACAATGGCCCCCAGTACCCCGAGCGGCACCACCAGCATCACCGAGAACGGAATGCTCCAGCTCTCGTAGAGGGCTGCCAGACAGAGGAACACCACCAGCAAGGAGATGGCGTAGAGCGCAGGTGCCTGTGAACCGGCCTGACGCTCCTGGAAGGAGAGCCCGGTCCACTCGATGCCCACCCCTTCCGGCAGCTGTTTCACCATCTGTTCGATGGCGGCCATCGCATCACCGGTACTCTTGCCGGGCGCCGCCTCACCGACGATCTCCATCGCCGGCACGCCGTTGTAACGCTCCAGACGGGGCGAGCCGAAGCTCCACTCGGTGCTGGCAAAGGCGGAGAAGGGCACCATCTGACCGGCACTGTTGCGCACATACCAGAGTTTCAGATCTTCCGGGTTCATCCGGAAGGGGGCATCCGCCTGCATGTAGACCTTCTTGATCCGGCCACGATCGACGAAGTCATTGACGTAGGACGAGCCCCAGGCGGTAGCCAGGGTGTTGTTGATATCTGCGATGGATAGCCCCTGTGCCAGCGCCTTCTCGTAGTCGATCTTGATATCGAGCTGCGGCGTATCTTCCATCCCGTTCGGGCGCACTCGCACCAGGGTGGGATCCTGCGCCGCCATGCCGAGCAGCTGGTTACGCGCCGCCATCAGCTTGTCGTGACCGATACCGCCGCGATCCTGCAGGAAGAAGTCAAAACCGGTCGCCGTCCCCAGCTCCGGGATCGGAGGCAGGTTGAAGGCGAACACTTGCGCCTCCTTGATGCTGAACAGATAGCCCATGGCGCGGCCGATGATGGCATTGGCGCTGCGATCCGGGCTCTTGCGCTCGCTCCAGTCCTTGAGCTTGATAAAGGCCATCCCCGCATTCTGGCCACTACCGGCGAAGCTGAAGCCGGATACGGTCAGTACGGAGTCAACGTTATCCTTCTCGTTTTTCAGGAAGTAGTCGCGCATGTCCGCCAGCACCACCTCGGTGCGCTGCTTGGTGGCCCCCACCGGCAGCTGCACCATGGACATGATGACCCCCTGATCCTCTTCCGGCAGGAAGGAGGTGGGCATTCGCATAAAGAGCACTGCCAGTACCGCCAGCATGGCACCGTAGATCAGGCTGTAGCGCAAGCCCTGTTTGATCACCTTGCGCACGCCGCTCTGATAGCGGTTGGTACCGGCATCAAAGGCGCGGTTGAACCAGCCAAAGAAGCCGCGCTTGGCACCAAACTCGCCATGTTTCATCGGCTTGAGCAGGGTGGCACAAAGGGCCGGGGTCAGGATCAACGCCACCAGCACCGACAGCACCATGGCCGAGACGATGGTCAGCGAGAACTGGCGATAGATGGCACCGGTCGAGCCGCCGAAGAAGGCCATCGGCACGAACACGGCGGAGAGCACCAGCGCGATCCCCACCAGTGCGCCGGTGATCTGGGTCATCGACTTGCGGGTGGCTTCCAGCGGGGAGAGATCCTCCTCGCTCATCAGACGCTCCACGTTCTCCACCACAACGATGGCGTCATCCACCAGCAGGCCGATGGCCAGCACCATACCGAACATGGTGAGGGTGTTGATGGAGAAGCCGAACGCCGCCATCACCCCGAAGGTACCGAGCAGCACCACAGGCACCGCAATGGTCGGGATCAGGGTGGCGCGGAAGTTCTGCAGGAACAGATACATGACGCAGAACACCAGGAAGATCGCCTCGATCAGGGTCTGCACCACCTCCTCGATGGAGATCTTCACAAACGGCGTGGTGTCGTAGGGGTAGACGATCTCCATGTTGGCCGGGAAGTAATCCGACAGTTCATTGAGCTTGGCACGCACCTTCTCAGCGGTATCCAGCGCGTTGGCGCCGGTAGCCAGCTTGATGGCGACTGCAGCGGTAGACTGACCGTTGTAGAGCGCATCGGCGTCATAGCTTTCGCCTGCCAGCTCGACCCGGGCCACATCTTTCAGCCGTACCTTGGAGCCATCCTGATTCACCCGCAGCAGGATGTCGTTGAACTGCTCCACGGTAGAGAGACGGGTCTGCCCCATGATGGTGGCGGTGAACTGCTGATCTTCCACCGATGGGGTGCCACCCAGCTTGCCGAACGCCACTTGGGCGTTCTGCGCCTTGATGGCTGCCTGCACATCACCCGGGGTCATCTGCACCCGGTTGAGCTTGTTGGGATCGAGCCAGACCCGCATGGAGTACTGGCTACCGAACAAGGTGATGTCCCCTACCCCGTCCAGACGGCTCAGGGGCTCCTTGATATTGGAGACCACATAGTCCGCCAGATCGTCGTTGTTCATCGAGCCATCGCTGGAGATGAAGGCCGCGACCATCAGGAAGCTGCTGGAGGTCTTCTGCACCCGGATCCCCTGCTGCTGCACCTCTTGCGGCAGCAGCGACATCGCTTGCTGCAGCTTGTTCTGCACCTGTACCTGGGCGATATCGGGATCTGTCCCCGGCTGGAAGGTGAGGGTCACCGACACCCGCCCCGCGGAGTCAGACTGGGAGGACATGTAGAGCAGGTGATCCAGCCCGGTCATGTTCTGTTCGATGATCTGAGTTACCGAGTCTTCCACCGTTTTGGCGGATGCACCCGGATAGCTGGCAGAAATACCGACAGCTGGCGGCGCAATGCTCGGATACTGGGCGACCGGCAATTTGATGATGGCCAGGCTACCCGCCAGCATGATCACCAGCGCGATCACCCAGGCAAAAATGGGTCTGTCTATAAAAAATCGAGCCATGAGGCGATTACTCCATCCTACTTGTTGGCCGGGGTGTTGGACGCAGCTTGAGCAGACGGTGCATCAGCACCCTGCTCGGCGGGATTGACCACGGCGCCCGGTCGTACTTTCTGCAAGCCAGCCACGATCACCCGCTCGCCGGAGGTGAGCCCTGACTCCACCACCCAGTTGCTGCCAACGACACGGCTCAGCTGCACGTTGCGCAGCTCCACCTTGTTGTCAGCGGTCACCACCATCACGGTGGCGCCGCCATTGGGGGTGCGAGTCACGGCAGTTTGCGGCACCAGCAGCCCTTGCGCCCGCTCACCCTCTTGCAGGGTGGCGCGCATAAACATGCCGGGCAGCAGCAGCTGATGAGGGTTGGGCACAATCACTCGCAGGGTCACCATGCCGGAGGTCTCGTCTACGGTCACATCGGAGAACTGCAGCGAGCCCTCTTCGCCGTAAGTGGAGCCATCTTCCAGCTGGAAGGTCACCTTGGCCCCTTTCTGCTCGTCCTGGGTCAGCTTGCCCTCGGCGACCAGTCGCTTGAGGCGCAGCAGATCGGCGGTGGACTGACGCACATCCACATACATGGGATCGAGCTGCTGAATGGCGGTCAGGCTGTCAGCCTGCTGGGCGGTCACCAGTGCCCCCTCGGTCACCGCGGATTTACCGATGCGGCCACTGATGGGGGCGGTGATGCGGGTGTAACCGAGATTGATCTCGGCAGTGCGCAGGGCCGCCTTGCTCGCCATGATCTCCGCCTTGGCCTGCTTCCAGCTGGCGTCGGCGTCGTCATAGTCCTGACGGCTGATGGATTTGACCTTGAGCAGCTCCTGATAGCGCTGCGCCTTGAGGCGGGCACTCTGCTCGTTGGCCTCGGCCTTGGCCAGATTGGCCTTGGCGCTGGCAACCGCCGCCTGATAGACAGCCGGATCGATCTGATAGAGCAGATCGCCCGCCTTCACATCGCTTCCCTCGGTAAAGAGGCGCTTGAGGATGATGCCGCTCACCTGCGGACGCACTTCGGCCACCCGCAACGGGGCGCTGCGACCAGTCAACTCGGTGGTCAACATCAGCGGACCGCTCTGCAGGGTCACCACGTTGACCGCCGCGGGGGGCATGTCGCCCTGTCCCTGGGGTACGCCCCCCTTGTCACCACAACCTGCCAGCAAGCCTGTAGCCAGCAAGGCAAGACCAACTGAACGAGCAAGAATATGTTTATGCATGAAACACCTGAGCCTTTGCCAGTCAATGAACAATCAGGGCCGCATGGGCCCTGTTGGTAAATAGTCGAAAGATGAGGCAATATACATACATTCATAAATGTATGTAAGTGACTTTTTGCTTGCATGAGGCACAAATTTCGATGGCCAGACGAACCAAAGAAGAGGCGCAGCAAACCCGCTGCCACATCATGAGCACGGCGCTGGATCTGTTCTGCTCTCAGGGCCTGGCCAAGACCAGCCTGACCGACATCGCCAGGGCGGCAGACCTGACCCGCGGGGCCATCTATTGGCACTTCAAGAACAAGGATGAACTCTTCATTTCGCTCTGGCAGGAGCTCTGCAGCCCCCTCGCCCACCAGCTCGATGCCTGCCTCAATCCAGATGAGCCGGATCCGCTGGGGCAACTGCGCCTCTTCTTCGAAGGGGTGCTCCACAGCTTCATTCACAATCCGGCCCAGCGGCAGATGTTCACTATCCTGTTCAATCTCGAATCGCTGGAGGGGGAAGCCATCTCATTGCGCGAGCATATCCGCAGCCAGTCCGCCAACTTCTTTCGGGACCTGGAGACCACCCTGGCCAATGCGGTACGGCGGGGCCAACTGCCCGCCAACCTCAACCTGCAGCGCGCCGCCACCCTGCTCCACTGCACTCTGGATGGCTACATCATCAACTGGCTCCACTTTCCGGGGCGGATCGACCTGCAGGGCGAATCCGCCTTTATGATAGAGAGCATGTTCACCATGCTGGCCCAACCCCACGGGCCTGCCTGCGGCCGCTAACCGGCTCCGGCAACTCCCACCCATCCAAATCGGGGCCTGACCGCGCGCTTTGGCAGTCAGGCCCCGATTTGTTACCCTGTGCGCCCCCTGCTTGAGGTAACCCCTGTGCCACACTCTGACGCCATCCCCGCTTCCCGGCCATTAAACGACCAGCATGCCCGCGCTCGGGCTGCCTTTGTGGTGCGTCTTAAACCCGGTGCTCACCTGCTCAATGGTCAGTGCGGTATGGGGGAGGATCTGTGCTGGCTGCGTGCAGAAGGGTATGTGGTCACCGCCTGTGAAGCGGTACTGGCCGACGCCAAAGTCGCCTCGCAGCAATCCGGGCAAGCGGTGCGGGTCTGCCCGCTGGCGAAGATGCACTCGGTGCTCCCTTACGATGGCATCTGGCTAAGCCGCCCGCTTGATGGCGACGCGGCCACCCTTGTTTCCCAGTTGCGACAGCTGGCGACCCTGCTCAAAGCGGGCGCTCCGATCTGCTTCCCCCTGCAACCAAGCGGCAAGATAAGTCACCATCAGCTACAGCAACTGGTCACCACATCCGGGATAGCGCTACAACTGGCGCCGCTGGAAACCGCCTCTACCAACACGCCATCATGCACAGGTCAACACGCCAGCCAGTACGTCATGTTGCTGCGTAGCGATCATCAGGCCACCTAACGGGCTAATTCATCACGGATTTTCCCGTTCAACGCCAAGCCGACAGCTAGTCGGCGATCTTGGCTTTCGACAATATTTAACTCGGCGTTAACGCAGAAAAGGCAGACATAACACGGCTTACGTGTTAAAAAGTGTGATTAATATCAAATTTTAATAACAAAACAGACAATACAACCAACTCCGGATTTCCTTATGAAACTTGTCCTGAAACTCATTGCTGGCATCCTTGCCGGTCTCTTGCTCGGTCTCTACGCCCCTGAGTGGGTGGCGCGCGTGCTGTTTACGGCCAAGACAGTGATAGGTCAGCTGATCACCTTCACCATTCCGCTCATCATTCTGTTCTTTATCATGAGCGGCATCGCAAGCCTGCCGAAAAACTCCGGCAAGCTGCTGGGCAAAACCGTGGCCCTCTCCTACTGCTCCACCATTCTGGCGGGGCTGTTCGCCTTTACCGTGGCGAGCCACCTTATCCCGCAGTTCACCACCGCCGCCGAGCCCACCACGACCACGGCCATCAAGCTCACCTCCTACGTCAATCTGGAGATCCCGCCGCTGTTTGGCGTGATGTCGGCGCTGGCCGCCGCCTTCGTGTTCGGCATCGGCATCAGCGCCACCCAGGCCACCGATCTGCGCCGGGTCGCCGATCAGGGTCGTGACATCATCGACCGCCTGCTGGCCAAGGTGATCATCCCGCTGCTGCCGTTCTATATCGCCGGGGTCTTTGTCGAGATGACGGTAGAAGGCACTGTGTTCGCCACTCTGAAAACCTTCGGCGTGGTGCTGGTGATGGCGATCCTGATGCACTGGATCTGGCTCTCCGTACTGTTCGTGGGTACCGGTCTGGCCCTTGGCCGCTCACCGGCGCAGCTTATCAAGAACATGCTGCCCGCCTACTTCACCGCGCTGGGGACCATGTCGAGCGCCGCCACCATTCCGGTAGCCCTGCAATCGAGCAAGAACAACGGCGTTAGCGACGGTATCGCCAACTTCACCGTGCCGCTGTGTGCCACCATTCACCTCTGTGGCTCCACCATTACCCTGGTCACCTGCGCCACCGCGGTGATGTTCCTCTCCGAGCATCTGGCCATTCCGGGCATCGAGACCATGCTCCCCTTCATCATGATGCTGGGGGTGATCATGATCGCAGCCCCGGGCGCCCCGGGTGGTGGCGTGATGTCGGCGCTGGGTCTGCTCACCTCCATGCTCGGCTTTGGTGAAGCCTCCATCGCCCTGATGATCGCCCTCTATCTGGCGCAGGACAGCTTCGGCACCGCCTGCAACGTCACCGGTGACGGCGTGATTGCCCTGTGGGCGGATCGCTTCGCCAATGGCAGCGAGAACACAGCCCCCGTGGCCGAGGCCGAACAGGCATAAGCTCGCCGAGAAGGCCCGACCATCCTCTGCAAAAACCGCAGGCCCGAACCTCTGTTCGGGCCTGCGTCGTTTCTGCCACCTTCACTGCTTTTGTACGTATTCCTCCTCCCTCTCTTTACCCCCCTCTGCCGTAAACAGCATTCGCGCAGCTCTCTACACCCGACAAAATTATTGGCATATGCCACATATGAGCGTATAAATGGCTTATGCCAATTAGGAGCCACCATGCCAAGACCCAAGATTGCCCGCCAGATCTGTGGCCGCCCCGCCAACAGCTGCTTCAAACCCAACGGCCGCCCCATGCATCAGCTGGAACAGGTCACGCTGGCCCCTGACGAGTTCGAAGCACTGCGCCTCGTCGACCTTCAAGGAATGCAGCAGCAGGAGGCCGCCCTGGTGATGGGGGTCTCCCGCCAGACCCTGGCCAATATCCTGAAAAAAGGGCGCTACAAGGTGGTGGAATGTCTGAGTCTGGGCAAGGCATTGATGATGCAACCCGCCGAGCCCGACCACCCAACCAGTGGAGAAGAACCGACATGAATGCTGTCACAACCATGACCACCACCCTCTGCAACAGCGCCCTGATGCTGAGTCAGGGGCTGCTGGCTGGCCACTTTACCCGTGCCGAGCAGCTGCAAATTCTTAATCCCGAAGGGAACGTCATCGCCACCCTGGCTAACCCGGCCGCCGCCGAAGGCTGCCACGGCAAGCAAGCGCTGCTCGACGCCCTCGCCCATCATCAGGTGGGTCAGGTGGTGGTGCGCAATATCGGCGAGCGAATGCTGGGGCGCCTGCTGGCGGCCAATATCCGGGTGCTGCAGTGTCGCTCTGCCCGCCTGCCGCTGCCCGCGCTGCTAGCCCCCACCAATTTGCAACCTCTTACCGAGGCAAGTCAGGGCCGTCCGTCTCGTCGTCATCAGAGCAAGGCGACTATCCGTGCCATCCAGCCCGTCGGCGCAGGCCACCCCCATTGTCACGGTGGTTGCAACAGTGGATCCAATCACTGTTGCGCCAGTAGTGGCAATCAAGCAGAGAGCCCACTGCAAGGCCATACTTGTTGTCACGGCAGTGAAGGCGCCAACCAGCAGGGCGGTTGCTGCCATCATCACTGATGCCATCGCCGTGCATGTCATCACCATCAAGGAGAAGAGATCATGTCCATCTGGTTGTTGAGCCTGCTCGCCTCGTTCGTGCTGATCCTGGCCATGGGCACCATCATCTGGTGGCGCCAATACCAGCTTGCCCAGAAACGGGAAGATAAAGAGGTACGCCCCTGTGGCTGCTCCAGTGCCTGCGCGGATCACCTCTACCAAATCAGCGAGCCGACGCCCAAACAGTAACCTGAGCGCAGCCGCCATAGCCGCAGATAGAAGGTCGGCAAAATAAGGGCGCGTGGAATCGAGAGGCGCATAAAAGAGAGGGGGCACCTGCTGGTGCCCCCTCTCTTGTTACGCTTTCCATTCATGCATGATCCTCCGTATTGCCCCTTAAGCTCATCACACACGCTCAACCCGGCTCTGCGCCGCTGGCCGGCACACTCGGAGTGCAGGCCGGATCCTGATACTGCTGATAGATGGCATAAAACTCGGCCTTGTTGTGCAGGGCTGCGGCGACACAGGCGGGATCAAACTGGCTGCCGGCATGCTCCTCCAGATAGGCAAATGCCGTCTCGAACGGCCATGCCTTCTTGTAGGGGCGCTCGCTGGTAAGAGCATCAAACACATCGGCCACCGTCACGATGCGTGCTGCCAGCGGGATCGCCTCCCCCGCCAGCCCTAGCGGATAGCCGGTCCCGTCGAAACGCTCGTGATGGCTGGCGATGATGTTGGTCAGCATGTCAGTGTGGTGAATGCCATCGAGACCAAACTCGTTGATCATCAGACTGATCATCTCCCGCCCCTTGCCGGGGTGGATCTTCATGATCTCGAACTCTTCCGGCGTCAGCTTGCCCGGCTTGAGCAAAATGGCATCCGGCACCGCGATCTTGCCGATGTCGTGCAGCTCGGAGAAGAGGTAGATAAACTCCACCTCCTCATCGCTCAGCCCGCAAGTCGGGGCCAGCGTCTTGGCAATCAGCCGAGAGTAGGCCGACATCCGGTGCAGATGGTTGGCGGTCTCCTCATCCCGATAGCGGCTGAACTCCCGCGCCGTGGTCAACGCGCCGCCAAGGGTCTGGATGGAGAAAAACTCAACCGCAATGATGGCCGAGAGCGCCTGGGCATAGGCCGACAGTTCGCTGCGGATCGGCTCCTCGAAGTATCCCGGCTCCATGGCATCGCAAAACAGAAAACCAAACAGCTTGCTGTTGAACAGCAGTGGCTCGGTATAGCTGGAGGCATAACCCGCCTCCAGCACCTTGCGGCTGTGCTCTGACGCCGAGCCACGCAGGGCGTCGAGATTGCCGAGCACCCGGGGCTGCTTGTGCTCCGCCAGATAACTCAGGGAGGGAACATCGCTCAGCTTCACCTCATATTGCACCAGTGGCGAGGGCCCCTCGGTGCTGTGGGCAAAGGTCTTGAGCTGATCGGTATGGGGATCGTAAATCGCGATGGCCACCCGACTCAGCTTGTCAAAGCGCTGCCTGAGCGTGGCATGTACGCTCTGCATTTTTTCGCCAAATGAACTTTCCATCGCCTTCTCCAACGGGTTCCCGTACCGGGAGTATAGTGACTCCCGGTGCTCTCCTCTCTGTCACCAGATCAATATTGAGAGGAAAATCAACAAAGCAGCTTCCCCACAACCAACCTGCATGGCAGAGGCAATAGCCCTACCAAGGGCGCGCCATCAACTACTGTTGGTGCGGCCCAATCTTGCCTGGTCGGAGATATTGTTCGGTTCTGCCATGCTGGCTGTATAGTTTTTGGTTAACCATTCCGGTAAAATCCGCGCCCTTAAAGAAGAGCCACCTAAGAGTGATTGAGCGATGTCCAACACAAAACAGGCCCCCAAAGTAGGATTCGTCTCCTTGGGTTGCCCCAAAAACCTGGTCGATTCAGAACGCATCCTGACCCAGCTGCGTACCGAAGGGTACGATGTGGTGCCCAGCTATGACGATGCCGAGCTGGTCGTCGTCAACACCTGCGGCTTTATCGACAGCGCGGTGCAAGAGTCGCTGGAAGCGATCGGCGAAGCGCTGGCCGAGAATGGCAAGGTGATCGTCACCGGTTGCCTCGGCGCCAAAGAGAATCAGATCCGCGAGATCCACCCCAAGGTGCTCGAGATCACCGGCCCCCACGCCTATGAAGAGGTGCTGGGTCACGTCCACAAATATGTGGAGAAGCCGCAGCACAACCCCTTCACCAGTCTGGTTCCGGCACACGGTGTCAAGCTGACCCCGCGCCACTACGCCTATCTGAAGATTTCCGAGGGCTGCAACCACCGCTGCACCTTCTGCATCATCCCCTCCATGCGCGGGGATCTGGTGAGCCGACCCATCGGCGACGTGCTGGCGGAAGCCAAGCGCCTGAAAGAGGCGGGCGTGAAGGAGCTGCTGGTGATCTCCCAGGACACCTCCGCCTACGGCGTCGATGTGAAACACCGCACCGGTTTCTACGACGGCATGCCGGTCAAGACCAGCATGGTGGCCCTGTGCGAAGAGCTGGCCAAGCTCGACATCTGGGTACGTCTGCACTACGTCTACCCCTACCCGCACGTAGATGACGTCATCCCGCTGATGCGCGATGGCAAGGTACTGCCCTACCTCGACATCCCGCTGCAGCACGCCAGCCCGCGCATCCTGAAACTGATGAAGCGCCCGGGTACCGTCGAGCGCACCCTGGAGCGGATCCAGAAGTGGCGCGAGATCTGCCCGCAGATCACCCTGCGCTCCACCTTTATCGTCGGCTTCCCGGGCGAGACCGAGGAAGATTTCCAGATGCTGCTGGACTTTATCGATAAGGCAGAGCTGGATCGCGTCGGCTGCTTCAAATACAGCCCGGTCGAAGGGGCGCTGGCCAACGAGCTGCCGGATCCGGTACCGGAAGAGATTCAGGAAGAGCGCTTCCAGCGCTTTATGGAGCTGCAACAGCAGGTCTCCATCCGCAAACTGGCCCGCAAAGTGGGTCAGGAGATGACCGTTATCATCGACGAGGTGGACGAAGAGGGTGCCACTGGCCGCTCCTTCGCCGATGCGCCGGAGATCGACGGTCTGGTCTACCTCAACGGCGAAACCGGCCTCAAGCCGGGCGACATGGTCAAAGTGCGGATCGACGAATCCGACGAATATGACCTGTGGGCCAGCCTGATCAGCTAATTGAGGCCTTACCAGCCAAATGAAAAAAGCGCCTGCGGGCGCTTTTTTATTGGCTCAATGTCGCAGGCAAAACCGCTGGCCTAGCTCAAATCATGGAGCGCCTTGCCAAGAGGCGGCGTGAGGCGCAAGTCAGAGAAGCGCACCGCCAGCCCCTGCCGCTCCGGCGTGCAGCACATCACCCCGATAAAGCAACTTTCGCTTGGCGGGAACGGAGCGAGGCGCAGCAGCGGCCACACCTTGCCATCGGTGGAGTATTGCAAACGCAGGCAGTCCGCCAGCCGGGTCAGCCGCAGCCAGAAGCGGCGCGGATTGCCGGGGAAAATACCGGTGGCCCAGTCAGAGCGCGGATTGGTCAGCACGCTACCGATCATAGGCTGGGCATCGTTGTACTCGATCCCCGCTTTCAGCCAGTGCGCCTCGTCTTGCAGCAGCATCAGCCCCGCCTGATCGTAGAGGGTGGTGAACTCCCCCTCGACGCAGACCTGAAAGGTAAACTCCCCCGCCACCTCGCAGCCATAGAGATGGCCACTGTGGCGCTCGAAGCCATACCAGGTGCTGCGCCAAAAATCGGTCTGCTGGTCTGTCACCACCTGCAAACCGCCCTCTGTCTGGTGCCACTGGGCCGGTTCATTGAGCCAGCGCCATTGCGTCCCTTCCATCATCCTGCTTTGCTCCCTTATCGCGCGTAATCCCGCACAAATGCGGCTCACCAACCCCTCGTCCGGTCACGGCAGGTCATGGCTGCGCCTCTGCGGAATCCATAAAAGGAGTCAATAGTGTCGCTATTGCAGCCCCGATACAAGGCTTGTGCGTTGCGCTATCAGTGCGCCCCAAAAAGCGCGGGGGGCCTGATGGCCCCCCGCAAACACACCGGATGAGAAAATGCCTTACTTGGCAGCGCTATCCTTCACGCACTTCTGGACAAAGCTGTTCTTGGCTGCGCCAGCCAGCTTCTTGTCGGCCGCCGCCTTCTCGCACTTGGCCGCCGGATCCACCGCCGCGCCCGTCTTCACGCACTTCTGGATAAAGCTGTTCTTGGCCGCACCGGCCAGCTTCTTGTCGGCGGCCGCCTTCTCGCACTCGCCAGTTGCGGCGCCAGCGGCATCTTTCACGCACTTGCCGACAAAGCTGGTCTTGGCGGCGCCGTTAAGCTTTTTGGCCGCGGCCTGCGCCTCGCACTGCAACTGGGCTGTGTCGTTGGCAAAAACCGGATTGGCCAGCAGCACGCTGCCGCAGAGCAGGCCGAACAGGATGGTACGCTTCATGGGAGATCTCCTCTCTATCAGGTGATGTGTTTGCATGGTCATATTTGCATGACGATGTGTTGCAAATGGCTGTGACTACAACAGCTGATTGTTGCCGCAGATCCCCCGCCTCGCCAGCTTGGGAGCGGAGCACAGGGCCACCATCGCCCGCACTATAGCGCCGATTGGCTGAGCGGGATTGTCCCCAGCCAGCCCTTCCTCAACGGCAAGCCAGCCACCCTATTCCAACCCACGCCCGCCAACCCCAAGAAAATCAAGTGGCATGCGGATCAACTGGCCAGCCGTGATATCGCCCAAAAGAACAATAAATAAGCAACTAGTGACAATCCAGTCATTTTAACTGGTGTGTCCAGAGTAAAATAGCTTAACATCCTCAAAAGATGCCTATTAATCAGCGATTAACAATCACCCTCGCTGGTCAATGAGCATGTCGGAAGCTGTAATCCACGGGCGTTAGCGTAGGTTTTGAACAGTGGTTTATGCAATTCGTAGGTTGGTGCTGAGCGTAGCGAAGCGAAGCCCAACAAATGGGAGAGATGATTTCCAAAATACGCTCAGTACCGTAGCAATAGAAAATCAAAAACCAAATTAAATTTAGGTTTCACTGTGAACTGTGAACTGTGAACTGTGAACTGTGAACTGTGAACTGTGAACTGTGAACTGTGAACTGTGAACTGTGAACTGTGAACTGTGAACTGTGAACTGTGAACTGTGAACTGTGAACTGTGAACTGTGAACTGTGAACTGTGAACTGTGAACTGTGAACTGTGAACTGTGAACTGTGAACTGTGAACTGTGAACTGTGAACTGTGAACTGTGAACTGTGAACTGTGAACTGTGAACTGTGAACTGTGAACTGTGAACTGTGAACTGTGAACTGTGAACTGTGAACTGTGAACTGTGAACTGTGAACTGTGAACTGTGAACTGTGAACTGTGAACTGTGAACTGTGAACTGTGAACTGTGAACTGTGAACTGTGAACTGTGAACTGTGAACTGTGAACTGTGAACTGTGAACTGTGAACTGTGAACTGTGAACTGTGAACTGTGAACTGTGAACTGTGAACTGTGAACTGTGAACTGTGAACTGTGAACTGTGAACTGTGAACTGTGAACTGTGAACTGTGAACTGTGAACTGTGAACTGTGAACTGTGAACTGTGAACTGTGAACTGTGAACTGTGAACTGTGAACTGTGAACTGTGAACTGTGAACTGTGAACTGTGAACTGTGAACTGTGAACTGTGAACTGTGATAGCCAAACATAATTATGAGAACATTATGAATACAAAGAAAGTTATTTTCACTCACGATTATCTGACAAACTATTTTAGTGATAGTGATGACCCAGTATCTCCACCTGGAATAAAGAATGAACTTTTATTGGACTCTGCAGTGAATAGACCATTTATGAGTGCGGGAGGGGTTGACGCCTACGAAAGTATATTTGATAAAGCTGCTGCATTATTTCACTCATTAATAAACAATCATTGCTTTCATAATGGAAATAAACGTGTGGCTCTTCTATCTACTCTTGTGTATCTAAGTGAAAATGGTTACCTACTTAACTCCGCCTCTGATGAGGAGTTATTTGAATTTACTAGAAAAGCTGCTGCACATGAATTATCAGAAGATCGAACCGATGAACTGCGCATAATTTCAAGCTGGCTTATGACTAATTCAAGGCGGCGTAAACATGGTGAAAACCAACTTAAATTTTCAGACCTAAAAGAAATATTGGTTGGATTTGGATTTGACGTATCTGACTGTATGGGAAGAACTCATGATGTAATAAAAAATGATCATGTAGTAACAACCATCCTGCAGAAAGGAAGTAAAGGTAAAGAAGATTATGACAAACAATACATATCTAAATTAAGGAAGAAATTAAAGCTTACTGCTGAATATGGCGTTGATAGTTATGCTTTCTATGGTGATCGTGGCTTTGACCAAACGCTAGGTCGCTTTATGAAGATGCGAGACAAGGTCATGCGTGAGCTAGCTAAAATATAATGCCATAAAAAATCCCCCGTCACCGGGGGATTTTTCTTTCTATCGGTTATCTCAGCTCAACGGCTTAGCCCACCAAAAATGCCCTTAACCGGGCAAACTCCGCTGGCAAATTAACAGAGAGCAGTGGCAGCTCGGCGTGCTTGGCGAGCGGGCCGGGTAGCGGTACATCGAGACTCAGGATCTCGTCCACCGACTCCTTGAACTTGGCGGGATGAGCGGTGCAGAGGAACACCCCCACTTCGTCCTCGGCCAGCTGTTCACCCAGCAGATCCCAGGCAATGGCGCCGTGGGGTTCGCACAGGTAATCCAGCTGGTGCAGCCGTTTCAGGGCATCGCGGGTCTGGGCGTCGTCACGCATGCCTGACCCCAGGGTCTCCAGCGCCCAACCCTTGCGACGGCACAGCTCTTCTACCCGTGGCCAGTTGTTGGGGCGGCTGACATCCATGGCATTCGACAGGGTTGCCACTGTCTGGTATGGCTCCCACTGACCGGTTTTCAGGTAGCGCGGCACAGTGTCGTTGGCGTTGGTGGCGGCGATAAAGCGCTTCACCGGCAGCCCCAGCGCCTTGGCGATAAGACCTGCGGTGAGGTTGCCGAAGTTGCCGGACGGCACGCTGATCACCACCTTGGCGCGATCGGCCTTGGGCAGCTGGGCCACCGCCTCGAAGTAGTAGCAAACCTGCGCCAGCAAGCGGCTGATATTGATGGAGTTGGCGGAGTTGAGGCCAATGGCCTTTTTCAGCGCCTCGTCGTCAAAGGCCTGTTTTACCAGCGCCTGACAGGCGTCGAAGTCGCCGTCGATGGCGATGGTGCGGATATTGCCGCCGAGGGTGCAGAAGAGCTTCTCCTGCAAGGGGCTGATCTTGCCCTTGGGATAGAGGATCACCACTTCAATCCCCTCCAGCCCGTAGAAGGCGTGGGCCACGGCGGCGCCGGTGTCGCCGGAGGTGGCGGTGAGGATGGTGATCTTGTCATTTGTTCTGAACGCCGCGAGACACTGGGCCATAAAGCGGCCGCCGAAATCCTTGAACGCCAGGGTCGGGCCGTGGAACAGCTCAAGGGCATAGGTGCCATCTTTCAATTTGACCAGCGGCGCCGGGAAGGTGAAGGCGGCATTGATCAGCTCGCTCACTTTCGCTGCGGGCACTTCGTCCCCCAGCAGGTGGCTGAGGATGCGGGCAGAGCGTTCGGCCAGCGGCAGATCGAGCAGGGCATTCACATCGGCGAGCGGTTCGAGTTGTTCGGGGAAGAAGAGCCCCTGTTCGCGACCCAAGCCCTGACGCACCGCCTGCGCGAAGCTCACCTGTTCGCTGTTGTCCTTGATGTTGTAGAGATTCATAGCTCGCTTCCTGTTACCCGTGCCCCGGCCATGTCCAGTTTGCAGACCCGGGCAAATCCATCTTCGTTCTGCACGAAATGTGCTTCCATCCAATCCTTCATCCGCTCGGCCTGCGCCAGCTCCTTCATCACCACAAACACGGTGGGGCCGGAGCCGGAGATGCCGGTCGCGAGCGCCCCGTTCTGGGCCGCCTGCGCCCGCACCTCGGCAAAGCCTTCGATCAGCGCCGCGCGGTAGGGCTCGGCAATCACGTCTTTCAGTACGCTCGCCGCCAGCGGCTCCTGCCCGGTGTAGCTGGCGTGGACAAAGGCAGCCAGGCGGCGGCCATAGGTGAGGCAATCCTGACGGCGATATTGGGCCGGCAGAATGGCGCGAGCGGCAGCGGTGGAGACCACAGTGCCCGGGTAGCAAACCACCCAGTACCACTCGTCAAACACCGGGATGCCCTGGCTGATAACGCCCGCCTCCTCCACCACCAGCTGCATGCCGCCGAGATAACAGGGGGCGACGTTGTCGTAGTGAACGGAGCCGGAGATGCGCCCCTCCATCTCACCCATCAGCAGCAGCATGTCGTGCTCATCGAGGGGCGCGCCGTGGAAGGCGTTGATCCCCTCAAGGGCCGCCACCACGCTGCAGGCGCTGGAACCCAGACCAGAGCCCACCGGCAGGTTCTTCTCCAGCACCATTTCGAGCGGCTTGAGTTTAAGGCCGCGCTTCTCCAGCGCCGCGCCATAGGCGACCCAGCAGTCGTGGAGGATATTCTTTTTCGGATCATCCGGCAGCTTGTGGGCGTAACGGCCCACGGATGAGAGGGCGAACGGCACGTCAGCCGCTTTTACCTGCACCCGGTCGCCGAGCAGAGAGCCATCCACGGGGGCGAGCGCCGCCCCCAGTACATCAAATCCCACGCTCAGGTTGGCGCTGGAGGCGGGGGCGTAGGCGACTACGCTGCCGCCTTCAGTCATATAAGAGGGGTACATGTCTGAACTCATGCTTACAACTCCTGCTTCCAGTTCTGGGTGCGCAGCACGTCGGCAAAGACGCCCGCCGCAGTCACTTCGGTACCGGCGCCATAACCGCGCAGCACCAGCGGGATCGGCTGGTAGTAGGTGGAGAAGAAGGCGAGCGCGTTCTCCCCGTCTTTGACCTTGAACAGCGGCTCGTCGGCCCCGACCGCCTTGATGGCGACCTTGCACTTGCCACCCTCGATGGAACCCACATAGCGCAGCACCTTGCCCTGAGCTTGCGCTGCGGCGAACTGGTCGCGGAACCAGCCGTCGGCCTCCGGCAGGCGGGCCATAAAGGCTTCGACATCGCCACTGACGTCAAATCCGGGCGGCAGCGCCTGCTCCACCTCCACATCGGAGAGCTCCAGCGCCATGCCGGCTTCGCGAGCCAGAATGAGCAGCTTGCGCGCCACATCCATGCCGTTGAGATCGTCGCGGGGATCCGGCTCGGTAAAGCCGTTGCTGCGGGCGATTTTGGTCGCCTCGGAGAAGGCCATCCCCTCGTCCAGCTTGCCGAAGATAAAGGAGAGGGAACCGGAGAGGATGCCGTCAAACGCGCGCAGCTTGTCACCGGCCATGATGAGGTTCTGCAGGTTCTCGATAACCGGCAGACCGGCGCCGACGTTGGTCTCGTACAGGAACTTGCGGCGAGTCTGGCGGGCGGTGCGACGCAGCGCCTTGTAGTAATCGAGCGAACCGGTGTTGGCCTTCTTGTTCGGGGTGACCACATGGAAACCGGCGGCGAGGAAGTCGGCATACTGGACAGCCACCGCCTCGGAGGAGGTGCAGTCGACGATCACCGGGTTGATGATGTGGCTATCTTCCACCAGCTTTTTCACCCCTTCCAGCGAGAAGCTGTCACGGGCTTCCGCCAACTGTTCGCGCCAGTTGGCGAGGTTCAGGCCATCCTTGTTGACCGCCATCTGGCGGCTGTTGGCGATGCCGACCACGCGAAGGCCAGTGCCCTGCTCGGCCAAAACCGGTTGCTGGCGGGCGATCTGATCCACCAGCGCGGCACCGACGCCACCGACACCGACCACAAAGAGATCGATAAACTGCTGGCTGCCAAAGAAGTTCTGGTGGCACGCCTTGATGGCTTCCGCCACCTTGCGATCCCGCACCACCGCCGAAATGGAGCGCTCGCTGGAGCCCTGCGCAATGGCGACGATATTGATGGAGGCTTGCGCCAGCGAGGTGAAGAAGCGGGCCGCCATCCCCTTGCTGGTACGCATGCCGTCACCGATCAGGGAGATGATCGCAAGATCGCTGATGATATCCAGCGGCTCCAGCAGCTGGTTTTTGAATTCGAGCTCGAACTCGCGCTCCAGCACCTTGCGGGTCTTCTCGCTGTCGTAGCTGTGGATACAGAAGCTGACGCTGTACTCGGAAGAGGACTGGGTGATCAGCACGATACTGACCCCGGCGCGGGAGACGGCGGAGAAGATGCGACCGGCCATGCCGACCATCCCCTTCATGCCGGGGCCGGAGACGTTGAACATGCACATGCCGGAGAGATCCGAGATGGCCTTCACTTTCAGGTCATCGTCGCCGCTCTCCGGGCCAATCAGGGTGCCCGGACCTTGCGGGTTGAAGCTGTTCTTGATGAGGCAGGGAATATGGAACTGGGCCACCGGCGCGATGGTTTTCGGGTGCAGCACCTTGGCGCCGAAGTAGGAGAGCTCCATCGCCTCCTTGTAGGAGAGGGTTTTCAGCAGGTAGGCATCCGGCACCAGACGGGGGTCGCAGCTGTAGCAGCCCTCGACGTCAGTCCAGATCTCGCAGCACTCGGCATCGACACAGGCGGCCAGGACGGCGGCGGAGTAGTCGGAGCCGTTGCGGCCCAGCAGCACGGTCTCGCCCTTGTCGCTGCCACCGGTAAAGCCCGGCATCAGGTAAAGACAGTCGCTACGCAGCCCCTTGGCGGCAAAGCGCAGGCGGGAGGCTTCGATATCGACATGGGCTTCCAGATAGCCGCCGTCGGTGACCAGCAGCTCTTCCGGTACGATCAGCTCCAGATCCAGACCGCGCACCCGCAGCAGTTCGTGCATAAAGGCGATGGAGAGGTTCTCGCCACGGCTCAGAATGCGCGCCTGCACGTTGTCCGGGCAGAGGCCCAGCAGACGAATGCCCTGCATCAGGCGCTCCACCTGATCCAGCTCGGCGGTGAGGCGGGCCAGCAGCGCCTTGTCATCGAGCGCCGGATAGGCCGCTTTCAACCCGGCCAGCAGGCGGGAGAAGATGCCGTTGACTTCAAACAGGGTGGAACTGGCATCCATGCCGCGACTGGTCTGCTCCACCAGCGCTACCAGATGATTGGTCACCTTGGCAGGTGCAGAGAGCACCAGGGCTACCTGAGATTGGCCGTGGGTGTTGACCGCGATATCGGCCACCCGTAAAAAACGTTCTGCATCGGCCAGTGAAGACCCGCCAAATTTCAACACTCTCATCGCTTTCTCTCCCTGTAAATCTATGAAATTCAATCTAAAAACCAATCCAACAAAAAGGCCCGTACTGGGTGGGTACGGGCCTTTTCTGATTTCTGTGCTTGTTCGTCAGCGCATCAACCGGCCCCAGTGCCACCTGTGGTGGTACCGGTAATAATGGTGGTGGTGATGACGTTGGTGAATAACTGCATGACGAACACTCGTTGACGAAGCTGGCTTTTAGCAATACCGCGGCGGGCGATGGGCTGTCAACTTAAACCTCTTTGCCAAGTTTGCGCGCAAGGTCTTTGCAGAGCAGGTGGAGCATGTTCAAATCCCGCTGCGGCAGCATGGGCACCCGGTCCATCACCCACTGATGCAGTTTTTCATCCTGCGAAACTCCGAGTTCACCCAGAATTTCTGCTGTTTTGCTTTTCAGCACCCGAACCTGCCCGGCATTATCAAAATTTTCTGCTACCGCAGCGCCGCCGTCGGCGTTCAGCTCATCCATCAGCTGACTCATCTCGTAGGCGTAGAGCATGATCGCCTGCCCCAGATTGAGAGACGGGTAGCTCACCTTGAGGGGCAGATAGCTGATGAGATCGACCTCGGCCAGCTGCTCGTTGGAGAGCCCCGACTCCTCGCAGCCAAAAACGATGGCGACCTTGCCGAGGGAAGGCTTGCTGCGGATCTGCTCGCGGATCTCCCCCGGCGTGAGGTAGTGCTGGTAGCGACCGCGCTCACGGGCGGTGGTGGCGATCACCAGATCCATGTCGGCCAGCGCCTCGGGCAGGGTATCGAACGCTTCGGCCTGAGTCAGGATCTCCTGGGCGCCGTGAGCTACCCAGCTCGCCTCCTCCTCTTCGTGTACCCGGCTCGCCACCAGTCGCATGGCATCGAATCCCATGGTTTTCATGGCGCGGGCAGCCGCCCCCACATTCGCAGGACGGGCAGGTGCCACCAGGACAAAATAGAGCTTCATCGGGTTTCCTCACAGGCCGGACGGCCTCTCAAACAGACAGCAAACAGTCGCTAAACCATCACCAAAACAGGGGCGCAATCTACCGTTTATCCCCGAAAATTGCCACTTGAACAGACGTTTGAATGTTGCGATAGTGGCCTGACGTGTGAACAAATTACACCCAATCCTTCGCGCTATCGGCCCGACAGATCACAAGGAAGAGAGAGATGCAGCAGCCATTGGAACAGGCCGTCGCCGAGACTATCCTGCAACGCTTCGAGTCGTTTTACAGCCGGTTTCTCGAGATAACCCAGGGCAGCAAGAGCCGCTTCGAGAACAGTGACTGGCTGGGGGTACAGCTCGCCGGACGGGAGCGTATTCGCCTCTATGACCACCATGTGGGGGCCACCGCCAGCTCCATCCGCCAGATGATGGGGGAGCACCACGCCACCCAGGAGTTGCTCAAGCGGGTCAAAAGCGCCTTCAGCGATCTGCTGCCCCGTTGTGACAACTTCGAGGTGGCGGAGTCCTTCTTCAACTCCGTCTATCGCCGGATCTTTCGCCATCGCAATATCCGTGACGAGAACCTCTATATCCACCCCTTTGTCAGCCGTGGCGAAAAACCGGACCTGAGCGCCCTGCTGCGGATCTATCGCACCGATCTCGCCCACCTGCCGCAGACCTTGAGCCAGCTTTTGGGGGATTACAGCTTCACCCTCCCCTACGAGGACAAGCAGCGGGATATTGTCGACATCCACCGCCATCTTGCGGAGAACGGCCCGCAAATTATCCATGACGAGCCGTTTGCCATCGAGCTATTGAAAGAGGTGTTCTACCGCAACAAGGGGGCCTATCTGGTGGGACTGATCCGGGCCCGGGAGCAGGTGTTCCCGTTTATCCTGCCCCTGCTCAGCACTGGCCACAGCATCTATGTGGACACGGTGATCTTCGAGCCGGATCTCGCCTCCATCGTGTTTGGCTTCGCCCGCGCCTATTTCATGGTCTATGCCCGCGAACCGGCCCTGTTTGTCGCCTTCCTGCGTCAAATCATGCCCCACAAGCCCGATTACGAGATCTACAACGCCATCGGCTGCCAGAAGCACGGCAAGACCGAGCTCTATCGCCACTACCGCCACCATCTGGCCCAGAGTCGGGATCAGTTCATCATCGCCCCCGGCATCAAGGGGATGGTGATGAGCGTGTTCACCCTCCCCTCCTACGATGTGGTGTTCAAGGTGATAAAAGACGAGTTCACGCCACCCAAGGATGTGAGCCACGAGCAGGTGAAGGCAAAATACCGGCTGGTTAAACAGCACGATCGGGTGGGTCGGATGGCCGATACCCAGGAGTTCACCAACTTCGAGTTTCCGCTGGATCGCATCTCGCCGGAGCTCCTTGCCGAGCTCAAGACGGTGGCACCCTCGGCGCTCACCATCAGCGACGACAAGCTGGTGATCAAGCACCTCTATACCGAGCGCAAGATGATCCCCCTCAACCTCTATCTGGACAAGGCGGACGAGCAGCAGACCCGCCTCGCGCTGGAGGAGTACGGCAACGCCATCAAGCAGCTGGCGGCGGCCAACATCTTCCCGGGGGACATGCTGTTCAAGAACTTCGGCGTCACCCGCCACGGCCGGGTGGTCTTCTACGACTACGACGAGATCTGCTACATGACGGAGTGCAACTTCCGCCAGATCCCGCCGCCGCGCTACCCCGAGGATGAGTGGAGCGCCGAGCCCTGGTACTCGGTGGCCCCCAACGACATCTTCCCCGAGGAGTTCGCCACCTTCCTGCTGCAAAAGCCGCAGGTGCGGGAGATCATGCTGCAGCTGCACAAGGAGATGTTCGACGCCAACTACTGGAAGAGGCTGCAGAGCAACATCAAGGTGGGGGTGTTCGAGGATGTCTATCCCTACCGGCGCAAGAAGCGCTTCAAGTACCAACGCGGCGGCTGATCCCGCAGCGCCCGCCCACATCGCAGCAACGAAAACGGGGTGGCCCAGCCACCCCGTTTTGCTATCCGCTTTGAGGCCTTAACTGCCGCGACGGCGGATCACCCCCTCCTGCATGGTGCTCGCCACCAGCACCCCGTCACGGGTAAAGAACTGGCCGCGCACCAGACCGCGACCGCTGCTGGCGCTCGGGCTGTCTACCACGTAGAGCAGCCAGTCGTCGAAGCGAAAATCCCGGTGGAACCACATGGAGTGATCGATGGTCGCCACCTGCATATCCGGTTCCCAGTACGACACCCCGTGCGGCTGCAGCGAGGTGAGCAGGAAGTTGAAGTCGGAGGCGTAGGCCAGCAGGTATTTGTGCACCCGCAGATCGTCCGGCATCTGGCCGTTGGCCTTGAACCAGACGTGACGCACCGGATCCTGCACCGTCGGGCGAATAGGGTCGACCAGGGTCACCGGGCGCATCTCGATGGGCTGCTCACAGAGGATCTTGTCCCGCAGGGAGGCCGGGATCAGGTTCTCGTAGGGGCGCACCAGCTCCAGCTCGCTCTTGAGCTCCTCCGGCGGAGTGATGCCAGTCGGCATCTGCGCCTGATGCTCGAAGCCGTCGGCCGGCACCTGAAACGAGGCGTTGAGATAGAAGATGGGCTTGCCGCCCTGAATCGCCTTGACCCGGCGGGTGGAGACGGTCTGGCCGTCACGGATATTCTCCACGTCATAGACGATGGGACGGGTCACATCCCCCGGACGCAGGAAGTAGGAGTGAAAACTGTGAACCTGACGGCCGGTCTCGACCGTCTGCTTGGCGGCTGACAAGGCCTGCCCCATTACCTGTCCGCCAAACACGGCCCGCAGACCGAGATCCTGGCTCTGGCCCCGAAACAGGCCCTCCTCGATTTTTTCCAGCGCCAGCAACGCCAGCAGCTCATCAAGTACCTTGCTCATCGTTCACTCCTCTATCAGAGCCGCACAGGCTAACAAGCTCACCGGAGCAGAGCAACCGCCACAACCCCTTCCGCCCGCCAAAGGGAACGCCAAGGGCCATACGCCGCGACCAACAGCATTTATCGAGTCTGTTTTTTCCCTGCCAGAACCGCTACGCTGTCAGCAATCGATAGAGGTGAGGTCACCCGCCATGCACATCCGTTATCCGGTCACGCCCTCTGCCACTTATCGCCTCCGCTCGTCCCTTCGCTTTCTTGCCACCCTGTTTGCTCTCTCGCTGCTCCCGGCCGCCACGGTGCAGAGTGCGGTAATTATCACCGGCGAATTGCCCCCCTACTCTTCAGCGACGCTGGCCAATGGCGGCGAGCTGGCGAGCAAGGTGCTCACCACCCTCAAAGCGGCAGGCCACCCGGATCTGAGGGTCTCCTACCAGCCCTGGCCGAGGGGGCTTAAAAACATCGAGCTGGGCAACGCCATCGCCGCCTTCCCCTTTACCTGGACCAACGAGCGCAGCAACACCCTGCTGTTCAGTACCCCCATCGCCTTTGATATCCAGTCCTGGTACACCACGCCCGACAAGAAGGGACTGGAATCCCCGCCCTGGCAGCAGAAAACCGCCTGCGTGCCCAAGGGGTGGTTCTCCGATGCTATCGAGCGGGTGACCATCGAGCAGAAGCTGATCGTCAGAACCACCAACCGCCTCAACCAGTGTGTCGAACTGCTGAAAAAGGGCAAAGTCGATCTGGTGCCCATCAACGACACCTCGAAAAAGAACCTCTCGGAGGAGGACAACGCCGCCCTCTACCGCCTCTCGTTGTTTCGCCAGAACGTCACCTTCTATCTGGTCACCGCCCGCAATGAAGAGGGAGAGATGTTTATCCGCGACTTCAACAAAGAGTGGATGACACCGGCCAACTGAGGAGTGTGAGAGCAATCATTGCCATATGACCGGAGCCAGCCGGCAGCTGGAGGTCCCCCGCTAGAGATGAAAAGGCCCGCACCAGTTGGTGCGGGCCTTTGCTTGGCCGACTGCGCGCTCTTTGACGGCCCGCAGTTCGCAACGGGTTGTCGGCTTACTTGCTGCCGGTACCGGAGTTGCGGGTAGAAGCTTGCGGCTTGCGACGGGCGGTGGTGGCGCGAGCGCGGGGCTCTTTGCCCTGCATCTCTTTGTGACGCTGCACAGCGCGACGGATCTGGGCGGCCTGCTTGTGACGGCTGGTTTTGCCATCCTGCTGCAGATCGACCTTGGATTCGGTCTCCGGCGGCAGGTTGACCAGACCGCGCAGGTAGTTCACTTCCGGCAGTTTCAGCTCTTGCCAGCCGCCGCGCGGGATGCCGCGGTCCAGCTTGACGTCGCCGTAGCGGATCCGCATCAGGCGGCTCACCTGCACTTCCTGGGATTCCCACAGGCGGCGCACTTCACGGTTGCGTCCTTCGGTCAGGGTAACGTTGAACCACTGGTTCAGACCCTCACCGCCAGCCGGTTTGATCTTGTTGAACTTGGCGGTGCCATCTTCCAGCTGCACGCCCTTGCGCAGACGCTGCAGCATGGCTTCGGTGATTTCGCCAAACACGCGCACAGCGTATTCCCGCTCCACTTCGTGGCTCGGGTGCATCAGACGGTTGGCCAGCTCACCGTCGGTGGTGAACAGCAACAGACCGGAGGTGTTGACGTCGAGGCGCCCGACCGCAATCCAGCGGGCACCTTCCATCTTGGGCAGACGATCAAACACGGTGGGACGACCTTCCGGATCGTGACGGGTACACATCTCCCCTTCCGGCTTGTGGTAAGCCAGTACGCGGCAGATCACTTCCTCTGCGGCACGGGTCTTGACCTGGTGACCATCCACCCGGATCACGGCGTTCACTTCGACGCGATCCCCCAGTGTGGCGACCTTGCCATCCACACTGACCCGACCTGCGGTGATCAGGGCCTCCATCTCACGACGGGAGCCGTGACCCGCGCGGGCCAACACTTTTTGCAGTTTTTCACTCATCGGGGTTACCTGATTGTTGATCGCTGCCCACTGGTAAAAGGGGCAACGGGGTTAACTGTAACAAACGCCGGTTGGAGCACTCGCCACTGTTGAAAAATGTATATCTCGGTGACATCGGCACGCTTGGGCGCCATTCACCGGGCATCGCTCTCCCCGTCCACCGCAGAGGGCAACAGGGGTTGCAGCTCAGGATCCAGCTCGGGGAGCTGCTCCAGACTCTGCAGATTAAAGTAATCCAGAAACTCTCTGGTGGTGGCGAGCAGCTCGGGGCGACCTGCCACCTCTTTGTGACCGATGCTGCGCACCCAGCCACGCTCTTTCAGGGTATTAACTATCTGGCTCGACACCGCCACTCCGCGGATCGCTTCGATCTCGGCCCGGGTGATGGGTTGGCGATAGGCGATCAGGGTCAGCGTCTCCATCACGGCGCGGGAATAACGCGGCGCCCGCTCGCTCCAGAGCCGCGAGAGCTCTTCGGCATACTCCTGACGCGCCTGAAAGCGCCAGCCGGAGGCGACCTCTTTGAGCTCGACGCCCCGCGAGCTGTAATCTTGCCTGATCTCGGCCAACAGTAGCTGAACATAGCGACTGGTCACCGGATAATCCGCCAGCACGCTGCTTTTCAGTTCGCTGACATTGAGCGGGCGCCCGGCCACAAACAGCGCCGCTTCGATCAGGGTCTTGAGTCGTTCAGTGGGCAGCGCCACGGTTGCCCTCCTCGCTCTGCTCGGCCAATGCGAAATGAATTGGGCCGAGTGGTTCTGCCTGCAGGATCCAGATCAGTTGCTCCTTGCACAGCTCCAGCAGGGCCAGAAACGTCACCAGTACCCCCATGCGCCCCTCTTCGGCGCGCAGCACCTGCTCAAGGCGCAGGGTCTGCCCCAGCGTGAGCATGGCGAGGATCTCCGCCATGCGCACCCGGGTCGGGATCTGTTCGCGGCGGATCTGGTGATGTTCGAAATGAGTCGCGCGTTTTACCACACTTTGCATGTAAAGGGCGAGCTCAACCAGCGAAACATCGGGTGCCAGTGGCTTGAGGGCACCAAAATCGGGGGGCAAGGCAGTGGCGATATAAATCTCCCGCTCCACACGTGGCAGCTCATTGACCCTCTCTGCACCTACCTTGTAGCGCTCGTACTCCTGCAGGCGGCGAATAAGCGTCACCCGCGGGTCTTCCCCCTCCTCTTCATCCTCCAGCTCCGGAGCTTTGGGCAACAACAGACGGGATTTGATCTCCGCCAGCCAGGCCGCCATCAGCAGATACTCCGCCGCCAGTTCAAGGTTGAGCCCCTGCATCAGCTCCACGTACTCCATGTACTGGGCGGTGATCTGCAGGATCGGCAGGTTGAGGATATCGAGCTGCTGACGCCGGATGAGGTAGAGCAACAGATCGAGCGGCCCCTCGAAGGTATCGAGGAACACCTCCAGCGCATCGGGCGGGATGAACAGGTCCTGAGGCAACTCGTGATAGGGCTGCCCCAGGACTTTCGCGATGGGTAGCGCGGCGCCAGTCCCCGTCTCGGCGGAAGGAACTGTCACCGGTTCAGCGACATCACTCAAACGGAGTCGGGTCCCCGGCGCCGCGACGACGCAATACCGGCTCGTCGTCAGAGAAATCGACCACTGTGGTGGGCTGCTCACCCAGATAACCGCCGTTGACCACCAGATCGATCTGCTTGCCCAGCTTGTCGAAGATCTCTTCCGGATCGAACTCGGCCATCTCGGAGTCCGGCAGGATCAGTGTGGTGGAGAGCAGCGGCTCGCCGAGTGCTTCCAAGAGCGCCTGAGCTATCTTGTTGTCCGGCACCCGGATGCCGATGCTCTTCTTCTTCTCGTTCATCAGGCGGCGCGGCACCTCTTTGGTCGCCTTGAAGATGAAGGTGTAGGCGCCCGGGGTGTTGTTCTTGATCAGGCGAAACGCGCTGTTGTCGACCTTGGCGTAGGTGGAGATCTCGGAGAGATCGCGGCACACCAGGGTGAAGTCGTGGTTGGCGTCGAGGCGACGGATGCGGCAGATGCGCTCCAGCGCGCCCTTGTCACCCATCTGGCAACCCAGCGCATAACCGGAGTCGGTCGGATAGACGATAACGCCGCCGTTCTGGATGATCTGTACCGCCTGACCGATCAGTCGGGCCTGGGGGTTTTCAGGATGTACGTAAAAATGCTGACTCATAGCTTGTTCTCGCAATGGGGGCAGCAATACCTGCCCGCTCGTATGGTCACGGATCAAAGATCCATGACACTACCTTAACCTGTTTGTGGCCGCTTCGCTGGCGCCGTTACCGGCTCGCCAGCAGCTCGGCATGTTGTTCGGTGGTGAGCCCAAAGTGACCGGGATAGGCAAGCCACACTATGGGAATCCCCTCTTGCCCGGCTTGTTCCCTATTTCGCTGGCGCCGTTACCGGCTCGCCAGCAGCTCTGCATGTTGCTCAGTGGTGAGCCCAAAGTGACCGGGATAGGCCAGCCAGACGGGCATTCCCTCTTTGGGCAGCCAGAGGTGGCGGCCCAGCTCCGTCCAGTTGGAGGGGAAGTGAAAATCCGATCCCACCGAGATATAGAGGTCGTGATCCTTGGCCCACTGGCCCAGATTGGCCCGCTCCTGCGGGCTCTGCTGGGGCAATGAGACCTCCATGGCATCGCCACCGGCCGCCTTGAAAGCCACCAGCAGCCGCTTGATCCACTTGGCGGTGAGATCGTAACGGCTGGGGTGGGCCAGCACCGCCAGCCCGCCGGCAGCGTGAATGGCAGTGATTGCTTCGCGCATCTCGGGCCACTCGGCCGGGGCATAGCCTTTATTGCCACGGCTCAGGTACTTTTTGAATACCTTCTGCATGTTGTCGGCCACCCCGCGCGCCACCAATACCCGGGCAAAGTGGGCGCGGGTCACGGCAGCATCACCGGCGAGCTGTTTGGCCTCTTCATAGGTGCCCGGGATAAGGCACTTCTCCAGACGACGCCCGATTTCCTGCGCGCGCGCCTCACGGCGTGCCAGCTGACCGGCCAGAAAGTCGGTCAGCTGCGGATTTTTTTCTTCCACCCCCAGCGCCACGATATGAATTTCGTGATGCTCCCAGCCGGTGGAGATTTCGACCCCGCTCACCAGCCGCAGCGGCAGTTGCTCGTTCTCGATGGTGCGGCGCACCTCATCAAGTCCGGCAAGGGTATCGTGGTCAGTAACTGCTAACACCTCGACCTGTTTTTCGGCGGCGCGGCGCACCAGTTCGGCCGGGCTCAGCACCCCGTCGGAGGCAGTGGTATGGCAGTGAAGATCGAATCTCATCAGGTTATTCCGCTCTCGTGGTCAGGTCACCATTCATGGCAAATCGGTGAAAGAAGGCTAAAAAGCGACTTGACTTGGCCGCGGCTTTATCGTTTTCTGTAGGCACTTCATTGCAAACATCTTTTTACAGGACTTTATCATGCAAACGACTTCCATCCTGACCATCTGGTGGTGGCACACTCCCTGACATGCGGGCGTGTGGTCGTTGCTGTACCTGTAATCTGACAGCAAATTAAGAACCCAAAGAAAAAGCCCGCTGACCCCAGCGGGCTTTTTTATTATCCGGCAAATGGACCTGTGATGAAACCGAGAATTCAGACAAGCAAGCTGACCTGGCGATGGCGCCCCTGAACCAGCCACCCCGGACCAATTAAATTTTCAAGGAATTCAACGTCATGAACATCGGTAAAAAGCATCACACGCAAGGGAACGCACTATGACAGCCACACATCGCCTTCCTCTGGGTGAATTCGATACCCTCAAACTCAACGCCCCCTATGTGGCCGATCCGCTGGCGCTCTATACCCGCCTCTGTCAGGGCCGCCCCAACAACCTGCTGCTGGAATCGGTCGAGATCGACTCCAAGGCAGGCAAACAGAGCCTGCTGCTGGTCGATGCCTGCCTGCGCATCGAGTGCCGTGGTCGCACCGTACGGGTGCGCAGCCTGAACGACAACGGCGCCCAGTTGCAGAGCCTGCTGACCAAACGCCTGCCCGCCGCCGTTATCCAGAGCCTGGTGGCCGGTGAGCTGCAGCTCGACTTCCCGGCCTCCGATCGGGAGCAGGATGAAGATAGCCGCCTCAAGGGGATCAGCGTGCTGGACGTGCTGCGCACCCTGCAGCGGGAGCTTGATTGCCAGTTGGGTAAAGAAGCCCTCTTTATGGCGGGCAGCTTTGCCTACGACCTCATCGCCTCTTTTGAAGATCTGCCCGAAGTGCCGGAGGGGAGCAACGACTGCCCCGACTACTGCTTCTATGTGGCCGAAACCCTGATCACCATCGACCATATCGAGCGCACCACTCAACTGCTGGCCTGCATCTTTGGCGGCGACAGCGACGAAAGCCAGGTTGAAGACAGATACACCCGCCTGACCGAGCGACTCACCGACTTCAAACAGATTTGCCAGCAACCTCTAAGCGCCGAGCTGACCACCCAGCCCCTGACCGGTGGCATGAGCGTGGACAAGAGCGACAAGCAGTTCTGTGCCGAGGTGGAGAAACTCAAGGGCTTTATCCGCCGTGGCGACATCTTTCAGGTGGTGCCGTCCCGCTGCTTCTCCCTGCCCTGTCCGAGCCCCCTGGCCGCCTATCGCCGCCTCAAGCAGACCAACCCCAGCCCCTACATGTTCTACGTGCAGGATGAGGGCTTCACCCTGTTTGGCGCCTCGCCGGAGAGCGCGGTGAAATTCTGCGCCGCCAGCCGCGACGTGGAGATGTACCCCATCGCCGGTACCCGCCGCCGCGGCTTCAACCCGGATGGCAGCATCAACCGCGATCTCGACGGCCGCATCGAGCTGGAGCTGCGTCAGGACGAAAAAGAGGTGGCCGAGCACCTGATGCTGGTGGATCTGGGCCGCAACGACATCGCCCGCATCTCGGAGCCTGGCACCCGCTACGTCAAGGAGCTGCTGAAAGTGGATCGCTACAGCCACGTGATGCATCTGGTCTCCAAGGTGGTGGGCACCTTGCGCGCCGACCTTGACGCCCTGCACGCCTATCAGGCCTGCATGAACATGGGTACCCTCACCGGCGCCCCCAAAATCCGCGCCAGCGAGCTTATTCGCATGGTGGAAGGCAAGCGCCGCGGCAGCTACGGCGGCGCGGTCGGCTACATCAACGGCGCCGGCGAGATGGATACCTGCATCGTCATCCGCTCCGCCTTTGTCAAAGATGGCGTGGCCCATGTGCAGGCCGGTGCCGGGGTGGTCTATGACTCCAAGCCGCAAGCCGAAGCGGATGAAACCCGCGCCAAGGCGGCCGCCGTGCTGGCCGCCATCGCCGCCAGCCATGGCACCTCCCTGCAAGCCCTGAGCGCCCAGCAGGAGCAACATAAGGACGTGAGCCATGACTAATATCTTTCTGCTCGACAACTTCGACTCCTTTACCTACAACCTCGTCGACCAGTTCCGCTCCCTCGGTTATCCGGTGCGGATCTACCGCAACAGCCTGCCGGCCAGCCGCATCATGAGCGAAATTGCCGCCTGCGAAGGGGACGCCGTGCTGGTGCTCTCGCCGGGGCCGGGCGCCCCCCACGAGGCGGGCTGCCTGATTGATCTGATCAAGCTGGCCCGCGGTCAGGTGCCCATCCTCGGCATCTGCCTCGGCCATCAGGCTCTGTGCGAAGCCTACGGCGGCACCGTCGGCGCGGCAGGCGAAATCGTCCACGGCAAGCGGTCCCTGATTGAGCACAACGGCCACGGCGCCTTCGCAGGGCTGCAAAGCCCCTTGCCGGTGGCCCGCTATCACTCGCTGGTCGCCACCTATGTACCGGAAGAGCTGACGGTGATTGCCCACTATCAGGGCATGCCCATGGCCATCGAGCAGCAGGATGAGCGGGTACTGGGCTTCCAGTTCCACCCGGAATCCATCATGACCTCGGAAGGGGCCCGTCTGCTGACTCAGGCGCTCGCCCATATCACCCGTCCAGAAAGCAGTGTGCGGTAAGGAGACCAACATGCATCAACATCTCAACACCCTCTATCAGGGTCAGTCTCTGAGCCGTGAAAGTACCCGCGACGCCTTCGGCCAAGTGGTTCGTGGCGAAGTGGACCCCATCGTGCTCGCAAGCCTGCTGACTGCCCTCAAGATCAAGGGGGAGACCCCGGAGGAGATCGCTGGCGCCGCCGAAGCGTTGCTGGCGGAAGCGCGCGACTTCCCGCGTCCGGATTATGAGTTCTGCGACATCGTCGGTACCGGTGGCGATGGCCTCAACACCATCAACGTCTCCACCACCTCGGCGCTGGTCGCCGCCGCCTGCGGCCTGAAAGTGGCCAAGCACGGCAACCGCTCGGTTTCGAGCAAGTCGGGCTCGAGCGATCTGCTGGACAAAATGGGCATCAAGCTCGACATGAGCCCGGCGCAGGCGCGCCGCTGCCTGGATGAGCTCGGCATCTGCTTCCTGTTCGCCCCCCAGTATCACGCTGGCGTGCGCCACGCCATGCCGGTGCGTCAGGCCCTCAAGACCCGCACCCTGTTCAACGTGCTGGGGCCGCTCATCAACCCCGCTCGCCCCACCTATCAGCTGATGGGGGTCTATGCCCCCGAGCTGGTGCGCCCCATCGCAGAAACCCTGCTGGCACTGGGGCTGAAAACCGGTATGGTGGTGCACGGTGCCGGGCTAGATGAAATTGCCATCCACGGCCCGACCCAGGTGGCCCAGATCCGTGACGGCGAGATCCGCGAATTTCTGCTCACCCCGGCTGACTTTGGCCTGGAGACCTATCCGGTCAGCGCCATTCAGGGTGGGGAGCCTGAGGAGAACCGCGCCATCACCGCCGCCATCCTGGAAGGGCGTGGCACCCCGGCCCACAACGCCGCCATTGCTGCCAATGTGGCGCCACTGCTGCTGATGGCGGGCAAGGCGAAGGATCTCAAGAGCGCGGCGGCCGAGGTGCTGGCGGTGCTGGCGAGCGGCAAGGCAGCGGATCTCGCCGCCCGGCTCGCCACTTTGAGCCATCAGGAAGCGGGCAATCAGGAGGCATGATGTCAGCCACCATGTCGCACAGCAGTCATTCAGAACGCCCACAGGGCAAGAGCCAGTTTCGCAAGGATAACGAGATGTCAGACCTTATTGCCCCCCATGCATTTCTGAACATGGCCTCCATCAGCCAGACCATTCTCGGCAAGATCGTGGCGGCCAAACAGGAGTGGGTTGCCGCCCGCAAGCTGGCCCAACCGCTGGATAGCTTCCAGAGCGAGCTGACCCCCAGCGATCGGGATTTCGTAGGCGCCCTCAAGGCGGGCTCCACCCGCTTTATTCTGGAGTGCAAGAAGGCCTCTCCCTCCAAGGGCTTGATCCGCGACGATTTCAGCCCGGAGGCCATCGCCGACATCTATGGCAAATACGCCACCGCCATCTCGGTGCTGACCGACGAGAAGTTCTTTCAGGGGGATTTTACCTTTTTGCCACGGGTGCGTAGCCGCGTATCGCAGCCGGTGCTCTGCAAGGATTTCATGATTGACCCCTATCAGGTCTATCTGGCCCGCCACTATCAGGCGGACGCCATCCTGCTGATGCTCTCGGTGCTCACCGACGAGGGCTATCGCGCCCTGTTCGCGGTGGCCAAGGAGCTGGGCCTTGGCGTGCTCACCGAGGTAAGCAACGAGGAGGAGCTGACCCGCGCCATCGCGCTGGGCGCGCCGGTGATTGGCATCAACAACCGGGATCTGCGCGATTTGAGCGTCGATCTCACCCGCACCAAACAGCTGGCCGCAGACATTCCAAGCGATCGGGTAGTGATCAGCGAATCCGGCATCAACCACCGCGCTCAGGTGGCGGATCTGCGCCACCACGCCAAGGGCTTTCTGGTGGGCTCATCCCTGATGGCCGAGCCGGATCTGGAAGCGGCGGTGCGCAAGCTGGTACTGGGCCAGAACAAGGTGTGCGGCCTCACCCGCGCCGAGGATGCCGCCGCCGCCCATCAGGCGGGTGCGGTATTTGGGGGTCTTATCTTTGTTTCCAAAAGCCCGCGCTATGTGGACATTCCCGCTGCCCGCGCAGTAATGGCGGGCGCGCCGCTCGCCTATGTGGGGGTATTTCGCAACGCCCAGCCCGCCACCATCGTCAAGACGGTGGAGGCGCTGGGGCTCGCCGCGGTGCAGCTGCACGGCGATGAAGATGCCGCCTATATCGAGGGACTGCGCGCGCTGCTGCCGGCTGGCTGCCAGATCTGGAAGGCAGTTGGAGTCACAAGTGGCGAACCGCTGCCCGCCCTCGACTACCCGGCCGATCGGCTGCTGCTGGATACAAAAGTGGGCAGCCAGAGCGGCGGTACCGGTCAGGCGTTCGACTGGGCCATGCTGGCCACGCTCGATAAAGCCAAGCTGATGCTGGCGGGTGGCCTCAATCCCGACAACGCCCTGCAGGCTGCGCAAGTGGGCTGCCTCGGCCTTGATTTCAACTCCGGGGTGGAGAGTGCCCCGGGCCAGAAGGATGCGCACAAGATTGCAGCTGCCTTCGGCGCTCTGCGCCAACTGTGAAAGAGCGCTGCGAACCCGCTAAATACATGCACCAAATGAATGAATCGCTTAAGCCTATAAATACAAGGAATAGTCTATGACCCTGCTCAACCCGTTTTTCGGTGAATTTGGTGGCATGTATGTGCCCCAAATCCTTATCCCGGCCCTGCTCCAGCTGGAAAAAGCCTTTGTCGATGCCAAGGATGACCCGGCCTTTATCGCCGAGTTTCAGTCGCTCTTGACCGAGTATGCCGGTCGCCCGACCCCTCTCACCCTGACTCGCAATCTGACCAAAGGCACCAAGACCCGCCTCTATCTGAAGCGTGAAGACCTGCTGCACGGCGGCGCCCATAAGACCAACCAGGTGCTGGGTCAGGCGCTGCTGGCCAAGCGGATGGGCAAGAGCGAGATCATCGCCGAGACCGGTGCCGGTCAGCATGGCGTTGCGACTGCGCTGGCCTGCGCCCTGCTCGGCCTCAAGTGCCGGGTCTATATGGGTGCCAAGGATTGCGAGCGCCAGAAGCCCAACGTCTTTCGCATGAAGCTGATGGGCGCCACCGTTATTCCGGTGCACTCAGGCTCCAGCACCCTGAAAGATGCCTGCAACGAGGCGCTGCGCGACTGGGCCGCCAACTACGAGTCGGCCCACTACCTGCTCGGCACCGCCGCCGGTCCGCACCCCTTCCCCACTATCGTGCGGGAGTTCCAGAAGATGATCGGCGAAGAGGCCAAGGCCCAGTGCTTCGAGAAGGAGGAGCGACTGCCCGATGCGGTGATCGCCTGCGTCGGCGGTGGGTCGAACGCCATCGGCATGTTTGCCGACTTTATCGATGAGCCATCAGTGCGCCTTATCGGCGTCGAGCCGGGTGGTCACGGCATCGAGAGTGGCGAGCACGGTGCGCCGCTCGGTCACGGCAGCAAGGGGGTCTTCTTTGGCATGCACTCCTACCTGATGCAGGACAATCAGGGGCAAATTCAGGAGTCCTACTCCGTCTCGGCGGGGCTGGACTTCCCCTCCGTCGGCCCGCAGCACGCCCATCTGGCCGCCATCGGCCGCGCCGAGTACCCATCGGTAACCGACAAGGAGGCGCTGGATGCCTTCCAGGAGCTGGCCAAATCCGAAGGCATCATACCCGCGCTGGAGTCCTCCCACGCGCTGGCCCACGCCCTCAAGATGGCCCGCAGTGAACCGGAAAAAGAGCAGGTGCTTATCGTCAACCTCTCCGGCCGTGGCGACAAAGATATCTTCACCGTCGCTGACATCTTTGAAAAAGAAGGAACCTTGTCATGAACCGTTACGCACAACTCTTCTCCCGTCTGGACGCGGCCAATCAGGGCGCCTTTGTGCCGTTCGTGATGCTGGGTGACCCCACCCCCGAATTGTCGCTAGCCATCGTCGATGCGCTGGTAGAAGGGGGCGCCGATGCCCTCGAGCTCGGCATTCCCTTCTCCGATCCGGTGGCGGACGGCCCCACCATTCAGGGCGCCGCCCTGCGCGCATTTGCCAGCCACACCACCCCGGATGACTGCTTCGAGCTGCTCGGCCGCATCCGCGCCAAGTACCCGCAGCTGCCCATTGGCCTCTTGGTCTACGCCAATCTGGTCTATGTGCGCAAAATTGACGGCTTCTACGAGAAGTGCCAGCAAGCAGGCGTGGACTCGGTGCTGGTCGCCGATGTGCCGGTGCAGATGTGCGCCCCCTACAAGGCGGCCGCCGACAAGTTCGGCATCGACAGCATCTTTATCGCCCCGCCCAATGGCGACGCCGAGACCCTGAAACAGGTGGCGGAGCTCGGCAATGGTTACACCTATCTGGTGAGCCGCGCCGGCGTCACCGGTGCCGAGACCAAGGCCGGCATGCCGGTGGAAGGGCTGATCAATACCCTGCGCGAGTTCAACGCTCCCCCCGCCCTGCTCGGCTTTGGCATCAGCGAACCGGCTCAGGTGCGTGAGGCCATAGCCGCTGGCGCCGCCGGTGCCATCTCCGGCTCCGCCGTGGTGAAGATCATCGAGACCCACCACCAGAATCCGGAGCATATGCTCACTCGTCTGAAAGAGTTTGTGGAAGGGATGAAGGCCGCGACAAATAGATAAAGTCGGGTATGGGGTCGGCTGGTTGTGACCCTGATCTGCCAGTTCGCATAACCACGCCATAACCATGAGAAAGGGAGCCTGACCGGCTCCCATTCTTTTTATCTCGCTTGTGCCCGCTTGCTGCTCTGGGCGTCTTGCCCCCTCTCCCTCCGGGAGAGGGCTGGGGTGAGGGCGGCTTTGCATTCCCTGCCAAAGGAGTTGTTCACACAGCCCACGCCCCAATGACTAATTTATTGATCCAACACAGATTCCCGCCAAAACCCGCTTCTCAACGCACCACTCTCCCCCTTAAGATACCCGAATGACAATCAACCTCTCGGAAAACGCCATGACAGCGATTGTTACTATCTCGCAGGTTAAAAGCAGCGAACTGGGGGCTGTCACTCAGGGGCGGTAGCGTGGTTTTTTGTAGGTTGGCGCTGCGCAGAGCGAAGCCCAGCAGGCGAGCATTATTACGCCAACCAGTGCGGGATAAATATGGATGTGACAGATCCGTAAAACAGATTTACAAATATATTTCGCGGTAAACGTTGGGTTTCAATTCATTCAGCTCCAACCTACGCTTTTTAGCCCAACATTCGAGATGTGAAGTGAAAAATCTAACTGCATCTAGTTTAAACATCAGGATAGACAATGAATCCACCAAGAGCTTTTATTTCATACTCACATGATACAGCCCCACATAAAGAGTGGGTTTTAGATTTTGCAACCACACTTAGAAATCGAGGAATTGATGCAGTCTTAGACCAATGGGATTTGAAACCAGGAGATGATTTACCCCATTTCATGGAAACACAGCTAGAAGCAGCTGACTACATTCTTATGATATGCACTGAGAAATATGTTGAAAAAGCTAATGCTGGAGAAGGTGGTGTTGGCTATGAAAAAATGATTATGACATCCTCATTGTTATCAAAAATTGATAGCCGTAAAGTTATACCAATTATTCGACAGTCAGGAACTGATTATCGTCCAACGTTTTTAAAATCGAAGCTATATATCAATTTTTCTAACAATTCAGATATTGAATATAGTTTTGACGATTTACTTAGAACACTGCTAAATGCCCCGCTATATGAAAAGCCAGCAATCGGTGAAAATCCATTCAAACCAATGGAAAGTGCTAGACCAGATAGATCAGCTGATGGCGTTAAAGAAGTGATGAAAGCTGTAGCTAGATGCTATGAAGGAAGAGAGTATGACTATATTTGGTATAAATCTCTTATGCTAAACGTATCTATGCATAGATTTACGCTTGATAAGTACATTGAACAAGCATGCAATCAAAACCTACTAACCTGGTACTCCAATGAGAAATTAAGCATTACAAAACAAGGTATTAGTTATTTGGAGCAACATGGTATTATAGACGAGTGAAAAATTAGGATATCCACCTTTCTGATCACAAAAAACACGAAATAATGGTCTCAGCGTTGCTTGGCATTTCCTGCATATTACGCGAGAGTTATGAAATTCAAATCCTCATTATAATCAACAACAAAGGAAATAAATTGAACAAAGTAATATCTTTTATAATTATGCTATTACCTGGTATCGCGCAAGCCTTAGAAGTACCACAAATCGTCCGAGAAAAGGTAAAAGAACAACTCGCCTACACAGAATGTAGCAATCTTAAGTTAGATGACTGGCAAATCTATCCAAACCAATATATCGACGATTCAAGATTTCTCTACCATAAAATGGTCGATGACAATGATATTATCGTATTAGATATTGGAGCAGCACAAAAGGATGGTAAACGTTGCTATCTGGGAGGTAGTGCAGGCACGCCATTAGTCGTATTTATTAAAACACAAAATGGTCAATGGGATATAGCCTTTGACAGTGAACTTGCAGTTCAAGAACATACCTGGAAGAAACAAAGCGGTAGAGATCAACTAATACTTGCTCTACACGGTAGCTACTGTAATGGTGCTGGAGCTCAGGAATGTTGGTCAGCACTCGAACTAAGAGGAACAAAATTTACTCAAGTTAAAAAACACTCAGACTATAAAAAATCGCCATACAGCAGTGGTGAAAATAATGTTATTCGTTCTTATGCACCAAGTAACTCTATTGCAAAACCACTAAATCAGGACCCCCAAATTTAGAACGCTCATCTTTCTGGACAAAACATAAATCTCAAATCAGGGACACCCACCTTTCTGAACAAGGCATAACGTAGCCAATATTCAAAATGATGGATGTCCCAGCTCTGCTGTATCTAAGCCCCAAACGTTAACGTTGGTAGATTTGAGAAGTTGCATGACAACAATCAGCCAAAAAACAAAACGACTGGCTATCATCTGCTTTTCCCTGTTTCTGTTAAGACTCGGATTTCGCGCCTTTGGCTATGACCTGCTTTATCACAATCCGAATGATCCATACGGTATATCGGATTTAATTGAAGTGGCGTTAGCCCTCATATATCTGGTGAGTCTGGGTCTCTGCATACTGCATGCCCTGTGGGTATTACTCCAGAAGCGGGATCGAGGTGCCCTGGCAGCATCAGCCCTACTCGCTCTCTGTGCCATACAGTGGCACAGTTATGACTATCTTCATCACTTGGCCGCTAGTCTCAGCATCCCCTAGGGCCCCCTGCCCCACACCCGCCATCCCATCAACACCAGCATCAACACAACCCCCGGCAGCCAGACCCAGTAGAGCTCGGAGAGGATCACCGCTTCACCTCGGGCTGTGAGGTAGGCCTCCAGCTTGAAGGGGGCAACCCGGATCACCTGCCAGGGGGCGAAGAAGCGCTCGTCACGCCACGGCCAGAGCCAGCCAACCCCTTTGCCGCCGGTGGTAAGGGAATCGAGCAGGCTGTGGGAGAGCAAAGAGACCAGCAGAAACGACCAGACAGTGGTGGCGCTTGCCCTAAACTGGCGGTGAAACAGCATGGCCAGTGTTGGCAGGGCAAAGGCGAACAGCAGTGAGTGAGTAAAGCCGCGGTGGCCAAAGACATGGCCGTAGGCGACCCCCAGTTTAAAGGCGAGCACATCGGCATCGGGCAGCATGGCGATGGCGACACCGGCCAACAGCAGGCGGGGCGGGATAATCCGGCTGCCAAGCCCGAGACCAAGGCAGAGGGGTACGGCGGCGTGAGTGACGATGGTGGGCATAGGGTGAAGCTCCAACTGAAAACGTGAGCCTACCTTATCCCCGCTCGGTGAAGTGAAGGTGAAGTGCACTTTCTTTTGTTGTTGGATATCCCCCTCGAATCCTTATGCATCAGCCATAAAGGCGTCACTCCAGAAGTGATAAAAACGGCTGTGACACGACCCCTCCAAACCGGGGCTGAACTTCTGTCATTTGTCCCTTCTGTATTGGCTCGTTCGTTGTGTGTCGAACGCAGGCCCAATCAGCGTTGGCACGTTAACTTGAAATGTTCATTTAACAGCGGCTGACATGCAGAACGGGATCGTGATAAGTAGTCTCTTCGGTTCACATCACAGGGACAGTGGCAGCGATGAATGTACCAAAAAGCGTCATGCGGATTGCGAGCGTTATCAGCCTTTGGTTAGCGACTGGGTGCATGACTGAAGCCGCCTCTGCGCAGCCGCAGCAAGAGCCGTACGCGCTGATCTATAACGGGCCGGTTTCTGATGGGGATAGCACCAAAGCGATTGCGGATGTGGTCAAGCAGGTGGGCTTGCCGGTCAGGTATCTCTCCAATATTGGGGCGCTGCCTGCAGAGCTCGATAATGCCAGGGTGTTTATCGTTGGCGGCACAGAGGACGATGTTGAGCCGCTCCTCAACGCCTTCACCGCGGACGCGCGTTCGGCATTAAAAACCTATTTGCAGAATGGTGGCCGCTACCTCGGGATCTGTGGGGGTGCCTTTGTGGCATCCACCGGCTGGTCTGAAGAAGAGGGCTTTTTGCCGGCGCTGGGCCTTGTTCCTGCCACATCCGATGATTATGACGGCGACTTTAGCGCCAGGATCTTCCCGATCAGCTGGCTTGGCGAAGAGCGCCAGATGTACTACCAGGCCGGCCCGCAATTTACGCCGGTGCCAAGCCCCGAGCAGATCAAGGTCATCGCCCATTTTCAAAACCATCAGATTGCCGCGCTGATCAGCTCATATGGCAAAGGCAAGGTGGCCGTCTCCGGGCCACATCCCGAAGCCCCAGAATCGTGGAAAGCGAACGCGGTGAACGGCGACAAGATGGAGTCGAATATTCATCTGGCTGCAGGACTCGTTAACGAGTTGCTCTCCGAAGAGCCCGTCACCGATTCGAAGTAGGCGCGTCCCTACGCCCCTGGATGTGACCCCATTGCTCGGCCCGGAAGTGAGGGCAGCCAATCAGCCGCTATCCATAAAAAAACCACCGACCTGCAAAAGGTCGGTGGTTTTTTTATCGGTGGTAGATAACGGGTAGCCGATACGAAGCGTTCGCTACCTCAACTTTCGCCCGGGTGCGAGCACTACTCTTCCTGCTCCTCCGGTTGTCTCTCCTCACCCCGTATCTGTAGCAGCTCCTCGACCCTGGCTTGCCACTTGTCGTGGGCCTGTTTGCGCTCCTGCTGCATAAATGCTTCTCGCATGGTGTCGATTTTCTGGTCAAGTGTTTCCATCAGAGTGTCTCCTTGTGTGACCGCGTAAAGACTGGCTGACGGCGCGTTGGCCAACCTGCTCCCCTAATCTGACACCGCTAATGCCGTTACTGCCCAATCAAATAATCGATTGGAAGTGCGAAAACCAATCTAAAAATTCTTTTTCGTGTTTGTTCCACCACGCCAGCGCAAGGGAAACAGACCGCTCAGAGCGGGATGATCCGGCGCACGGCCAACACGTTGTTGAGTGTGGTCGTCCCCCCTTTCAGGGGAATGGGGCGCCGTTGCCCCATCCGTCCAGTGAGGAGTACCGGCAGATTTCCGGGGTGTTGCTGTGCCCATGATCACACAGTCACAACTCTCGCCCTCCTCTCACCGCGCCCCCGCTTTTTATCATCTAGAGTTACCGGGCAGTCGAAAAGCTGCTGATTTATATACATTCGCCGCCAAGAGGGATCTTTTTTCATGACCGAGCATATCGATCTGCTACCTATCAGCACGGATGATGAGCAGGACGCAGGCAACCGTTACCTCTACTACACCGAAGGGGATCTGGCCCGCATTCTTGCCAATCTGGAACAGCTGCGCCATGCGGTGTTTCCCGCCGCCATCGGAGAGAGTGAAACGGGCGCTACCGTACCTCACAACTTTCCGTCCGTCTGTCTGGTGGGGCTGGGACGCTGCGGCTCCAACATCGCGCAGGATGTGGCCTCGCTGGTCTACAACGCCCGCAGCTTTTATCTCAATGAGTTCAACAGTGAAGAGCAACGCAAGCGGGAGAAGGAGTTTGGTCCGGTAAGCTGGATCCGGCGCAATCTGCGACTGCCAAACAACGGGGCCCGACCGATCTTTCTGATCGAGCCCATGGTGATGCTGGGGGATCTGGACAAGGACATCGATGGTCGGATCCGCCACTCCAATCGCAGCGGCGAAGGTGGCTCCTTGCGTGACTACGCCAAGATGCGGGTGATGGACTTGTCGGAGATCCACGCGGGAGGCGCGGGTAACGCCCCTATCCTTGGCCAGTATCTGGCCAAGATCATCCTCAACAAGAGCCCCCACTACTTCGCCAACTCCGAGTGGCAGGCTATTCATACCTATCTGGTGGACTCCTGCGGCATCAAGGCCAACCAGTCCCGCCTCTATTTCTACATCTTCAGTGCCGGGGGCGGCACCGGCTCCGGCATGGCCTCCGAGTTCGGGCTGGCCCAGCAGTACTCCTACATGAGCAAGACCTTTTCACCCCCGTCAGAAGAGGAGGAGCACCTCTCCCTCGGGGAGCACTTCATGTTCGATCCCATCTTCACCAGCGGCATCTGCATCCTGCCCAATATCTGTGATCGGGGTATCGAGATCTCGGAAGCCCTGCACATCAACGCGGGGCGTTTGCTGTGCAAATACCTGGCCGAGGAGTGGGACTTCTCCTATCACTTCGACAACGAGCAGGCGTGCGATGTCAGCATGCTCAAGCGGATCAGGCCCTGGAATGCCATGATGCTGATCTCCAACGACATCATGCGCTACGCCGAAGAGAGCGACGATGGCGAGATCCAGCATGTTGATGTCAACACCATGGAGAAGTACGCCAACCAGTACATCTCCCAGCAGATCTTCAACATCCTCACCGCCCAGGCCGTCACCACCGACTACGACGAGAACTACTTTCGCCGGGCGGGCATTGATATCAGCGAAACCATTCGGCTCGATGCCAACGACCTCTTTATGAGTCTGGCTGGGCCGGTGGCGGTGGCGTATGCCGAGTCCATCTCGCCCCCCGGCGGCCTGTTTGACAAGGAAGACGGGCTCAATGTGGACGATCTCTTCACCCGTTCCATCGAGCTGCCCCACTTCAACAAGATGACCCAGGCCATCGAGGGGATCAGTCTGCTGCCCATCGAGGCGGGCAACTATCGGGAGTATCTGGACGACTATGTGAAAAGCGGCCATGACCCAGCCCACCTCAACGAACTGCACTTCTTCAAGAACTGCTCATCGGTGGTGTCGATCATCTCCCTGCCCAAGGAGTACAAGCTCTCCTATATGGATCTCAACCGGCTCAAGTCTCACCTCAACGGGCTCTTCCCCAATACCACCCTCAAGCGTTATGCGCTGGTCATCGGGGCGTCGGCTAACATCTCCCTCACCACCCTGATCGTCAAGAGTCCCTGCCTGAGCGATGACTTCCTGACCCTGATCGTGGCCTTTATCAAGCGCTGCTTTGCCAAGGATCACTATCGCTTCGATGAGCATCTGGACAAGGCGGTGATCGAGATGATCTGCAATGAGGAGTGGAACGATGCGCTGCTCGACAGCATGCTCAACGAGTTCGAGAACCCGGCCAAGATCCTCGATACCAACTGGTACGCCATCAAGCCCATGTATGAGAAGAAATATCGGGAGCTTATCCGCGAGAAAGAGAAGTTCGTCTCCATCAACGATATTCGCCTCAGCCGTGAGTCGGTGAAAAAGGCAGTGCTCTATCTGCGGGAGATCTATCGCCACCGGGTCAGCAAGACCCGGATCCTCTCCCTCAACCCACGACTGGGGGAAGCGAACGCTCGCTAGCCCCCTGCCCATAAAGCAAAGCGCCCGCCCCAGATGGGGGGGCGCTTTTTTACTGGCGCAGCCTGGCTTTATCTCATCAGAGGGAGACAAAGATCCCGGCCAGGGTGGCGCTCATCAGGTTGGCCAGGGTCGCAGCCAACACCGCCTTGAAGCCCATATTGGCCACGTCGTGACGGCGCTCCGGTGCCATGGTGCCGATGGAGCCAAGCTGCACCGCAATGGAGCCCAGATTGGCAAAACCGCACAGGGCGAAGGTGATGATGATCTGGGTGTGGGCGCTCAGATCAGCCTTGATATTGGCAAAGTCCAGATAGGCGACGAACTCGTTCATGATCACCTTCTGACCAATCAGGGATCCTGCCGCCATCATCTCGCTGGCGGGCACACCAATCAGCCAGGCCACTGGGGCAAACAGATAGCCAAGCAGCTGCTGCAGGGAGAGATCGGCCCAGCCGAACCACTCGCCGACGCTGGTGAGGCCAGCGTTGATCATGGTGATGACGCTGACAAAGGCGAGCAGGATGGTGCCGATGGCCACCGCGATCTTCATGCCACCCATGGCACCGCCCGCCAGCGCATCGATGGCGTTGCTGTAGTCGCTCTTGTCGAGGGTGATCTCGGTCTGATCGCTCACCTGCTGCTGTTCCGGCACCATCAGTTTGGCCATCAGCAGGCCACCCGGCGCCGCCATAAAGGAGGCGGCGATGAGGTATTTAAGATCCACCCCCAGACCGGCGTAACCGCCCAGCACCGAGCCCGCTACCGAGGCCATGCCGCAGGTCATCACCGCGAAGAGTTCGGAGCGAGTCATACCAGCGAGGAAGGGACGAATAAGCAGCGGCGACTCCCCTTGCGACAGGAAGATATTGCCGGTGGCCACCAGAGATTCGGCGCGGCTGGTGCCGAGCAGACGGTGAATGGCGCCGCCCAGTACCCGGATCACCCACTGCATGATGCCGAAGTGGTAGAGCACGGCGATCAGCGCACTGATAAAGATCACCAGCGGCAGCACCCGCACGGCGAAGATAAAGCCGTTGCTGGCGAGATCGCCAAACACAAAGCGGATGCCGCTGTCGGCAAAGCCGAGCAGGGCGGAGACGCCATTGCTCATGGCACCGAGCATGATTTGTCCGGGGGGGAAATAGAGCACCAGAGCAGCAAAACCGGTTTGCAGGGCGAGCGCACCCAGCACGGTTCGCCAGCGGATGGCTCGGCGGTTTTCACTCGCCAGCCAGGCGATAAACATCAGGGCCAGCATACCGACCAGACTCAATAACAGTGTCATCTTGCACCTATGAAGAGAGGAGTTTCATATGGCAAGTCTGCAGACAGGCGTCGCGGGAGATCCGGCGGGAGAGGTGCCGACCCACGCGACACGCAGACCACAAACCTACAGGTTAGTGGCGGGTCCCATCCTGGGGTCATTCACGTTCCGGGTGACAGCATGTATCGGGTGACGCCAGCGCCGTCGCAGGGGGAGATGCGGCCGGGTGACAGGTCGGGCGGCGATGGTACAGTGATCATCGTCACAGAAAAAGCGGTAAAACGATTGGCCGGAATAACTTTTTCAACTTGTTCACACAACGAAACAGGGCCAGCGTGACGCTGGCCCTGTTTCAATCTGTACTTGAGTACTCAGATGATTACTTGAGACGCTTGCCGCTCGCATCCACCACCTGCTCGCCATCCTCCTTGGCGAAGGCCCCTTTTTGTTGATCGGGCAGAATATCGAGCACCACTTCCGACGGGCGGCACAGTTTGGTGCCGAGGGGGGTGACCACGATGGGCCGGTTGATGAGGATGGGGTGGGCCAGCATGGCATCGACCAGCTCATCATCGCTGAAACGATCTTCCGCCAGACCGAGCGCCTCGTAAGGGGGCACGTTCTTGCGCAGCAGATCGCGCACCGGCATGTCCATGGCGGCGATCAGCGCCACCAGCTGGTCACGGGAGGGGGGCGTCTCCAGATAGTGGATGACAGTGGGCTCGACGCCGCTGTTGCGGATCAGCTCCAGGGTGTTGCGGGAGGTACCACACTCCGGGTTGTGATAGATGGTGATTGCACTCATTTGCGTGTCTCTCATTAATCAAGTGAATAGAAAATGGATAGCATCAGTTCGCGGCCAGCTGTTAGGCGGCCATCAGTCAGCGGCTTAGACCCGCTTCGTACCAGGGTTTGCTGGCGTTAACCACCCGCACCACCAGCAGCATGACCGGCACCTCGATCAGCACGCCAACCACGGTGGCGAGCGCCGCGCCGGAGTGAAAGCCGAACAGGCTGATGGCGGCGGCCACCGCCAGCTCGAAGAAGTTGGAGGCACCGATCAGGGCTGAAGGACAGGCAACCGAGTGCTTCTCCCCCACCTTGCGGTTGAGCCAGTAAGCCAATCCCGAGTTGAACAGCACCTGGATCAGGATCGGCACCGCCAACAGGGCGATGACCAGCGGCTGCTCGATAATGGCGTTGCCCTGGAAGGCGAACAGCAGCACCAGAGTGAGCAGCAGGGCCGCCACCGACCAGGGCTGGATGCGGGTCATAACGCCGTCAAAATGGGCCTCTCCCTTTTTCAGCAAAGCCTTGCGCAGCAGCTGGGCGATGATGACCGGGATGACGATATAGAGCACCACAGAGGTGAGCAGGGTATCCCAAGGCACCACTATGCTGGAGACCCCGAGCAGCAGCGCCACCAGCGGCGCGAAGGCAAACACCATGATGAGGTCGTTCACCGCCACCTGCGACAGGGTGAAGTAGGGATCGCCGTTGGTAAGGCGACTCCAGACAAACACCATGGCGGTGCAGGGGGCCGCCGCCAGCAGGATCAGGCCCGCTACGTAACTGTCGAGCTGATCAGCCGGCAGCCAGTCGGCAAACAGCACGCGGATAAAGAGCCAACCGAGGAAGGCCATGGAGAAGGGCTTGACCAGCCAGTTGATAAAGAGGGTGACCCCAATGCCCTTCATGTGCCCCTTCACCTGATGCAGGGCGCCAAAATCGATCTTGAGCAGCATGGGGATGATCATCACCCAGATCAGCAGCCCCACCGGCAGGTTGACCTTGGCCACCTCCATGGCGCCGATCGCCTTGAAGAGATCCGGCAACCCCTGCCCGAGACCAATCCCCACCAGAATGCAGAGGGCGACCCAGGCGGTCAGATAACGTTCAAAAAAGCCGATGGCAGGCACGGCCTTGGCATCACATGTTGCAGACATCACAGCTCCCGATGCGGCGCAATCCCGCATCTTCTATTGGTTCAAAACACAGGTTTATAACAAGTAACGGCATATTCAAGCCGCCCCGGCAGCAGACCGGGGCGGCGACTCAATGGTGCTGGCAGAGACGGCGCAGGGCATCGGGCCCCACTGGCTCCTCGGCGAGCAGCGGCACCACGGCGTAGCGGCTGGCATGTTGCTGCTCGACCGCTTCGATATGGGGCAACTGGCGCTCGGCCCGCAGTTGCAGCAGCGGTGAGCTGACCGCGGCTTGCTGCAAGCTGTGGTTGATGAGCCAGCCCCAGGGCTCGATACCGGCCCGGCGCAGATCGGATTGCAGATTGGCAGCCTCCTGCACTGGCGTCGGCTCGGGCAGCGTCACAATCAACACCTTGGTCTGCTTGGGATCCTGCAACTGCATCATGGGGGTGGTGAAGTGCAGCCCCTTGTTTCCCATCTGGCGAGCGATCTCCCTGTGGTAGGCGCCGGTGGCGTCAAGCAGCAGCAGGGTGTGGCCAGTGGGGGCAGTATCCATCACCACGAAGCGCTTGCCCGCCTCGCGAATAATGCGCGAGAAGGCCTGAAACACGGCAATCTCCTCGGTACAGGGGGAGCGCAAGTCCTCCTCCAGCAGTGCTCTCCCCTGCTCGTCCAGCGCCGCCCCCTTGGTGGCCAGCACCTGGGCGCGGTAACGCTCGGTCTCGGCGTGGGGGTCGATGCGGCTCACCTCCAGATGGGGCAAACTAGCTGCCAAGGTCTCACTCAGGTGCGCAGCGGGATCAGAGGTGGTGAGGTGCACCGGCAAACCGCGGCTCGCCAGCTCCACCGCCACGGCGGCAGCCAGGGTGGTTTTGCCCACCCCGCCCTTGCCCATCAGCATGATAAGGCCGTGACCATCGGCGGCAAGCTCGTCCACCAGCGAACTCAACTCGGGCTGGGCTTGCTTGACAGTGGACTGTCCTGTCGGGGATTGGGCGGCTGTTCCCTCTGATTGCAGCAGCTGGCGCAAACTGTCGACCCCCACCAGATTGGTGGCCAGCAGCGGGATATGATCCTGCGCCAGCCCCTTTACCCCCTGCGGCATCTGGGCGAGAGCCTGTTGCTCGCGCTGCCAGAGCGCCATTGCCAGCGGATCTCCGGCAATAGAGCCTTCGGGGAAGAGGCCATTGATCACCAGTTGCTGGTTCAACAAGCCGATGGCGGCCAGCTCCTCGTGGGTGCGAGCCACTTCCCGCAGAGTGGATTGCTGGGCCCGCGCCACCAGCACCAAGCGGGTGCTGGCAGCATCAGCCAGGGCGGCGACCGCCTCGGCATACTGGCTGCGCTGTTTCTCCAGCCCCGCCAGCGGGCCGAGGCAGGAGGCATCCCCCTTGCCCTGCTCCAGAAATTCGCTCCAGGCGCCCGGCAGTTGCAGCAGCCGGATGGTATGTCCGGTTGGGGCCGTATCAAAGACGATGTGGTCATACTCGGCCAGCAGTGTTTGGTCGGTCAGCAGGGCGGTGAATTCGTCAAAGGCGGCGATCTCGGTGGTGCAGGCGCCGGAGAGCTGCTCCTCGATGCTGCGCACCACGCTCTCGGGCAACTTGCCGCGCACCGGCCCGACAATCCGCTCCCGATAGGCTTTGGCCGCTGCGGGGGGATCTATCTCCAGCGCCGACAAACCGGGCACAGCGGCGATGGCAGTGACGCGATTGCCGATCTCGGTGGCAAACACCTGCCCCACGTTGGAGGCAGGGTCGGTGCTCACCAGCAGCACCCGCTTGCCAATATCACAGAGAGCCACCGCACTGGCGCAGGCTAGCGAGGTCTTGCCCACCCCGCCCTTGCCGGTGAAAAAGAGAAACGGCGGTGGATTGGTCAGAAAATGGTACATAGCCTCTCCCGAATGGTGCGTCGCGACTCAGCAGCAACCGCTGCCGGAGCAGCAGCCGCCCTTGACGATCCCCTTGATGGCCGCTTGTGGCGCAGGCAGCCCGGCATAACGGGCCAGCTCGCTGCGGCTCGGATAACGGCCGGTCAACACCACCTGCCCTTCCACCAGCACCAGTGGCAACCCCTCCTCCCCGGCGTGGGTCAGAAAAGCGCTGACGGCAGGTGTCTCGGCAAATTGCATCGGCTGCTGGGCCAGATTGAAACGCTCGATGGCAACCCCCTGCTCCTTGGTCCAGGCAAGATCGGCTGCGAAGGTGACCAGTGCCTGATCAACCTCGGTACCGCAGACACCGCTGGAGCAGCAGAGGGCGGGATCAAAAATCTGAATGGAGGGCATGGCATTACTCCTTGTTGCAGCAGGGCTGCACAGGCAGAACATGGGGAGAGCAGGCTGACTCGGCACGCATCACGCCGCACGCCTCGGGATGACCAGCGCAGCACTCCTCGGTAAGGTAGGCGATCACATCCAGCATCAGGGGAATATTGGCGCGGTAGCGCAGAAAGCGCCCCTCCTGCTCCACCGACAGCAGACCAGTGTTGAGCATCGCCTTGAGGTGAAACGAGAGGGTATTGGGGGCAATATCGAGCTCGCTGGCCAGTTCACCGGCGACCCGCCCCTCCAGCCCGGCCTTCACCAGCAGCCGCCATACATCGAGCCGGATGCCGGATGCCAGCGATTCAAAGACCTTGGTGGCCATCTCTTTGTTCATCTTCACTCCCCTTGGTGCGACCTTTCATTTCAACTATACAAGAATAATTGAAATGATCAAGATACGTACCGAAGCGAAGATATGAGGTTCTGGCATCAAACAGGCAGAAAGGGGGACGACGAGTGAACAACAGTAGCGGACGACCACACAGGGTTCATCGCAGATAAACAAACGCCCTCCAGAGGGAGGGCGTGTATCAGACAGTCAGCGCTGTCGGGGCAATCAGACGAACGCGTGCCTTATTTGGCAGCTGGCACAGCGTTGAAGGTGAGCAGGGCCGCCTTGTTGGCATCGCTCAGAGTCAGCTGGTTGCCGTTGATGGAGTAGGTTGCCACCTTCTCCAGCTTTTGCAGGAACTCGGTCTCTTTGTTCATGGCGTCGCCGATGCACATCATGCGAGTGGAGCCCATGGTGCCCAGCGTCAAGACACCGTCACCCTGCTTGGTGATACCGCCAAAATAGCGGTTGCAGCCGCCCTTGCCCGCCACCTTGCCGTCGACCACTTGCAGGGTGAAGGTATCGCCGGTGGCGCCTTGCAGCTGCCAGCCGGATGCTTGCAGTTGAGCCATGCTGGAACCTGTTGCCATTGCGCAGCCTCCCAGTGCCAGCGCGGCCAGCAGAGTCAGTTTCTTGTTCATGGATTCACCTCTTAATGATTAGAGCCATCAATACGGCAGCCTGTTTAACATGGCTGGCGCCCATGCCAAAGGATTTTATTGTGATCTCCCTTCACTTTACTACCAGCTGGCATGTGCCATGCTTAGGCTCAGTTCCGGACCCAGGGAGGGGAAACGAATGGTCAAATCGCTCATCATCACACTGCTTGCAACCTGCGCCAGCATGGCCGCACAGGCCGCCGACTGGGCAGTGGTTCAGCCGCAATCCAACCCGTCTCTCTATGTCAAAAGTTACTCGGGTGTGCTGCTCAATGGCCATAGCCATCACAGCGACAGTTTTGATCTCTGGCTGGTCAATAGCGGCTATCAATATCCGGTGGTGGATGATGTAACCCTCTTTATGGAAGCGGGCCCGGCAGTGGCGGATCAGAATCGCACATCCGGTTTCAATATGAGTTCGGGGGTACGCTACCAGCTCTCTCCGGCATTCAATATCGGCAGCCAGATCAAGCATCTCGATCTCAACAAGGCCAGCACCCTGCTGGAGTTCAACTCCAGCCTGCTGCTGACCCCCAGACTCTCCCTCACCGCCAACTACGGCGTCAGCGCCATCACTGCCGATCAGGCACTGAGTCTGGGGGTCGGTTTCAACTTCTGAATCAGATCAGCGGCGTGGCACTCACCACCACGCCGTTGCGATCCGCATAGACGTAATCCCCTTCGTGGATGGTCACCCCGGCAAAGCTGACCACGGCCCCCAGCTCTCCCAATCCCCGCTTCTCGGTCTTGACCGGACAGGCCGCCAGCGCCTTGACCCCGAGCGCCAGTGTCGCCAGGGTGCCCACATCCCGCGCCGCGCCGTGGATCAGGATACCCTCCCACCCCTGCTCCACCGCCTTGACCGCCAGTTGATCGCCAAGCAGCGCACGGCGCAGCGAGCCGCCGCCGTCGATCACCATCACCTTGCCGTGACCGGGGCGGGTCACCAGATCCCGCACCAGGCTGTTGTCTTCATAACAGGAGAGCGTTACGGCGCGACCATAAAAGAGGGCCTTGCCGCCAAAATCCTGAAACACCGGGTCGGCCACTTGCAGCAAGTCGCCATGTTGATCGCAGAGGTCGGGCAGGAGATCCAGCATGATTTGATTCCTTTCAGATGCATGAAGGTGTTCATTCTTTCATCAGGCAAGGTTTCTGGCAATCCAGAAGGATTCAATATTGCCCAGACAAACTGCTGATTTATCCGTCAATACTGGTGTCAGCCAAAGCTGGCCATCCTCCACCCAGTAGATGGCGTTCTGGCCAAAACGCGCAGCCAGCTGACGGGCTTGTGGCAGGGATAGCGCCACCGCCAGCGATGACTCCTGCCAGCGTTCGTCCGGGTCAGATCCCCAAAATGGCCCCACCACGGGCACCTGCAAATCCACGGTCAGATGGCGCCACAGCGCCCGTTCCCGCCGTATATTGCGTCGTTCTGTGACCCACTGGCTGGCCGGATTCCAGGCTGTGATGATGGCAAAAGCAGACCAATCTGGTGGCTCAAATGGCGCGATAAAGCAGATTTTCTTGTAGTTTTCCCACAAATTCATGTCAATCACATGTTACATTCCATTACATTTTGTAGGGGCGAAAACCCGGTTCAGGCCAAGTATGATGCTGCTGTACCAGGGTTTGACCTATATCAAATCAGAGTTAAAAAGTTGCTATCTGACGGCAAAGAGTGTTGTTATGCTCCTGTTAACTGATAAAATGCGGCCACTTTCGTAATGGACGACCTTTCCAGGCTCTGCTCGACCAGACTTGTCGGGAACCTATAAGTGGCACAGGGATACTTGCCGGTACTGATGCCTAATTCGCGATATTCCGACCTGACTCTCATACCCAGGATGACGTAATAAATTTTCAGGATCAGTCAGGAAATCGGTTTGAAACGCCAAAGAGTGTTAAATTTAAGATAATTAACTGATAAGAATCTGGGAATACTCATGCAAACACCACACATTCTGATCGTCGAAGACGAGCTGGTCACACGCAATACCCTGAAAAGCATTTTTGAAGCCGAAGGCTACATCGTGCTCGAAGCCAACAACGGCGACGAGATGCACCAGGCCCTCACTTCCCACACCATCAATCTGGTGATCATGGACATCAACCTGCCGGGCAAGAACGGCCTGCTGCTGGCCCGTGAGCTGCGTGAGAACGACAACATCGCCCTGATGTTCCTGACCGGTCGTGACAACGAAGTGGACAAGATCCTGGGTCTGGAGATCGGCGCCGATGATTACATCACCAAGCCGTTCAACCCGCGCGAGCTGACCATCCGTGCCCGCAACCTGCTGAGCCGCACCATGAACGTGGCAGCCGGTGGCGAAGAGAAGAAGCTGGTTGAGCGCTACCTGTTCAACGGCTGGGCGCTGGATATCAACAGCCGCGCACTGGTCAGCCCGACTGGCGACATGTTCAAGCTGCCGCGCTCCGAGTTCCGCGCCATGCTGCACTTCTGCGAAAACCCGGGCCAGATCCAGACCCGTGCCGAGCTGCTGAAGAAGATGACCGGCCGTGAGCTCAAGCCCCACGACCGTACCGTCGATGTGACCATCCGTCGCATTCGCAAGCACTTCGAAAGCGTCAACGATACTCCGGAGATCATCGCCACCATCCACGGTGAAGGCTACCGTTTCTGTGGTGAGCTGGAGCAGGAATAAGCTCCCGCTACGCTGTTGATCTGAAAAGGCGCCTTGGGCGCCTTTTCTGTCTCTGCGGTTTGCCTTAAAAGCTGAGAAACGGTGAGCGTGACGTCGAACGGCGCACAAGACAGATGAAAAACAAAAAGCCCACTCGCAGGAGTGGGCTTTTTTTTTGAAGCTGGAGCGGGCAGCGGGAATCGAACCCGCATCATCAGCTTGGAAGGCTGAGGTAATAGCCATTATACGATGCCCGCCTGGCATCTGAAATTTGGAGCGGGTGATGGGAATCGAACCCACGTATGCAGCTTGGGAAGCTACCGTTCTACCATTGAACTACACCCGCGTCAGGGCTCCTACTATATGCATTTTGCCGCCGAGCGCAATGGCGCCTTTGCCACTTTTTTCAATAAATCAATCTGTTCGGACAAGGATTGAACAGACGGTTGCTTTTTCAATCAAACATTTTCAACACAGATAATTTACAAGGTTGCCAAGGCCAAACGGCAAGGATAGTCTTGCGCCACTCGACGCGAGGATGGTGGTAATGGATAAAAAAACGCAAAAACGTCTCTATGGCTGGTTGCGCAAGCAATCAAGTCACGGTCGCCGCTGGATCACGATATCCATCGCTTTTGGCCTTGGCCAGGGCATTCTGATGGTGGCGCAAGCCTGGCTGCTAGCGACCCTGTTGCACGGCTTTATCATCGAAGGCTCAACGCCTGAGCAATCCATCACGCTCTTTATTACCCTGCTGCTGGTGACGCTTGGCAAGGCCGCTCTGGCCTATGGCCGCGAAGTGGCCAGTTTCAAGGCGGGCAGCGCGGTGCGCCAGACCATCCGCCAGCTGGTGCTCACTCGCTTGAGTCGCCTCGGCCCTGCCTATATCCAGCGCCGTCCGGCCGGTAGCTGGGCCAGCCTGCTGCTGGAACAAATTGAAAACATGCAGGATTTCTTCTCCCGCTATCTGCCGCAGATGGCCATCGCCGTCTTTATTCCGGTGGTCATTCTGGTGGCCGTGTTCCCGGTCAACTGGGCGGCGGGCCTGATCCTGCTGGGCACGGCGCCCCTCATCCCCATCTTTATGATCCTGGTAGGTGTGGGTGCCGCCGATGCCAACCGCCGCAACTTTCAGGCGCTGGCCCGCCTCTCCGGCCACTTCCTCGATCGGCTGAAGGGGCTACGCACGCTGCAACTCTTTATGCGTACCCAGGCTGAAGGTGAAGCCATTCGCGATGCCTCGGAAGATTTTCGCGAACGCACCATGGAAGTGCTGCGCCTGGCGTTTTTGAGCACCGCCGTGCTGGAGTTTTTCGCCGCCATCTCGGTAGCGCTGGTTGCCGTCTACTTCGGCTTCTCTTATATCGACCATCTGAACTTTGGTAGCTATGGGGTCAAGGTCACCCTCTTTACCGGCCTGTTCGTGCTGTTTCTCGCCCCCGAGTTCTACGCCCCGCTGCGGGAACTGGGTGCCCACTACCACGCCAAGGCGCAGGCCATTGGCGCTGCCGAGCAGCTGCTTGAATTCCTCGAAACCGAGGTGAGCGAACCGGCCGCAGGCACGGCGCCATTCCATGCCGACAGCCCGGTCAAGGTAGAAGCAAAAGGCCTTGAAGTGCTGAGCGCCGAAGGCAAGGTGCTGGTCGGCCCTATCGATTTCACCCTGGAAGCCGGTTCGCGCACCGCCCTCATCGGCGTCAGCGGCGCAGGCAAGAGCTCGCTGGTCAATGCCCTGCTCGGCTTTGCCCCCTATCGCGGTGAACTCAAGGTCAACGGACAGGAGCTCGCCACCCTCGACATGAGCCAGTGGCGCCTGCAACTGGGCTGGCTCTCGCAAAACCCGCAGCTGTTCCACGCCTCCTTGCGTGACAACCTGCTGCTGGCCAAGCCAACGGCCAGCGATGCCGAGCTGGAAGATGCCCTGAAACGGGCGCAGGCGTGGGAATTTGCCATGGAGAAGGGGCTCGACTATCCGGTCGGCGATCAGGCAGGCGGCCTCTCGGTCGGTCAGGCCCAGCGCCTTGCCCTAGCCCGTACCCTGCTCAAATCGACCCAGCTGATGGTGCTCGATGAACCGACCGCCAGTCTGGATCGCCACTCCGAACGCGCCATCATGACCACCATTGAGCAGGCGATGGCTGGCCAGACCCTGCTGATGATCACCCACCGCCTCGACCAGCTTACCAAGATGGACAAGATAATGGTGCTGGCCCGCGGCCAGCTGGTGGAGCAAGGCAGCTTCCAGCAACTTAGTTCTGGGCAGGGGCCTTTTGCCCGCCTGCTCTCCCAACGTTCCGGAGGTTCTCTCGATGAGTGATCTGTTGCCGTTTCTGCGCCTCTATCGCCAACACTGGCTCAGCCTCACCATTGGTTTGCTGCTGGCGCTGGTGACCCTGGCCGCCGGCATGGGGCTGCTCTCCCTCTCCGGCTGGTTCCTCTCCGCCGCCGCCGTGGCGGGGATGACAGTTGCGACGACCCATGCCTTTAACTACATGACCCCTGCGGGCGGGGTACGCTTCTTCTCCATCGTCCGCACCGCCGGTCGCTGGGGTGAGCGGGTCGTGAGCCACGATGCCACCTTCCGGGTATTGACCCGACTGCGGGTCTGGTTCTGGCAAAAACTCTCGCCGCTCTCCACCGGTACCCTGGCCGGTTTCCGTCAGGCGGATCTGCTCAACCGACTGGTAGCCGACATCGATGCGATGGACCACGTCTATCTGCGGCTGCTCACCCCCATAGGCGCGGCCCTGCTCAGCACCGCCGGACTGGTCTTCTTCCTGTCGTTTTTTGACAGCCGTCTCGCCCTCACCCTGGGTGCCATTCTGCTGTTTGGCATGATCGCCCTGCCGCTGGTGTTCTACTTCCTCGGTCGTCGTCCCGGTCAGGCGCTGATTGCCGAAAAATCGACCCTGCGTACCCGGATGGTGGACTATCTGGATGGACAGGCCGAGCTGCAGATGTTTGCCGCCGCCCCCAAGGCGCTGGTTGAGCTGCAACAAGCCGAACAGGCGCTGCTCGTCGCGCAGGCCCGGATGGCCAAGGTGAGCGGGCTGGCCAACTTCTCGGTGCAACTGCTGAGCGGCTGGACCCTGACCCTGATGCTCTGGCTGGCCGGTCATGGGGTGGCGGGTGCTGCGCCCGACCCCATCACAGCACTGATGGTCTTTGCCACCCTGGCAAGCTTCGAGGCACTGATGCCGCTGGCGGGGGCTTTCCAGCACCTCTCCACCAGCCTCACCTCGGCACGCCGCCTGAACGAGATCCTGCAAGAGGCAAAAGCCCCCGTGTGGGGCGACGAGCAGACCCACGCCACCGCTGGCGCGCTGCAGATCAATGACCTCTATTTTGGCTACCCCGGCAACCCCCAGCCGGTGCTGCGTGGCTGCACCCTGCAGCTGCACGCCGGTGAGAAGCTGGCGCTGCTGGGCCAGACCGGCTGCGGCAAATCGACCCTGATGGGGCTGCTGACCCGGGAGTGGAGCCCGCAGGCTGGCAAGATCCTGCTGGGTGGCAAACCGCTCACCGACTACAGCGAAGGGGCGCTGCGCGCCTCCATCTCGGTAGTAAGCCAGCGGGTGCATCTGTTTGCCGATACCCTGCGGGGCAACCTCAAGCTGGCCGCCCCGACCGCCACTGACGAGCAGCTGATTGCGGTACTGACCCAGGTCGGACTGGCCAATCTGCTGGAAGATGAGGCGGGCCTCGACGCCTGGCTCGGTGACGGCGGCCGCCCCCTCTCCGGTGGCGAGCGCCGCCGTATCGGCATCGCCCGCGCCCTGCTGCACGATGCGCCGCTCTGGCTGCTGGACGAACCGACCGAAGGGCTCGACAGTCAGACCGAACGGGAGATCATGGATCTGCTGTTCCGGCTCGGGGCAGATCGCACCTTGCTGCTCATCTCCCACCGTCTGCTGGGGATGGAACAGATGGACCGGATTGCCCTGATGGAAGAGGGACAGATCCGCCTCTGCGCCCCTCACAACGAGCTGCTGGGGGATGATTACTACCGCAGCCTATATCAGCGACTGGCTCCTGTTTGATATCAGCCTGATATCAGGCTGATGGGGGTCACACCCTGACAACCGGGCGCAAAACGGGGCTGGTCGCCGCAGGCAGCTGGCCCCTATAATGTCCCCCTCATTATTCAACAAGATGCCGACATGGAGCGCCTGCGCATTTCTACTGTCCTCATCACCGACACAAGATACGAGACGATGAAACGCCTGATCCTGATGATGCCCCTGATTGCCTCCGGCTGTGCCAACTACGCCTTCAACAGCAATCTGGATAAAGAGAACTTCGACGAATACTTCAAACCCGGTAGCGTGCGCATCTATGAACAGGATGAGCTGGCTGACCTCAACTACCTCTACCTCGGCACCATCGAGGGTGAATCCTGCCAGGCCGATGCCAACCAGCCGGTGCCCAACGCCGGTGAAGCGCGCACCCTGGCTCGCCGCCGCGCGGCCTACATGGGTGGCAACGGCGTCACCATCGACAAGTGCGCCGAGTTCAGCGACACCCCGGGCTGCCTGAAACAGGTGATCTGCTACGGGCAGGCGCTGAAAGTGGCCGAAGAGAAGTAACCCGCTGTCATGGCCCTCGCTATCGTTCGCCTTGGCAGCCCGCGCCTGCCCGATGAGGGGCTGCGGATCGGCACGGTGCGCCGCCCACCCCGCGGCGTACCCAAGAGCGAATTTGCCAGCCAGCATTGGTACGATGTCTGGTTCCCCAATCTGGCCCCCAGCAGCGAGACCATGAAGCTGGGGCAGGCAGCCGAGACACCCGCCCAATGGGCGGAGTTTGGCAAACAGTACAAGGCCGAGATGGCGCAACCTGCCGCCAGGCATGATCTGGCGCTGCTGGCCGCCCTCTCCCACACCACCAATCTGTCGGTGGGTTGCTACTGCGAGCAGGAGTCCCGCTGCCATCGCGCCATCTTGAAAGAGCTGCTGGTAGCCGCAGGCGCCGCCATCCGCTAACTCGGTGAGCGACAGCGATGGGATGGGGAATTGCGTCAGCCTCTATTCGGCAACCATCAGGCATGGATAGACAGAGAGGGCATCCCGCGGGATGCCCTCTCTCGTTGTATTTACACCTGCCGTGCCACGCTCGGTAGCAGCGGCACGATGCTCCCTCTCCTATTGCAGACTGGGCTCCAGCAACTGCTGCCGTAGCGAGGTTTCCTGTGCCTCAGTCATGGCATTCGCCGCTACCCCGGCGGCAGGCTCGATGGCCAGCCAGTGGGCAAGGTCGGCGGCGGTCTCTTCCAGCGGCCGGAAATTCAACCCGTGGACGATGGCCGCCTCGGCGCTTATAGAGCCGTAACCGGCAAACTCCGCCTGCGCGCAGGGCAAGAGGGTGGGATAGCTCTGCCAGGGCTCAATTCCGGCCGCCATCAGGGTCGACCAAGGCAACCACTCGGGCTGGATGGGGCGAGCGGGCTGCAACCGGGCGCTCAGCCGCTCCAGCCAGTCACTCAAGGTAATACCGGATTTGAGCAAGTTGAATGTGCCCCCCAACTGCTGCTCGGCCGCGCGCAACACAAACTCGGCGCAGTCGCGCACATCGAGATACTGCAAGCGATCCTCGCCACTGCCCGGCAGCAACCAGGGCCCGCCCTGCTGCACCCGCTTAATCCACCAGGCCATGCGCCCGGTAGGATCATGGGGGCCGCACAACACGCCCGGGCGCAGGATGCAAAGCCGCTCACCCCAGCGGGCGCGATACTCCTGCTCGCACAATACCTTGAGGGGGCCATAGTCAGTGGGCATTTCCCCTTCGGGGATAGCATGCAGCGGCGCCGACTCATTCATCCCGGGCATTGAGAAATCGCGATAGACGCTGATGGTGGAGATAAAGATCAACCGCGCGCAGCGCCCGAGCAAAGCTGCCGAGAGGCTTGCCGCCTGCTCGGGGCGATAGCAGCAGGTATCGATGACGAGATCCCACTGCAACCCGGCCCCTTGCAGGGCACTCAGGCTCTGGTCCCTGTCGCCGGTGAGCTGCACCAGATCGCGCCAGTCCGGATGCTGGTGCAGGCCGCGATTGAACAGCGTCACTTCATGGCCCCAATCCAGCGCCAGCGCGGTGAGGTGGCGCCCCAAAAAGCCGGTGCCACCGATAATCAGCAGTTTCATCCCTCTCCCTCCCTTCGGCGCGAGTGCGCATATTTCATCCTGACACGCCAATGCCTCCACCCTACGCAACTCGGCGCGCGGGCACAGCCCCCGACTGGCCGGGATGGGACAGGGATCACGGCAGCGCCGCAGAAAAGGGCGTAGCGAGGCCAAGCCTGCGTTTTGGGGCCGCCTGTGCTAAATTGCCGGGGTTTTCAGTCAGGATCCGCCATGAAGTTCGAAATCGACACCCTCGGGATCATCCGCTCTCCCTACAAGGAGAAGTTCGCCATCCCCCGCCAGCCCGGTCTGGTCAAATCGGCCCGAGCCCGCCTCGAGCTGCTCCCCCCTTACGATCAGCCGGATATGCTGCGCGGTATCGAGCAGTTCTCCCATCTGTGGCTCAGCTTCGTCTTTCACCAGACCATGGCGCAGGGCTGGCACCCGACGGTGCGCCCGCCGCGCCTTGGCGGCAACGAGCGGGTCGGCGTCTTTGCCACTCGCTCCACCTTCCGCCCCAATCCGCTCGGGCTCTCGGTGGTCGAGCTGCACGGGCTCGGCCGTGAGCGGGGCAAGCTGTGGCTGGAGCTGGGGGCGGTGGATCTGCTCGATGGCACCCCCATCGTCGATATCAAGCCCTACATTCCCTATGCCGACAGCCTGCCGGATGCCCGTGGGGGCTTTGCCCCCGACGCGCCCACCCCGCCGCTGGCGGTGAGCTTCAGTGCCGAGGCAGAGCAGCAGCTGCAACCCTGGCTCAAGGCTCACCCCGAGCTGCGCCAGCTGGTAAGCGAAGTGCTGGCACAAGATCCGCGCCCCGCCTACAAGAAGGGCAAGCCCGATGAGAAGGAGTACGGGGTGCGGCTGTTTGACTGCAACGTCCGTTTTCGCATCAGCGAGCCGGATTGCGTGGTGCTTGCCATCGAGCCCGCCTGAACCTGGGCGGGCCGACATCACTGATGCTATTTCACGCCTTCTTCACGTCACAAGGGGCTTAATGAGCCTGTAAATTGTGTGGCATTGATCAGACTATCCACCCGGTTGCCAGTGATACCATGCAGACAGCAGAGGGCATCTCCTCTCTGACTGATGCCAGAAGCAGGCTATCGATGTATGGCAAGCATGCTAGCTCTGCTATTGCCGCTAAAGGATCTGGCCTCGCCCCGACACGTTTGAGTGCGGGGATGCCACACGGATGTGACAGCACTTCGAAGGAACAAACCTATGCTGATGAACAGTGAACAACGTTATGGCACCCTGAATATCGGGCTGCACTGGCTGACCCTGTGGGCCATGATCGCCGTCTACGCCCTGATCGAATTTCGCGATATCTTCCCCAAAGGGGACCCTGGCCGTGATCTGATGAAGGAGTGGCACTTTATGCTGGGGCTGCTTATCTTCGCCCTGGTCTTTGTCAGACTGGCCCTGCGCTGGATGAGCCCGACGCCCCGTATCGTGCCCGAGCTCTCCCCGGTCATGCACAAGCTGGCAAAACTGGCCCACCTCGCCCTCTACGGTTTTCTGATTCTCACCCCGCTGTTTGGCTGGCTGCTGCTGAGCGCCGCGGGCAAGCCCATCCCCTTCTTCGGGCTTGAGCTGCCTGCCCTGCTCTCCCCCAGTCCGGACCTCAAGGGGCTGATCAAGGAGGTACACGAGACGCTGGGTAATATCGGTTACGCCCTGATCGGCCTGCACACGGTGGCGGCCCTCTATCACCACCATATTCTCAAAGACAACACCCTCACCAATATGCTGCCGCCGCGCAGCAGCTAACGGCTAATGGGGAAATGCAGAGGGGGCCATTGTGGCCCCCTCTCTGTTTTCCTGAACAACCGTCATCTGCACCGCTGGCAAACGGCATCACGCCTGCTTGGCCAGCTCCTCGGTCGGCTTGCCTTTCGGCTCGTGCGGCAGCTTTTTCACATTGCTCTTGCTCTCCGGCTGCTTGCTCCCGGACGCACTGTTTTCAGACAAGGCTTGCAACACGGGATCGGCCTTGCTGGCCACGGTGGGTTGGGACTGGCCAACAAAGTTGCCGCCCTTGCATATGGAGAGACTGCCCCCCTTGAAGATCCCCTGCATCTTGCCGCTCTCCAGGATCTCCACCTCGGCGGAGGTACAGGTGCCTTCCAGCAGACCATTGATGATCACGTGGGGTGCACTCACCTCTCCCTCAACGCTACCACCCTCCATGATGCGCAGCACACCACCGATGAGCTGGATGGTGCCATTGACCTGACCGCGCACCTCCAGATCCCCCTCCACCTGCAACTCGCCCTTGAAGCGGGCACCGGCTGCAATCACGGTGGCGCCGGCCGACCCAGCAGCCGCACCACCTTTGTTTCTTCCAAACATCCGTACTCTCTCCACCAACCACACAAGCAGAACCAGCGGCATCGGCGCCACTGGCCACAGAAAACAGGGCGACCCCAGCACGTAGAGCAGCAAGGCTGCCCCCCAGCAGAGCCAGACAATATAGAGGAGGTCGCTGCGCTCACGCTGTTGCAGTCGCGCCAGCAGCCTCCCGGCCATCTCTCTCATCACATCAAACCTTTCGCAACATGGCTGCCGACCAGCATGCCATCGACAACCCGGACCATGGTTAAACGACCAGTTGGCGCGAACACTGAAGTCCCGTTGATTCAGTCCCGATACAGCCGGGATGCATTAGGATTCGAATTGACTCGAAGCGACATACACTTTCTAATTGACAGCCTGGATCCCTATGACCGCTCACATCATGAAAATTCTGTTGGTCGAAGACGACAAGCTGCTCAATCACCACCTCTCCTCTCTGCTGACCGAAGCCGACAATCAGGTCTACAGCACCGACCAGGCCGGGATTGCACTGCACTACGCCGCCGACTATCCCATTGATGTGGCCATCATCGACCTCGGTCTGCCCGATATGGACGGCCTGCAACTGATCCGGCAACTGCGTGAACGGCAGATCCCCTTCCCCATCATTGTGCTGACCGCCCGTGGCAACTGGCAGGACAAGGTCGAAGGACTGGAAGCAGGTGCTGATGACTATCTGGTCAAACCGTTCCAGAAAGATGAGCTGCTGGCCCGACTCAATGCGCTGGTGCGCCGCAGCGCCGGTTTTATCTCGCCCAGGGTGAAAGCCGGTGATTACGAGCTGGATCTCTCCCGCAAGGAGCTGACCATCGCCGGAGAAGTGGCGGTGCTCACCAGCTTTGAATACCTGATTCTGGAGTACCTGATGCGCAACGCCCGTCAGGTGGTCTCCAAGCAGCAACTGCTCGACCAGCTCTACGGTGACGGCGAAGGGGACCCCAACACCATCGAGGTGATGGTGAGCCGCCTGCGCAAGAAGCTGGATCCGGAGGGAACGATTCAACCCATCTCCACCATCCGGCGCCAGGGTTACATCTTCAACCTCTCCTGTAACTGATGCAGTTTCATCTGCCACGCCCCATCAAGATGATCCGCAGCTCACTGCACATCAAACTGCTGCTCAGCTCGCTGCTGGTCATCGCGCTGATCATGGGGTTTGCCGTCTACGCCCTCTATCTTGGCCACGTCGAGGAGCAAACCCAGAAGGCCAGCGCCCGGATGCAGGAGAACCTGGCCAAGCTGTTTTCCTCCACCGAGCCGGATGACAAGGGGTCAAACGTCGAGCTGGGGCGGATATCCCGTGGTGCGGGGGATCGCAACCTCGATACCCTGATCTGCCGCGCCGATGGCGATCTGGTCTGGTCGAGCCTCCATATGCCGGAGGTGATCAAGGCCAAACAGACCATCTGCGGCGATCTGATGAAGTATCTGGGGGGGATGGATCTCGACTACTTCTTCAAGAAGCACACCATCAAGAACGGCGAGAGCTACTTCGTCTACAGCCTGCGGTTTATCCGCAATCCCGGCAGCGGCACCACCGCCTACTACGTGGTGATGATCGACTCGGCCAAACGCTACCACGAAGAGTCCCGCACCTACCTCTACCAGACCGCCAAACAGGCACTGCTCGCCTATATGCTGCTGGCCGGGCTGCTGCTGCTCACCACCTTCTGGAGCCTCAGCTCACTGCGCACCATCGCCCGTCAGATCGACGATATCCGGGCCGGCAAGCGCGATGACCTCTCGAGCGATTTTGAGCGGGAGCTGGCCCCGCTGACCGACTCCATCAACCAGCTGCTGGAGAACGAACGCCAGCAGACCCAGCGCTACCAGCACGCCCTCAACGATCTCGCCCACAGCCTGAAAACCCGGCTGGCGCTGATCCAGATCACCACCCGCGAAGTGAAGCTGGGGCGGGAGATCCACGACAACATCAACGAGCAGATCCTCACCATGGATCAGATGATCCAGTATCAGCTCAGACGGGCCGTGACCGGCCGCCAGCGCCTTGCCAGCAAGGGCACCGAACCGGTACCGCTGATTGAAAAACTGCTGGCCAGCCTGACCAAGGTCTATCGCCACAAGAAGCTGCAAACCCACTTCAAGTTCGATGATGACGCCCTCTTTCACGGCGAACAGGGCGACCTGATGGAACTGATGGGTAACCTGCTCGACAACGCCTGCAAGTTTGCCATCAGCGAAGTGAAGGTGACGGTGCGCCGCCATCTCGAGCGGCTGCGCATCGAAGTGGAAGATGATGGCCCGGGTATCGATCCGGCCAAATCGGAACAGATCTTCCAGCGCGGCGTGCGGGCTGACAGCTCGCCGGGTCAGGGCATAGGTCTGGCGGTGGTCACCGAAATCGTCCACAGCTACGGCGGCCAGATCCGGGTCGATGAATCCCCCCTCGGCGGCGCCCGCTTTACCCTGGATCTGCCCTGACACCGTATAGGCCCGACCACGGGCCCTCAGCCTCCAGCTCCATCGCCCTACCCAGGGTTAAAAACTCCTGCCTGACACCACCCAATTCAGCAATATGCTATCGAGATGCTTGAGATGTGAGGCATCTCGGTTAAGCTATGGCCGACTCGTTTGTTAACCATTTGATGGACCTGTAATCGCTCTATGGAAAACATGTTTGAAAGATTGATGTACGCATCCCGCTGGATCATGGCCCCCATTTATCTTGGGCTCAGCCTCATACTGCTGGCACTGGGAGTGAAATTCTTTCAGGAGATCCTCCATATCCTGCCCAACATACTGGAGATGAAAGAGGTGGATCTGGTGCTGGTCACACTGTCGCTGATCGATATCACCCTGGTGGGGGGACTTATCGTGATGGTGATGTTTTCCGGCTATGAGAACTTCGTCTCGCGCCTCGATGTCGGGGATGAGAGCGACAAACTGGTGTGGCTCGGCAAGCTCGATGCCGGCTCCCTGAAAAACAAGGTCGCCGCCTCCATTGTCGCCATCTCCTCTATTCACCTGCTCAAGGTGTTTATGAATGCCGAAAATCTCCCCAACGACAAGATCAAGTGGTACCTGCTGATCCACATCACCTTTGTCCTCTCGGCCTTCGCCATGGGCTACCTCGACAAGCTGACCCGCAAATAGTAGCCAGCCTGCGATAGATGATATGCCCGATAACACGACATGGCTCGGGCATATCGTGCGACCACTCTTCACAGTCAAGGCCAATATGATCCGCCCATTATTAACAACCGATCTGGATGCCGCCGTCGAGCTCTGGTATCAGGCATCGGTGCAGGCCCACGACTTTATTCCCACCGCCTTTTGGCACGAGCAACGGGCGGCGATGCGCGATAGTTATCTGCCCGCCAGCCAGAGCTGGGTCTATGAGGAGGATGGACAGCTACTGGGCTGTATCTCCTGGTATCAGGGGTCTGTTGCCGCGCTGTTTATTTCCCCTGATCACCAATCACACGGGTTGGGTCGCCAACTGCTCGAACACCTCAAAGCCCAATATGACCGGCTCGAGTTGACGGTCTACGCCGAAAATGAGCAGGCGCGGCGCTTCTATTCCCGCAACGGTTTCAAAGAGGGTGAGCAGCAGTTGTGCGAGCATAGCGGTCGCCCCGAGCTGGTGATGCATTGGCAACGAGGATAAGCGGGTCGCCCATAGCGATGGCGAGCACGCTTTGCCTGTTTGGTGGCCGCCTTGAATGCCATGGCGGCATTCTCTACAATGACCCACTTTTTATTCATTTCGGGTTATATCGATGAGCGATACCAGCACCAAACCGGCTCTGCCGGATCACCTCTCCTGCAATCCCCGCAGCCCTCACTATGTGGCCGCCTGCTTCGAGCACCCGATCGGTATTCGCCTGAACGGCAAAGAGCGCACCGATGTCGAGGAGTACTGCATCAGCGAAGGTTGGGTGAAGATCCCCTCCCCCAAGGCGCTGGATCGCCGTGGTCAGCCCATCCTGATCAAGCTCAAGGGCACCGTTGAAGCCTTCTACAGCTAATCAGCGCGCTGCAGCGTGATAAACAAGGCCACCCTCGCGGTGGCCTTGTTGTTTCCGGTATTGGTGCTGGCGTCAGCGTTATCTAAGCGGCAGCCACCAGCCCACATTTCTCGCAGAGCGGCTCTTATACCCCCAACCGATCGCGCAGGGTGTACCAGGCAGCGCCCGCGGCGGTAAAGGGGATGCGGAACAGGCGGCCACCCGGGAAGGGGTAGTGCGGCAGTTTGGCGAATGCATCGAAGCGCTCCGCCTGACCGCTCAGCACCTCGGAGAGCAGCTTGCCCGCCAGATGGGTACAGGTGACGCCGTGGCCGCTGTAGCCCTGCATGTAGTAGATGTTGGGGCCGATGCGACCAAACTGTGGCAGCCGCGACAGGGTGAGCAGGAAGTTGCCGGTCCAGGTGTACTCCACCTTGACGTCGGCCAGTTGCGGAAAAGTCTTGAGCATTTTGGGGATGATCAGCCGCTCGATATCCGCCGGATCCCGCGCGCCATAAACCACACCGCCGCCATAGAGCAGCCGGTGATCGCCGGAGGTGCGGTAGTAGTCGAGCAGGTAGTTGCAATCCTCCAGACAGTAGTTCTGCGGCAGCAGTGAACGGGCCCGCTCCTCTCCCAGCACTTCGGTGGCGATCACCTGGGTGCCACAGGGCATGCTCTTGCTGGCCAGTTCCGGCACCAGATTGCCGAGGTAGGCATTGCCCGCCACCACCACAAAGCGCGCCTTCACCGCCCCCTTGGCGGTCTTGACCAAGGCTGGCTGCCCCGGGGTGATACTGGTGACGGCGGATTGTTCGAAGATCTGCCCGCCCTGGATGCGGATGGCTTCCGCCTCCCCCAACGCCAGATTGAGCGGGTGAATATGGCCGCCGCTCTTGTCGAGCAGGGCGCCGACGTAGCGGTCGCTCGCCACCACCTCGCGCACCCCCTTGGCATCGAGCAGCTCCAGCTGGTCGTTGCCCCACTTCTGCCAGCGGGCGTATTGGGATTTGAGCTCGTGCAGCTGCTTCTCGGTCTCGGCGGCAAAGACGCCCCCCTCCTGCAGATCGCACTGGATGTTGTAGCGCTTGATCCGCTCGCGGATGATCTGTCCCCCCTCAAACAACATGGAACCGAGCAGCCTGGCCTGATCCGGCGGGCAGTTCGCTTCTATGGTGTCGATGTCGCGGCTGTAGGAGTTGACGATCTGGCCGCCATTGCGGCCGCTGGCGCCAAAGCCGACTCGTGCGGCCTCCAGCACCACCACCTTGTAGCCCTTTTCTACCAGATGCAGCGCGCTGGAGAGGCCGGTATAGCCCGCCCCGATGACGCAGACATCGCACTCCAGCTGCTCGGTCAATGTCGGGTAGGGCGCGTGTTTATTGGCGCTGGCTGCGTAGTAACTGTTTACATGTTCGGTCATGATCCCTGTTTCCTTACCGGTTCGGTTGCCAAACTACTGTCAGGATTAAAAGCTCGCCGGGGTGTGGGCGCTGACGATGCGACAGGTCTCCCCCGACGGATTGCTGAAGCTGTGGGGCTCGCCGGTGTCGATCACATAGCTGTCGCCCGCCTCCAGCGGATAACTCTGGCCCGCCACCGTCAGGATCACCGACCCCTCCAGCACTGTGCCGACCTCCTCCCCCTGATGGGTTACCTGACCTCCGGTGTCGGTGCCGGGGGGATAGGTCTCCAGCATAAAGCCGAGCTGGCGGCGGTTGTTGCCGTTGTGCACCAGCTTGAGGGAGACCCCCTGACTGCCCAGCTCGATAAGCTGATCCGCCTTGATCACCACCTCCGGAGTGCGGCTCTCCTCCTCGGCGAAAAAGCGCGACAGCGGCAGGCCGTAGATGGTGAGCAGCTTTTGCAGGGAGGCGACGGAGGGGCTCACCTTGTCCTGCTCGATCATGCAGATGGCGCCGTGGGTCAGGCCGCTCAGCTCGGCCGCCCGCCGCTGGGAGAGCCCCAGCTGATGGCGCACCGCCGACAGCCGTTCCCCCATGGTGCGCGCCCCGGCGTCAGCCGCACCCAACGGTCGAGCCACGCCCTCCCGGCTCTGCGGCCCGCTCATGACAAGCCCCCTGCTGCGCCATGTCTGCATCCTTGCATCATCAGCCTCTCCTGCTTGCGCGTGATCGCATCGGATCAGGCGCTGCCTGTTTACCCTGCTGGTTAAAATAGCCGACCAGCTTTCCCTTGCCGTTCACTATGTTACACAGCGAAACCGTTCATTATTTTGCACACCTGATTTACCATCCCCCGGTCATCTGCCCACTTGCAGCCTGCAAGCGAACCGGAGAAAGCGCGCTACACAGCCCATTTTCTAGCATGGCGCCCCCCAGCAATTCAAATATATTTAACACTTGAAAAACATTTCAGCTCAAATTATGGTCTTCCTGTGCTTATTATTTTATACGGCAGCGGCGCAGGAAAGGTCGGCTCACTCCGGCAACCAGCTGCTCTGACCCACACTCGAGGCTTCTCATGTCAGGAACAACATCCCACTCCAGCTTGATCACATCCCGCGCCTATATAGATGGACAGTGGTGCGAGGCCGCCAGCGGCCGCACCTTCGAGGTCACCAACCCCGCCAGCGGTGCCGTCATTACCCAGGTGCCCGACATGGATGCCGAGGATACCCGCCGCGCCATCGCGGCCGCCCACGCGGCGCAACCCGCCTGGGCAGCGCTGACCGCCAAGGAGCGCAGCAACAAGCTCTACGCCTGGTTTGCCGCCATCACAGCCCACAGCGACGAACTGGCCCGCATCATGACCTGCGAGCAGGGCAAGCCACTGGCGGAAGCAAAGGGAGAGGTGGCCTATGGCGCCAGCTTTATCCAGTGGTTCGCCGAGGAGGGCAAGCGCGCCTATGGCCGCACCATCCCGGGCTTTAGCGGCGATCGCCGGTTGGCAACCATCAAGCAGCCGGTGGGCGTGGTCGCCGCCATCACTCCGTGGAACTTCCCCATTGCCATGATCACCCGCAAGGCGGGCCCTGCGCTGGCCGCCGGTTGCACTATCGTCATCAAGCCCGCCGCAGAAACGCCGCTCTGCGCGCTGGCGCTGGCGGTGTTGGCCGAGCAGGCGGGCATCCCCGCCGGGGTCATCAATATCGTCACCAGCCATCAGGCGAGCGCGGTGGGCAACGAGCTGTGCAGCAATCCGGTGGTTCGCAAGCTCTCCTTCACCGGCTCCACCCGCATCGGCAAACTGCTGATGCGCCAGTGCGCCGACACCATGAAGAAGCTGTCGCTGGAGCTGGGCGGTAACGCCCCCTTTATCGTCTTTGACGACGCCGACCTCGACGCCGCCGTGGCCGGGGCGCTCGCCTCCAAATACCGCAACGCCGGGCAGACCTGCGTCTGCGCCAACCGCATTCTGGTGCAGGCCAGCGTCTATGACGCCTTCGCCGAGAAGCTGACTGCCGCCGTCGCCGCCTTCAAGGTGGGAGATGGCATGAGTGAAGGCACCCAGATCGGCCCGCTCATCAATCCGGCCGCCGCCAGCAAGGTCGCCGAGCTGGTGCAACAATCTGTTGCCGCCGGTGCCGAAGTGCTGCTGGGTGGCGAGCCCCACCCCGCCGGCCCCCTCTTCTACCGCCCCACCATTCTGGGCAAGGTCGCCAGGGACAACCCCATCCTGCAGGAGGAGATCTTCGGCCCGGTCGCCCCGCTGGTGCGCTTCGAGACGGAAGCCGAGGCCATCGCCATTGCCAACGACACCCCTTATGGCCTGGCCGCCTACTTCTATGGCCGCGACATCGCCCGGGTGTGGCGCGTCGCCGAGCAGCTGGAGTACGGCATGGTCGGCATCAACGAGGGGATCATCTCCACCGAGCTGGCCCCCTTTGGCGGCATCAAGGAGTCGGGTCTGGGCCGGGAAGGGGCCGCCGAGGGGCTGGAGGAGTATCTCGAGACCAAATACCTCTGCTTTGGCGCCATTCGCTAGGGCTGCAACAGAGAGACAAGGCGCCGCCGATCTGGCCCGATGGGGTGATCGGCGGTGATGGGCGCCAAAACGCCTGCCACATTTTCAGGGAATATCGGGGCCATGGCCCCTCAGGGAGGAAAGATGAGTCAGTCAGAATCAAACAAGGCGTGGCAAGCGCGCCGCGAAGCAGCAGTGGTCAACGGCGTCGGCACCCTGCTGCCGGTCTTTATCGACCGGGCGCAAAACGCCGAGCTGTGGGATGTGGAGGGCAACCGCTACATCGACTTTGCCTCCGGCATCGCCGTGCTCAATACCGGCCACAACCACCCCAAAGTGGTAGCGGCGGTGCGCGAGCAGCTGGAAAAGTTCAGCCACACCTGCTTTCAGGTCACCCCCTACCCCGGCTATATCGAGCTTGCCGAGAAGCTCAATGCCCTGGTACCCGGCCCGACCCCGAAGCGCACCCTGTTTCTCTCCACCGGCGCCGAGGCGGTCGAGAACGCCATCAAGATTGCCCGTGCCCACACCGGTCGCAGCGGCACCATCGCCTTCAAAGGGGGCTTTCACGGCCGCACCATGATGGGGATGGCGCTCACCGGCAAAGTGGTCCCCTACAAGACCGGCTTTGGCCCCTTCCCTGGGGAGGTCTACCACATCCCCTTCCCCGCCGATTATCTCGGGGTGAGTGAAGAGGATGCCCTGCACGCCCTCGAGCTCTGCTTCAGCGCCGACATAGAACCCTCCCGCGTTGCCGCCATCATCATCGAGCCGGTACAGGGCGAAGGGGGCTTCTATCCCGCCTCCCCGAGCTTTATGCAGAAGCTGCGCAGCGTCTGCGATCAGCACGGCATTCTGCTGATTTGTGACGAGATCCAGAGCGGTTTTTGCCGCACCGGCAAGACCTTCGCCACCGAATATGCCGGCATCGAGCCGGACATCATGACCCTGGCCAAGAGTCTGGCGGGTGGCTTCCCCCTATCAGCCGTGGTGGGCAAAGCGGAGATCATGAACTCGGCCAAGCCGGGGGGCCTGGGTGGCACCTATGCCGGTTCCCCCATCGCCTGCGCCGCCGCGCTGGCGGTCTTGCAGGTGATCGACGAGGAGAAACTCAACCAGAAAGCGCTGGATCAGGGGGTGCAGATCAAGGCGGGGCTGGAACGCATAGCCGAGCGTTTTGATTGCATAGGTCAAATTCGCGGCCCCGGTGCCATGGTGGCCATGGAGCTGGTGAAACGGCGTGATGCCAGTCAGCCCGATCCCGACCTTACCAAGCGATTGGTGGCCGAGGCAGGCAAACGGGGACTGGTCCTGCTCTCATGCGGGGTGCGCGCAAATGTCATCCGTTTTCTCGCCCCCCTGACAGCCCCTGCGGCAGTGATTGACGAGGGGCTGCAACTCCTTGAAAAATCACTGGAGGCCGTGCTGGCCTGACCAGCAGGAAAGTGACCACTCACCTGTGCAAATAAATGCAATTTTGCCCCCTTTTTTTCTTGTCAAGGGGGCCCTGCAAATGCACAATGCGCCGCCACTGAAAGAACCGATGTAAAACAATGGCATCGGTTCTTTTTTAGACAGTGAACACACCCATAAACGAGGCCGGATCACCCCCGGAAAAGATAGCGAGATTGGCAGCAGTCTCCCGACACCAAGTCTAGTGAGGAACAACATGGGGCATCTCAATGCTTTCCAACCGGCCATGGCCGGTGTGCGCCGCCCTGGCGCCCTTGATTCCCGGGCCTCTCTCCCGGTTTCGTTGATGGACCGTGCCACTCTGGCACTGCATGAGGAACATGCATAATGGCGGCCCAGCAGGTTGGTCTGAAAAAGACCCTCAAACTGTGGCAGGTCGTGGTTATGGGACTGGCGTACCTCACCCCCATGGCAGTGTTCGACACCTTCGGCATCGTTACCGAAATCACCGAAGGCCATGTGCCGACTGCCTACCTGTTTGCCCTCATCGGCATGCTGTTCACTGCCTTGAGCTACGGCCATCTGGTGCGCAAGTTCCCGTCGGCTGGCTCTGCCTATACCTATGCCCAGAAGGTGTTTCACCCCTATGTCGGCTTTATGGTGGGCTGGACCTCCCTGCTCGACTACATGTTCATGCCGATGATCAATATGCTGCTGGCCAAGATCTATCTGGAAGCCCTCTTCCCGAACGTGGAGCCCTGGACCTATATCTTCGGTCTGGCGGCGGTGATGACCGCCCTCAACCTGCGCGGCATCAAGCTGGTGGCCAACTTCAACAGCCTGATCGTGGTGATGCAGTTCAGCATCATCGCCATCTTCATCGGCCTGATCGCCTGGGGCGTTCACAACGGTGAAGGGCTGGGTACCGTGGCCAGCAGCCGTCCCTTCTTCTCCGAGCAGATCCAGGTATCGCCGCTGTTGATGGGGGCCTCCATCCTCTGTCTGTCGTTCCTCGGTTTTGATGCCATCAGTACCCTGTCGGAAGAGACCCCGGACGCGGATCGGGTGATCCCCCGCGCCATCGTGCTGACGGCGCTGATTGGCGGTGTGCTATTCGTCACCACCTCCTACTTCCTGCAGCTCTACTTCCCGGACATCTCCCGCTTCCAGCATCCGGATGCGGTACTGCCGGAGATCGCCCTCTATGTCGGCGGCAAGCTGTTCCAGGCGGTGGTGCTGGTCTGCACTACTGTGGCGGTGCTGGCCTCCGGGCTCGCCTCCCACGCCGGTGTATCGCGACTGCTCTACGTGATGGGTCGTGATCGCGCCCTGCCCGCCCGCTTCTTCGGCTACATCCATCCGAAGTGGCAGACTCCGGCGTTCAACGTGCTGCTGGTCGGCCTGCTGGCCCTCTCTGCGGTGTCGCTGGATCTGGAGATGGCGCTGGCGCTGATCAACTTTGGCGCCCTGGTGGCCTTCACCTTCGTCAATCTGGCGGTGATTGCCCACTTCTATGTGAAGCTGGGCCGCAACAAGTGTCTCAAGGACCACCTGATGTACCTGCTGCTGCCGCTCTGTGGCGCCGCCTGCATCGGGGTACTGTGGCTCAACCTCGAGCCCTCCTCCTTCGAGCTGGGGCTGATCTGGGCGGCGCTGGGGGCCATCTACCTGTTCCTGCGCCTGACCGTATTCCGTATCCCGCTGCATACCGCAGACAAGGTGGAGATCGCCCAGTAACCGCGGCTCAACCATACCGTCATACAAAACAAGGAGCCTGCGGGCTCCTTGTTGTTTTTGCGGTGTTCTGGTTGCCAGCAGCACGGGTTGCCAGAAATGCGGTTTCTGCAGGAAGTGTGACTGATTTCAAATAACTACCCAGCCGGGCTGCTTCCCGGGCCATGGCCCGAGCCGCGTTGCCTTCTATCCTCAGTCATTAATGTGAATGGATATGCAACCACTCTTTATCCACTTCACCCCCTCCCATCCCCCGCCAGCCGATAAGCTCGCAGGACTCGAGCCCGGGGGGACGCCGGCAAATATGATCAGGATCAATGTTGAGGCGCTATGCACCCTGCAGCCCCGATTTGCCGATTTTTCATACGCCATGACAGGGTTCTCTTCCCCCCCGAAAAAGGGGGAGCGGCTCGGGGACGGCTGCAGGGGGCGAGTGATCACTTACCTGCCCCGTACGTATGCAAAAAAATGCGTTAATCCGCCCTTTTTTGCTTGTCAAGGGGGCTGACCGAATGCACAATACGCCGCCAATAAAGGACCGATGTTCACTGCGACATCGGTTTTTGTATTTTTGAAGTGCAGTACAAACCCACCACAAGAGGCCGGAACGTTTCCGGAAGTGATATTCGAGATTGCCAAACAATCTCCCGACGTTGAGAGGATAACAATGGGGCGTTTTAATGCTTTCCTGCCGGTACAGCCCGGTATGCGCCTCCCCGGCGCCCTTGATGTACAGGCTTGCGAATCCATCGTATCCCTGCGCTCGTTGCAAGCACGTGCTGCGGCACTGATTGAGGAGAAAGCGTAATGGCATCGCAAAACGCCAAGCTGCTCAAGACCCTTACCCTGACACAAGTGATTGTGATGGGTCTGGCCTATCTGACCCCCATGGCTGTCTTCGACACCTTCGCCATCGTCGGTGACATCACCGACGGCCGGGTCGCCACCGCCTATCTGCTGGCTCTGGGTGGCATCCTGCTCACCGCTCTCAGCTACGGACATCTGGTACGCAAGTTCCCCTCTGCGGGCTCTGCCTATACCTATGCCCAGAAGGTGTTCAACCCCTACGTCGGTTTCATGGTCGGCTGGTCATCCCTGCTCGACTACATGTTCATGCCGATGATCAACATTCTGCTGGCCAAGATCTACCTGACCGCCATGTTCCCGGGCGTCGAGCCCTGGGTGTTCATCTTCGGTCTGGTGACCGTGATGACCTTCCTGAACCTGCGCGGCATCAATCTGGTGGCCAACTTCAACGGTCTGATCGTGGTGATCCAGCTGGCCATCATCACCCTCTTTATCGGCCTGATGGCGTGGGGCATCTACCACGGTGAAGGGGCTGGCACCCTGATGAGCAGCCGTCCGTTCCACTTCGAGTCAGCACAGCTGGTACCGCTGTTTACCGGTGCGACCATCCTCTGCTTCTCGTTCCTGGGCTTTGACGGTCTGAGCTCCCTCTCCGAAGAGACCCCGAACGCCGGCAAGGTGATCCCCAAGGCGATCGTGCTGACTGCCCTTATCGGCGGCATCATCTTCGTGGTGGTCTCTTACTGCCTGCAGCTCTACTTCCCGAGCCTCGCCCGCTTCCAGCATCCGGATGCGGTATTGCCGGAGATCGCCCTCTACGTTGGCGGCACCTTCTTCCAGTCCGTGGTTCTGGTCTGCACCACGGTCGCGGTACTGGCCTCCGGCATGGCGGCTCACGCCGGTGTGTCGCGCATCCTCTACGTGATGGGTCGTGATCGCATGATCCCGGAGCGGGTGTTTGGCTACATCCACCCGAAATACCGCACCCCGGCCATCAACGTGCTGATGGTGGGTGGTCTGGCCCTCTCCGCCGTGTCGTTTGATCTGGATACCGCACTGGCGCTGGTCAACTTCGGCGCACTGGTGGCGTTCAGCTTCGTCAACCTGTCGGTGATCGGTCAGTTCTGGGTGCGCGAGAAGCGCAACAAGACCCTCAAGGATCACGTCATCTACCTGTTGATGCCGCTGCTCGGCGCCGCCACCATCGGTGCTCTGTGGATCAACCTGGAGCAGAGCTCGCTGGAGCTGGGCCTGATCTGGGCGGGCCTCGGCGCAACCTATCTGTTCCTGCGTCTGGCGGTGTTCCGTATCCCGTTCCGTCAGTACGAGGAAGCGGCTGACGCCTGATCCTTTGCGGATAACGGATAGACAGAAGGGGAGCCATGGCTCCCCTTTTGCTATTTGACGGGCTGAATATGGGGCTCGACTATTGCCACTCTCCCGCACTTGCTTGGTCGGCAAGGAACAGACAGGGCGGATGGCGTCACCAGCCATATTTCTCGCCATCCCCATCATCTATTAGCGAGCAAACCACCAAAGCAAGTCATAAAACCATCATAAAAGTGTCACCTTGTCATATTTCTGTCATTAACCACTGATTAAATGCGCGGGTCATCAACAACCCAAGACGGAACGACCGTCTCAAGAGGCTTTATGCAACACCATCACTCCTTGTCACAGCCGCCCGCGACCCGCGCCCTGTTCAACTGGATGAGTGTCATCGTACTGGTCTACCTGATCCTGGTTGCCGTGGGCGCCATCTCCCACGGCTTCAAAGATTTCTCCGGCGGCGCCGAGGGCGCAGCCCAGATCTTCGCCTTTGCCAACAACCCCTTTGTCGCCCTGCTGCTGGGTATTCTCGCTACCGCGCTGGTGCAATCCTCCAGCACCGTCACCTCGGTGATCGTTGGTCTGGTGGCTGGCGGCCTGCCCATCGGCATGGCCATCCCCATGGTCATGGGTGCCAACCTCGGCACCACCATCACCAACACCATCGTCTCCATGGGCCATGTACGGGATCGCGCCGAGTTCCGCCGCGCCTTCGCCGCCGCCACTGTGCACGACTTTTTCAACCTGCTGGCGGTGTTCATCTTCCTGCCGCTGGAGCTGATGTTCGGTCTGCTGCAACACAGCGCCGAGTGGCTGGCCAACCTGCTGGTAGGCTCCGCCAACATGTCGATGAAGGGCATGGACTTCATGAAGCCGCTGACCGCACCGGCCCAGCAGCTGATTGACAGCGCCGTTGCCTTCCTGCCGGGCAAGGGTGCCGCCATCGCCACTATCGTCATCGGCATCCTGCTGATCCTCGCCTGCGTCACTTATCTCGGCAAAGTACTGCAACAGGTACTGGTTGGCCGTGCCAAAGAGGTGCTGCACAAGGCGCTGGGCCGTGGCCCGCTGACCGGCATCACCTCCGGTGCGCTGGTGACCATCATGGTGCAATCCTCCTCCACCACCACCAGCCTGATGATCCCGCTGGCCGGCGGCGGCGTGTTCAGCACCCGTCAGCTCTACCCCTTCACCCTGGGGGCCAATATCGGCACCACCATCACCGCCTTGCTGGCTGCCACCGCCATCAGCGGAGCCGGTGCCCAGCTGGCCCTGACCATCGCGCTGGTCCACGTGCTGTTCAACCTCTTTGCCGTGGTCATCATCTATGGCATCCCCTTCCTGCGCGACCTGCCGGTTCGCGCCGCCGAGGGGCTGGCCCGGGTAGGCAGCGAGAATAAGCTGCTGGCTCTGGGTTATGTGGCGGGTCTCTTCTTCGCCCTGCCCGCCCTGATGATGGTGGCCGCCAAGTAAGCGCCGCCGCCATGACGAGGGGCGAGTCACCGACTCGCCCCTTTTTGCGTCTGCGTCTCCGAGCTTTGCCTGCCCGCTCACATCCTCCCGCCCTGTGGCTCGCCATCAGGGGCGGTGCGCGATAAGATGGCGTCCTCATTGCACTTTTTACATTTCATGGAACAGGAAAAACCGATGAAATTCATACTGATCGCACTGCTCATCGCCGGTGTGGCCTACTACTTCTACTCCAGCAGCAACAACAAGAAGCTGGCGGCCGACAACGTGCGGATTGGCGCCGAGTTCCTCGCCAGCAACAAGGAGAAGCCGCTGGTGACCACCACCGCCTCCGGCCTGCAGTACGAAGTGCTGACCCCGGGCACCGGCACCGTTCACCCCACAGCCACCAGCAAGGTGAAGGTGCACTACGAGGGCAAGCTGCTGGACGGCACCGTCTTTGATAGCTCGGTCGCCCGTGGCGAGCCCATCGAGTTTGGCCTCAATCAGGTGATCGCAGGCTGGACCGAAGGGGTGCAGCTGATGGTGGAAGGTGAGAAGACCCGTTTCTACATCCCTGCCAACCTCGCCTACGGCGACCGCGCCGCTGGCAAAATCCCGCCGGGATCAGTCCTGATCTTCGACGTGGAGCTGTTGGGTATCCAGTAAGCGCTCCGTCACGCTCCATCAACAACAAGGCCAGCATTATGCTGGCCTTGTTGTTATGGGAACCTTACTCCCCCTTGGCGATCCCTTCCCGGCGCGGATCCGCTGCGCCAAACCAGCCGCCAGCGTTGCGCTCAACCCCCTGCAGGCCGGAGGTCTGCTCGTTCAATACCACCTCGTGTCCCCTCGCCTTCAATCCCTCGACCACCGACATGGGGGTGCGCCCCGCTTCCAGCTCGGTGGGGCCGTTGCGGCTGCCAAAGTTGGGCAGGTTGATGGCCTGTTGCAGGTTCAGGCCCCAATCCTGGGTGCCGAGCAGGGTCTTGCCCACGTAGTTGATGATGGCGGAGCCCCCCGGCGAGCCCAGCGTCATGGTCAGCTCGCCACTTGGCTTGTCAAACACCAGCAGGGGTGACATGGAGGAGCGGGGCCGCTTGCCCGGCTCCACCCGGTTTGCCACCGGCAGACCGGCAGCATCCACCGAGGTGAAGGAGAAATCGGTGAGCTGGTTGTTGAGCAGGTAGCCGTTGACCATCTGACGCGATCCGAAACCATCCTCGATGGAGCTGGTCATGGAGATGGCCATCCCCGCCTTGTCGACGATCGAGACATGGCTGGTCGAGGGGAGTTCCGGGGTCGCATCCTTGCCCCGCGCCAGCGCCAGTGGCGGCGTACCGGGCTTGGCAATCCCCATGGAGAGCTGACCGACAAGCTTGCCGCGTTCGGCCAGATAGCCCTTGTCCAGCAGCCCCTGCACCGGCACGCTGACAAAATCGCTGTCGGCGACGTACTGGTTGCGATCGGCGAAGGCCAGACGCGCCGCTTCGCTGTAGAGGTGGATAGCCTCGCTGGAAGCAGCCAGTCCCCCCTCCTTCGTGGTGATCGGCTTGAGGGCCGCCATATCGCGGCTCTCCAGCATGCCGAAGATCTGGCCGAGCGCCAGGGTGCCGGACGAGGGAGTGGGAAAGCCGCAGATCTTGCTTTGGCGATAGTCAAAGCAGAGGCCATCCCGCACTTTGGCCTGATAGCTGGCCAGATCGGTGGCCGCCAGTACCCCGGGGTTGGTGGGATGTTGGCGTACCTTGGCTACCATGGCATCCGCCAGCGGCCCCCGATAGAAGGCATCCGCCCCCTCTGTGGCCAGAGTGCGCAACACCTTGGCCAACGCTGGGTTGGTCAGCCGGGTGCCCGCCGTTTTGGGGCTGCCATCCGCCTGATAGAAGTAGGCACGCGCCTGCGGATCCCGTGCCAGATAGGGATCCTTGGCCAGCAATGTGGCCAGCCGTGGACTTATCACAAATCCTTGTTCTGCCAGCGTGATGGCGGGCTCGAACAGCGTAGCCCAGGGCAGCTTGCCATAACGTTGATGGGCCAGTGCCAGAGCGCGCAGGGTGCCGGGAACGCCGACCGAGCGGCCCCCGACCACCCCGTCATAAAACGCCAGCGGCTTGCCATCTTGCATAAACAGCTGGTCGGTGGCGGCAGCCGGCGCCGTCTCGCGGCCATCCACCGCACTCACCTTGTGGCCATCCCACACCAGCAGCAGCGTCCCGCCACCGATCCCGGAAGATTGCGGCTCTACCAGCGTCAGCACCAGCTGCACCGCAATGGCGGCATCGACGGCACTGCCACCGGCCTTGATGATCTGGTAGCCCGCATCCACCGCCAGCGGGTTGGCGGCCGCCACCATGAAGTCATGGCCCTGCCAGCCCTGTTTGTCGGTCCAGCCACTGGCGGCTTCGGGTGCGATCAGGGTCTGGGCTGGCGGGGTGTAGTGAAAGCCGTTGTCACTGGCACAACCGGCCAGCAGGGCAAGGGCGACAGCCAGCCCCAGAGGTTTGCGCAACATGACACTCTCCTTGTCTGTTTTATGACCATGAAGAGGGACTATGTCACGATTGGCGCTGATAGCTCAAGTTATTGAACAAGATCAATATCTTACTCATCTATCAATAATGGCTATCCGTAACAGATATAAAAAAACCGCCCGAAGGCGGCTTTTACGATGGGATGGCAGAGGCCAAACAGGCGCAAGTCCGGTTAGATGGACTGCTCTTCGCCACCCAGGGCGGCAAACAGCGCCGGGATAAACTGGGACAGCTCGGCGGTGACCAGCGCGAAGTCGGCATCCAGACGGGCGGCAGGATCTTCGCTGGTGACGTCGTCGTTCTGCTCGCGCAGCTCTTCGCTGAATTTCAGACGCTTGATGGAGAGATCATCCCCCAGCACGAAGCTGACGGTCTCGCCCCAGTTGAGGGCCAGCTTGGTCACCAGCTTGTCGTTGGCCAGGTGGTTCTTGATTTCATCCGTCATCAGATCCTGCTGCTTGCAGCGGATAATACCGCCGTGCTCCATGGCACTGCGCAGCTCGGCTTCATCTTCCAGCGTGAAAGAGGCCGGCAGGTTGCCCTCGTTCAACCACTCGGTCATGGTGATCTCGGGCGGGTTCTTGAGAGCCACCGGCACCACCGGCAGGGAGCCGATGGATTTGCGCAGCAGCGCCAGCAGATCGTCCGCCTTCTTGGCAGAACCTGCATCCACCACCATCAAATTGTCGGCCGGATTGATCCAGGCGAAGGTCTGGCTGGTACGACTGAAGGCACGGGGCAGCAGGGTGTGGAGGATCTCCTCTTTCAGCGCTTCCTTCTCTTTCTTCTTGAGGGCGCGTCCCTGTTCGAACTCGATCGCCTCTACCTTCTCGGCCAGCATCTCCTTGACCACGGTACCTGGCAGCATCTTCTCCTCTTTGCGGGCGCAGATGAGGATATGGCCGGAGGCGCTGTGAGTCAGGGTTGAGCCGAATTTGCCAAGGGGCTTGACCCACCCGAAACGGGAGATGTCCTGACTGCCGCAAGGGGTGAAGGCACAGGCTTCCAGCTGGGTTTCCAGCTGATCCACGGTCAGGTCAAAGGGGCGGGTAAAGCGATAAATCTGCAGGTTTTTAAACCACATGGCGTCCTCGGTCTCTAGATTGTCCGGCGGGCATTGTACTAGAGAGGCGCTTTGTGATCAGCCAATCATTCTCGCTAAATAAAGGGCGATCGACCTCACAGGGTCTCATTTATGTCACCTGTTTGTTCATCAAGTTCTCCTAGACTGCGAAAGTAAATTGTTAATAAGGATGAAGGTATGTTGCGGCCCAGTCGCCCGGAAGACATGGAAGAGATCGTCGAAATCTGGTTGCTGGCCTCCCTGCAGGCCCACGATTTCGTCGATGCCTCCTGCTGGTGGCAGGCCCAGGAGGATCTACGTACCCGCTATCTCGATCGCGCCGCCATCTGGGTGTTCGAGGAGCGCGGCGATCTGCTCGGTTTCATGGCACTGGCGGACAACTATCTCGCCGCCCTCTTTGTGCGCCCCGACCGTCAGGGCCGCGGCGTCGGCCACGCCCTGCTGCAGGAGGCGAAGCGTCAGGGGGCGTCGCTCCACGCCCGGGTCTTTGTCGAGAATGATCAGGCGGTGCGTTTCTATCGCCGCCACGGCTTCGTCATCGAGGCCGAGGAGTCCGATCCCCTTACCGGCCACCCCCAATACCGGATGTGCTGCGAACCTGCCTGAATCGATGCCAGCCCCCTGTTTTACTTGAAAAAAGCACGGGGCATCCTCATCTTGTCACCATCGGGTGCCACAGGCACCGTCCCTGCAACCGGGCTGCTTTCCAATGAAAATCCTCCATACCGCCGACTGGCACCTTGGCCATCAACTTCATGGCCATGACCGCCGTTTTGAACACGATGCCTTTCTCAACTGGCTGAGCGACACCCTCAAGGCGCGCGAGATCGACGCCCTGCTGGTGGCGGGCGATCTGTTTGATACTGCCAATCCGCCCGCCAGCGCCTGGCAACAGCTCTACCGCTTTCTGGCGCGGCTGCGCGCCGAGATGCCCCACCTCAATATGGTGCTGATCGGCGGCAACCACGACTCCCCCTCCAAGCTCGATGCCCCCCACGAGTTGCTGCGCGCCTTTGACCTGCATCTGGTCGGCAGCATCAGCCGCGACAGTGAGGGTAAGCTCGAAACCGACCGCCTGCTGGTGCCACTACAAGACAAGGAGGGTAACATTGCCGCCTGGTGCGCCGCCGTGCCGTTCCTGCGCAGCAGCGATCTGCGGGTGGAACAGCTGGCAGAAGGACAAGACAGGCTGATTGAAGGGGTTAGGCAGGTCTATGCCGAGGTGCTGGCCGAAGGGCGCGCTCGCTGCGGGGAGGCGCTGCCGCTCATCGCCATGGGCCACGCCTATCTGGCGGCGGGCCAGCTCTCGGAGCTGTCGGAGCGGCGGGTGCTTGGCGGCAACCAGCATGCCCTGCCCGCCGATCTTTTCGCCGCAGCCGACTACACGGCGCTCGGTCACCTCCATCTGGCCCAGAGCCCGACCGAGGGGGTGCACTACAGCGGCTCGCCGCTGCCCCTGTCGCTGGCCGAGGCCAACTACAACCATCAGGTGCTGGAAGTGACCTTTGCGGGGGGGAAACTGGCCGGGTTGGAGCGGATCCGGGTGCCCCGCGCGGTGGAGATGATCCGCCTGCCCCAGAGCACCCTCGACGACGCGTTGAACGCCATCGCTTCGCTCGAGCTGCCTGCTTGTCCACAAGAGGCACAACCCTTCCTCGAAGTGCGGCTGCTGCTGCCCAAGCCCGAGGCCCGCATCCGCGAGCGGATTCTCGCCGCCATCGCAGACAAATCGGTGCGTCTGGCCCGCATCAGCACCCAGTATCAGGGCTCGGGCGAAGGGCTGGCCGATGGTCGCGAGCGGCGCAGGCTCGATGAACTCTCCCCCACCGAGGTGTTTCGCCTCTGCTATCAGCGCCAGTTTGAGGGGGAGCCCGAGGCTGGGCTAGTTGCCTCGTTTGAAGAGATCCTGGAGCTGGTGAAGGAGTCAAACCAATGAAAATCTTGTCTCTGTCAGGTGAGAATCTGGCCAGTCTGACCGGCCCCTTCACCATCGACTTTACCAAGGGGGCGCTCGGCGCCGCCGGTCTGTTTGCCATCACCGGCAATACCGGCGCGGGCAAGAGCACATTGCTCGACGCCATTTGCCTGGCCCTCTACGACGAGATGCCGCGCTTTATCGCCAATCGCAAGAACGTGGCCGAAGTGGGTCGCATGGATGATGAAGAGAAGCTCAAGGCCAACGACGTACGAGGCATCCTCAGTCGCGGCCACGCCAGCGGTTTTGCCGAGGTGCAGTTTCGTGGCTGCGATGGTCGCATCTGGCTGGCCCGCTGGGCGGTGCGCCGGGCGCGAAACCGCTCGGAGGGGCGTTTTCAGGCGCAAGAGCGAACCCTGACCGATGTGGAGTCCGGGCAGGTCTTCTCCGGCAGCAAGCGGGAGCTGCAGGATCGCATCGACGAGCTGGTGGGTCTCTCCTGGGAGCAGTTCCGCCGCGCGGTGATCCTGCCGCAGGGGGAATTTGCCGCCTTTCTCAAATCGGATGCCAACGAGCGCTCCGCCCTGCTCGAACGGATGACCGGCACCGAGCTCTACTCCGCCATCTCCATCCAGACCTATGAACGGGCGCGGGAAGAGCAGCAGAAGCTGGCCACCATCGCCCAGCGCCTCGGCGACGTGGCACTGATGGATGAAGCGACCCGCGAACAGTGGGTAAGCCAGCAGATAAGCCTCTCCACCACCCTCAAGCACGAGCAGCAGCAACAGCAGCTGATGCAGGACTTGCGCGACCTCAACAGCCGCATTGCCGCCCAGCTGCAGGGCTGCGCCGAGGGACAGGCGGCGCTCGATGCAGCCCTGCAAGCCCACGGCGCCGCCGCCCCCGAGCGCGAGGAGTTTACCCGCGCCGAGCAGGCCCAGGTGGCCCGCGCCGATCACGACGAGCTGGCCCGCCTCACTCTGGAAGTGCAGCAGCAGGAGAAGGTGATCGCCGAGCTTGGGCCGGAGCTGGCCAAACTCGAAGAGCAGACCCAGCAGAGCGCGCTGACCGAACAGCAGTTGTTGGCGGAGAAGATCGCCGCCGAGCGGGAATGGGGCGCCCTGCAACCCGAACTCAAGCGGGCGCAGGAGCTCGATACCCGCATCCGGGAGAAAGTGCAGCAGTTGCAGAAGATCCAGCAGGAGGGGGCGCAGGAACGAGAAGTGCAGCTCACCCTCGAGCAGGGTTGGCGCGAGCAGAGCCGACAGGTGGAACTGCTCAAGCAGCAGCACCAGCAGTGGGGGCTCTGGCTCGAAGAGCACAAGGAGCTGGCACCGGTTGCCCGCCAGTGGCAGCCCCTGCTCACCGCCATGCAGGATTGGGCCGAGGATGCCGACAAGCTGCAGCAACTGCTCACCCTGCGCGATCACAAGCTGCGCGCCCTGCAACAGTTGCAGCGCCAGCTGGAGCAAGGCCAGCAGGAGCGCGACTACTGGCAACATGAACAAGCTCGGCTGCAACAGCAACAGAACGAGCTGCAGGAGCAGCAGTGGGAGAGCCGCCTCGCCAAGGCGCAGGAGCAGTGGCAGCAGCAAACCGAACAGCTGGGTCAGCTGCGCCAGTTGCTGGAGCTGGCCGACTATGGCCGCAACCACGGCGAACAGCATGGCCGCCTGCAGCAGGAGATTGCCCAGCTGGAGCAGGCGCTCGGCAAGCTCGCCACCCTAAGCGAAGAGCTGGCCCCCGCCCGCGAGCGGCTCGCCCTGCAGCGGGATGAGGCGCGCCACGCGCTGGAGCAGTCCCGCGCCATCGCCAGCTTCGAGCAGTATCGCCATATCCTGAGCGATGGCGAACCTTGCCCGCTGTGCGGTTCCGGGGAGCACCCCTACAGCCAGAGCCAGCCACAGGTGGCGGGGATCCTGGGTCAGCTGGCGGAGCGGGTCAGAAGCCTCGAACTCGAATGGGATCGCCTCAATCATCAATACATCCAGTGCGAGAGCGAGCGTCAGGAGCTGGCCCGCCAGCTGGCGGTACGCCAGCAGCACCTGCCAGAGCTGGAAAACCGCGCCGAGCAGCTGACCCAGCGCTGGCAACAGCTGGGGGGCGATACCCTGCTCGGCCATCCGCTACCGCTGCGCCAAAGCCCCATTGAGTGGAACGAGCTGATGAGCACCCTGCTTGGCCGTGGCCAGGCGCTGGAGCAGGGGTTGGCCCAGAGCCAGCAGCAGCTGCGTCAGGCCCAGCTTGGTCAACAACAGCTGCAAGGGGTGCGTCAGCAACTGAGCCAACTGGCTGCCCAGCACCAGCAGTTTGACCAGCAGTGGCAGGAGGCCGATCGCCAGCGCATCGCGCAGGAAGGGGAAGTGAAGGGGATTGGCGAGCAGGAGGCGACCCTGCGCCAGCGCCTTGAGCAAAGCGCCCACCGCCTCGACGAGCAGATGGGCGGCCAACCGTGGCGCCAGTGGCTCGGCAGCCAGCAGTGGCACGAGTGGCAGCGAGCCTGCGAGGCCTGGCTGCACGGCCAGAGCGAGTGGGAGCGGCTGGCCAGCGAGATCGCCAGCCTCACCCCCGCACTAAGTGCGCAGGAGGCGCGCCTGCAGACCCAGCGCGAGCTGCTGCACAAACTCGAGCGGGACTACAAGGAGCACGAACAGCAGCGTCAGGGGCTGCTCACCAGCCGCGCCGCCTGTCTGAATGGCGAGGAGATCCCGCTGGTCGAGAGCCGCTGGCAACAGCGGCTGCAACAACTCGCCAGCGAACTGGAGCTGATGCAAAGCGGCGCCCGCGCTCTGCGGGAGCGGCAGACCGAACTCAAGACCCGCCTCACCCATGTGGAGCAGGAAAAGCAGACCAGCAGTCGCCGCAAGCGGGAGGTGCTGGGGCGCTGGGCTGCCCACGCCAGTACCCTCGGCATTGCCGAGTACGACCTGCGCCGCCTGCTTGCCATCACTCCCGATGAGCTCAAGGCTCGCCGCACGGCCCTGCAAGGATTGGAAGATGTCCTTGGTGAGGCGCGTACCCGCCTCGCCGAGCGGCAACGGGCGCTGGCACTGGAGGAGAGCAAGCGGGATCGCTATCGTGAGCATCACCCCGAGCTGGCCGCCCTGCCGGATGCAGAGCTGAGCGATCTACTGGCGGCACTCGATGCCCGTTGTCGCGCCCTTGAAGAGCAGCTGTTCGAGTGCAAGAGCAAACTGGCACAGGCCGAAGCCGCCGCCCTCAAGGCGGGCAGCCTGCAACAGGAACTGGCCGCCCAGCAGGCAGTGGCCGACCACTGGCAGCAGCTGTGCGATCTGATCGGGCAAGCCAACGGCGCCAAGTTCCGCACCTTCGCCCAGAGCCTCACCCTCGAGCGTCTGCTGTTGGAGGCCAACGCCCAGCTCGCCGAGCTGTCGCCGCGCTACCGGCTGGAGCGGGTACCCGGCACCGATCTGGCGCTACAAGTGGTGGATCTCGACATGGGGGACGAGGTGCGCTCGGTGGACTCCCTCTCCGGTGGCGAGAGTTTTCTGGTGTCGCTGGCGCTGGCGCTGGCCCTCTCCAGCCTCTCGTCACGGCAGACCCAGGTCGAGTCGCTCTTTATCGACGAGGGGTTTGGCACGCTCGATCCGGACAGTCTGGATCTGGCGCTCGCCAGTCTCGACTCCCTCCAAGCCGCCGGTCGCCAGATCGGGGTCATCTCCCACGTCCAGACGCTGGTGGAGCGGATTGGCGTGCAGATCAGGGTCGAAGCCCTCGGCGGCGGCGAGAGCCGGGTAGTGGTCCCCTGAGTAGCATCAGCTCAATCACCAGTACCATCGGCTAAATCACTACGCCGTAAACAACAAGACCCCGCCAATTGGCGGGGTCTTGTTGAGAGGCTATCAGCCGAAGCGGTAGGCGCCCATATAGAGGCTGCCGCCATCCCAGCTCTCGTGCAGCCGGGTGGGCGCCACACCATCAGCGGCCCCCAACGCCACAAAGAGTGGGCGCAGATGATCGTCGTGGGGATGGGACTCCACTGCTCCGGGAGCCAGCCGACGATAGTCGAGCAGCGCCAGACGATCCTCGTCGGCCATCTTCTGCTCCAGCCAGTCGACAAACTGGCTGGCCCACTCTGGCACTGGCGAGCCTTCCGGTGCCAGCGCCCGCAGGTTGTGGGTAATGGCGCCAGAGGCGAGGATGCCAATCCCCTGACTGCGCAGCGCCCCCAATACCTCTCCCAGTTGCCACAACTGAGCCGGGGTGAAGCTCGCGGGAATGGAGAGCTGCACCAGCGGGATCTCGCTGTTTGGGTCGATCAGGGAGAGCGGCGACCAGACCCCGTGATCCAGCTCGCGCCGCACCGGGGTGGCGGTCAGTCCGGCCAGTGCCAGCTGGTCGCTCACCCCTTGTTGCAGCCACTCGGGGCTGCTGGCAGGCCAGCGCATCCGGTAGAGGGGCTCGGGAAAGCCGTAAAAGTCGTACATCAAGGCCGGTTTGGGCTCGACGTTGATCTGCAGCTCGCGGCTGAACCAGTGGGCGGAGATGACCACCAGCCCCTTGAGCTCACCCAGACGCAGGGTTCGCAGAAAGCGGGTGGCGGGTTGCTCACGCAGCACCAGATCCGGTGCGCCGTGAGAGATAAACCAGACGGGGGCGAGGGACATAAAGCGGACTCCAACAAAGTATCAGGGGGCGATACCGGAGGGGATATCGCTGTTGGAATCGATTATCCCCCTGCCATTAAAGGTGAACAATCCAGCAAGATATATAAGCACTATCAACTAATGGTTGATAATTTCACGCCTTCACGACAGGAAATCGGCAATAGATATCAAGGCTGCGGTGCATCCGGCAGCGGTCGGGCTACACGAAGCGCCATCCGGGTCGCGGCACTGTGATCCTGCCACTCTCGCCACGCCAATCCCTCGGCGGCCGCCTCCCCTTTCACTGGATGGGAGAAGATCGCCAGCAGACCGGCATTGTCAGGCCAGTAGCGGGCTGGCAGTGTCTGAACCAGCAGCAGGGCGGCGCCCAGCAAGAGCAGAGCCCATCCGGTTTCATGGCTGTTTTTCATCCCGGCCTCCTTCACCCGTGCGCCAATGAACTAACATTTTTGCGCAAGCCGGTGACAAGACGGTGACAGCGGACGGGTGGTCATTTTACAACATCTGAACCTCAACCCGGCCAAACAACCACAGATGGCAACATTTGTATCCCTTCAGCCCGAACCTGTGGCCGTATGCTCTAAAATGTGACTCACAGGAAAACGTTATCCCTGAAAAGAAAACGTTATCTGGTCAAAACGTTGTTTCTGGATCATAAAAAGATTCCAAAAACTGGTGTATATTGCTCGGCGGAAATTCCTTAACCATGAAGATTGACATGAAAAAGACCAAAATTGTCTGCACCATCGGTCCGAAGACCGAATCCAAAGAAATGCTGGCCAAAATGCTGGACGCCGGCATGAACGTCATGCGCCTGAACTTCTCCCACGGTGACTACGCCGAGCACGGCAGCCGCATCAGCAACCTGCGCGCTGTGATGGCCGAGACCGGCAAGCACGCAGCTATCCTGCTGGACACCAAGGGTCCGGAAATCCGTACCATGAAGCTGGAAGGCGGCAACGACGTCGCGCTGGTCGCTGGCCAGACTTTCACCTTCACCACCGACCAGACTGTGGTTGGCAACAAAGACAAAGTGGCCGTGACCTATGCCGGTTTCGCCAACGATCTGCGCGTCGGCAACCGTATCCTGGTTGATGACGGCCTGATCGGTCTGGACGTTATCGAAATCACCGAGCGCGAAGTTATCTGTAAAGTGCTGAACAACGGTGATCTGGGCGAGAACAAAGGCGTTAACCTGCCGGGCGTCTCCATCAAGCTGCCGGCCCTGGCCGAGAAAGACAAGCGCGACCTGATCTTCGGTTGCGAGCAAGGCGTTGATTTCGTTGCTGCTTCTTTCATCCGTAAGAAAGAAGACGTTCTGGAAATCCGTGAGCACCTGAAAGCCCACGGTGGCGAGAACATCCAGATCATCTCCAAGATCGAAAACCAGGAAGGTCTGGACAACTTCGACGAGATCCTGGCTGTTTCCGACGGCATCATGGTTGCTCGTGGCGACATGGGTGTAGAGATCCCGGTTGAAGAAGTTATCTTCGCCCAGAAGATGATCATCGCCAAGTGCAACAAAGCCCGCAAAGTGGTTATCACTGCCACCCAGATGCTGGACTCCATGATCAAGAACCCGCGTCCGACCCGCGCCGAAGCTGGTGACGTGGCCAACGCCATCCTGGACGGTACCGACGCAGTGATGCTGTCCGGTGAATCCGCCAAGGGTAAGTACCCGCTGGAAGCCGTAACCATCATGGCCACCATCTGCGAGCGTACCGATGCCGTGATGCCGTCCAACCTGTCTGCTGCCAACGACAGCAACAAGCTGCGCATCACCGAAGCCGTATGTAAAGGCGCCGTAGAGACCTCCGAGAAGCTGGACGCCCCGCTGATCGTGGTCGCTACCGAAGGCGGCAAGTCTGCCAAGGCCATTCGCAAGTACTTCCCGAAAGCCTGGATCCTGGCTATCACCACCAACAAGAAAACTGCTGCCCAGCTGGTTCTGACCAAGGGTGTGGTTGCTCACGTGGTTGACAGCATCGCCTCTACCGACGATTTCTATCGCATCGGTAAAGAAGCCGCGCTGGAAATCGGCATGGGTCTGAAAGGTGACGTGGTTGTGATGGTCTCCGGTGCTCTGGTACCGAGCGGCACCACCAACACCGCTTCTGTTCACGTTCTTTAATCAGAGCTGAACGAGTTGAAAACGGCGCCTGCGGGCGCCGTTTTTTTTGTCTCTCCCCCCTGCTTACCTGACAAGCCCGGTGTTAGAATCCACGCGAATTTAATCTATGCGGGAAATCTCCCGAATATCGCGTAATAACCCGGAAGTTATATGCCCTCAATACGTTTTAAAAGAGTCTCGGCCACCCTGTTGCCGCTGCTCTGTCTCCTTGCCAGCCTCTGCGTGCCGCAAGCCATGGCGCAAGATGTCCCCTCTCGCAACGCAGTTCAGCGAGCGCTGGATGGTCTGGGTAAATCAGAGACCCTGACCGTCAGTCAGCAAGCAGATCAGAAGTTGCTGACCGAAACCCTCGCCCTGCTCGACAGCATCGACAAGGAAGAGGCGAAGGCCAAGACCCAGGCCCAGCGGATCCGCAACCTGCCCACCGAACTCAGAGAGATCAGCGCCAAGCTCGATGCCCTGACCAAGGGCAAGAGTGCCGAGCAGATCAAGAGCGAATACGCCAGCATGAGTCTGGCAGAGCTCGACAGCCGTCAGCCGGAAGTGCTGGCCAACATGCAGGCGGCCCAGGAGGCCCTCGGCGCCATCGGCAGCCAGCTCACCAGCTTGCAGACCCTGCCGGAGCGGGCCCAGGCCAGCATGAGCCGTGCCTACCAGCGCAGTCAGGAGATCCGTACCCGCCTCAACGCAGGTGAAAGCGTCTCCAGCGCCGAGAAGATGAAGCTCGGTGCCGAGCTGGCCCTGCTCGACCTGCAACTGGCCCACCTGCAAAAGGAGCTGGATAACCGAACCAGCATGCAGGATCTGGCGATCAAGCAGCGCGACTACCAGAGTGCCCGTCTCGCCAGCGAAGAGCAGAAACTGCAGCTGTTGCAGGATCAGAGCAGCGCCAAGCGCCTCGGCGATACCGAAAAAACCGCCGAGCAGACCGGTGAACTGGTGGCGACCGAAGACAGCCCGCTGGTGCAAAAAGAGCAGGAGCTCAACCACCAGCTCAGCCAGCAGCTGATCGGTGCCACCACCAGCCTCAACTCGCTGGTCCAGAAAAACCTGCAAGCCAAGAGCTGGCTGGAGCGTGGCATCCAGACCGAGCGCAACCTCAATGAACAGGTGCAGATGCTCAAGGGCAATCTGCTGCTGTCGCGCATTCTCTATCAGCTCTACCAGCAGTTGGAAGCGGCGCCCACCATCGCCGTCAAAAATCTGGAAGAGCAGATTGCCGATCTCCATCTGGCCCAGTTTGAACTGAGCCAGCAGCGTGACCAGCTGTTCCAGAAGAACCTCTATCTGGACAATCTGATCGCCGGCAGCAAGGATCCGGTGAGCGAGGAGGACAAGGAGAGCCTTGCCAAGCTGCTCGATACCCGTATCAATCTGCTCGATCAGCTCAACCGCCAACTCGACAGCCAGCTTACCAACGCCATCAGCCTGCAGCTGACCCAGCAGCAGCTGGCGCGGGTCTATGCCTCTATCGAATTTACCCTGCAGCAACATATCTTCTGGGTAAGCAGCAACAAGCCCATCGACAGCAAGTGGTTTATCAGCTGGCCCGCCCAGGCCTACAAACAGGCCTCCGACTGGGTATTGAAACCGGACTGGAAACGCTGGCGCGAAGAGCTGCTCGGGATCTCCCTGCTTGCCTTCCCGCTGCTGCTGATCGGCGGCCTGCTGGTCTGGAAACGTCCGGCGCTGGTTGAGCGCGAGAAGAAGATCACCAAGGACCTTGGCCGTTTCCGTCAGGACAGCCAGTGGCACACCCCGCGCGCCCTGCTCTATACCGTGCTGCAACGCCTGCCGGGCAGCATGTTCATTCTGGCTGGCGGTCTGCTGCTCACCTACTGCGGTCTGCTCAGTCCCAAGCTGATGTTCCAGATCACCCTGAACCTTGCCCTCGGCTATCTGGTATTCAGCGTCTATCTGGCGGTGATGCGCCCGGGCGGCATCGCCGAAACCCACTTCCGGATCCCGAAAGCGGAGCTGCAGGCCAAGCGCAACAGCATGCGCTACATCTGGTTACCACTGCTGCCGCTCATCATGCTCGCAACCAAGGCGGTGGTTGAACCCTCCACCCTGGGCAACGACGTGATCGGCCAGGCCATGACCCTGACCCTGCTGGGGCTGGCCGCCTATCTGGTGTTCCCCATCTCCCGCGCCCGCATCAAGGGCGAGGCGAGCATGCAGAAGTCGCTGATCGCCATTGCCCTGGCGCTGGCACCGGTGGCGCTGATCGTGCTGGCCGTGCTCGGTTACTACTACACCGCGCTGAAGCTGACCGGTCGCCTGATCGAATCCTTCTACCTCATCATCATCTGGAGCCTGGTCTACCGCACCGCCCTGCGTGGTCTGGAGCTGGCTGCCCGTCGTCTGGCCTACCGCCGTGCGGTGGCCAAGCGTGAGCACAAATCTTCGGAAGATGCGGAAGGTGGCGAGTCCATCGAAGAGCAGCCCATGGATCTGGAGGATGTCAGCCAGCAGTCCCTGCGTCTGACCCGTACCGTGCTGATGCTGATCTTCGGCGTCGCCTTCTACTGGCTCTGGTCCGATCTGGTGGCGGTCTTCTCCTACCTCGACAGCATGGTGCTGTGGCACCGCAGTGAAGGCACCGGCGCCAACGCCGTGCTGTTCCCCATCAGCCTGAGTGATGTGCTGATCGGCTTCCTGCTGCTCGGCGGTGCCTGGTCACTGGCGCGCAACCTGCCCGGCTTGCTGGAGGTGCTGGTGCTCTCCAAGCTCAATCTGGCTCAGGGGACCGCCTACGCCATCACCACCATGCTCAACTACGTGCTGATCGGCTTTGGCTCCCTCACCGCTCTTTCCATGATGGGCGTGCAGTGGGACAAGCTGCAGTGGGTAGCGGGTGGTCTGTCAGTCGGTATCGGTTTCGGCATGAAGGAGATCCTCTCCAATTTCGTCTCCGGCATCATCATCCTGTTCGAGCGTCCGGTGCGGATCGGTGACACCGTCACCATCGGCTCCTTCTCCGGTACCGTCTCGCGGATCCGCATTCGCGCCACCACCCTGACCGACTTCGACCGCAAAGAGGTGATCATCCCCAACCAGCAACTGATGACAGAACGGCTCATCAACTGGTCGCTGAGTGACACCGTCACCCGGGTGATCGTACGGGTGGGCGTGGCGTATGGCTCGGATCTGGAGCTGACCCGCACCCTGCTCAAACAGGCGGCCGACGAAAACAGCCGGGTGCTGAAAGACCCGGCCCCCATCGTCTACTTCCTCACCTTTGGCGCCAGCACGCTGGATCACGAGCTGCGCTTCTTCGTGAGCGAACTGGGAGACCGCAACCCGGCGGTGGACGAGTTGAACCGCAAGATCGACCAGCTGTTCCGCGAGAACGGCATCGAGATCGCCTTCAACCAGATGGATGTCTACATCAAGAACATGCAGGGCGAAGAGCAGAAGGTGGAGTCCAACTCCGCCGCCCTGCCGCCGCCCGCGGAAGATGGCAAGCAGCCAGCCTGATAGCGAACTGCACTGATCTGATGACAACAGCCGCTCACCCAGGTGAGCGGCTTTTTTATGCCAGTTTATGGCGATAGAGACAGTTATCCATTGCCAACATGGCTGGCCGCCGCACAACAGGCAGCCATCACCCTTGATAAAATATAAAGAGAAATAAAAGTCTAAAAACAAACACTTGCCCTACACCACTACTTACCGCATGGATGAAACCTGCGCCCTTCTCCCCTCACCGCCCCCCATACCGCGCTCGCTCCGGCTCCCGGATTTTTATAACTTTTTTTAATTTTATTTGAGTGTCCTCTTCATCCTGACCATTGCAAAGTGGCGCCATTCCAGCGCCGGGCCCTGTGACCACCACCCTGCTGACACCGACTTGCTCATTTGATAATTGAAAGGATCCGAGAGATGAAACACTCCTTGATGGTAATGGGAATAGCCGCCTGTCTGGCATTAAGCGGCTGCCAGAATATGGACACCAAGAAAGTCCTGATAGGTGCAGCTGCGCTGGGGGCCATCGGCGCCGCTGGCTATTACGCCGGGAAAAAGCACAGCGATAACAAACACGAGCATGATGGCCAGCATGACGATAGCGATGACCAGCATATGGCCACCAGCAAGATGCCCCGTTACTGCTCTGGGGAAGCAGCCCGCAAATTCCATGTCTCCCCGCGCGATATCACCACCGAGTCGGCAGAAGAGAACGGCCACAGATACAAGGTCTATGGCCAGTACGAGACCGACGATGATGCAGTCGACTTTACCTGCACCTTCAATCACGACGGTCGCTTCCTCTCGGTCGTTCGCAGCTGATTGACCAGCAGTTACAGCCAATCACCACAGGCTCCCCATACAGGACACTCACGATGAAACAGCAACGCAGCATGATCGCTAGCCTGATTGCGCTGGCCCTGCTTGGCCTCGCGCCATGCGCCGGTGCCACCAGCGGCCACTCCGGGGTGGATCTGGCCAGCATGGATAACAGCGTGCGCGCGGCGGACGATCTGTTTCGCCACGTAAACGGCAACTGGCTGGCCCGGACCCAAATACCGGATGACCTGCCGGGACAGACCATCGGCAATCTGCTGGCGGACAAGTCGCTGGAGGATCGCAAGGTGTTGCTGGAGGCGCTGCTCAAGCGCCCGCAACAGGCCGGAACCCCTCGCCAGCAGATCGCCGATCTCTACGCCAGCTATCTGGATCAGGCCGGGCGGGATGCCAAAGGGCTGACCCCCATTCAGCCACTGCGTGACGAGATCATGGCCATCCATGATGGCGCCTCGCTGGCCACCTACTTTGCCCGGGTTAACAAGCTGGGGGGCGGCGCTCCCTTTGGTATCGGGATCATGGCCGACAAGAAGCAGCCTGACAGCTACGGGATCTACCTGCAGCAATCCGGCCTCGGTCTGCCGGATCGGGACTACTACCTGAAAGCGGATGCCGCCAGCAAGGCTCTGCGGGCCAGCTACGAGCAGTTCATTACCGCTCTGCTCAACCATGCCGGCATCGAGGGGGCGAGCGAACAGGCTCATCGCATTCTGACGCTGGAGACCCGCCTCGCCAGCCTGCAGTGGGGCAGAGTCAAACTGCGGGATGACAACCTCACCTACAACAAACTGCCCATCGCCCGCCTAAGTCAGTTGCTGCCCACCCTGGATTGGCAACGCTACCTTGCAGAGGCCGGTATCGTCGGGGAAACGGAGATCATCGTCAGTGAGCCGGACTATCTGGAGAAGCTGACCGCCGTGATGCAGGAGACCAGCATCGCGCAGTGGCAATCCTACTGCCTGTTCCATCTGCTACGCACTTATGCACCCTATCTCGACAGCCAGAGCAATGCCCTGCACTTCGCTTTCTACGGCACGACCCTGAGCGGCATCCCCCGGCAGCGGGAGCCCTGGAAGCAGGCCATGGAGGTGCTGGACGACTATCTGGGTCAGGCGGTGGGCAAACTCTACGTGGATCGCTACTTCCCGGTCGAAGCCAAGGCGCAGATGGCAACCATGGTGCGCAATCTGATCGCCGCCTATCGCCAGGAGATCGGCGAGCTCGACTGGATGTCTGCCCCGACCAAACAGCAGGCGCTGGCAAAACTGGACAAGGTACGGGTCAAGATCGGTTATCCCGACCAGTGGCAGGATTACAGCGCAATCGAGATCCGTCCCGATGATCTGGTCGGCAATGCCCAACGCGCGGCCACGGTGCGTTACAACGAGCACCTTGCCCGCCTCCATCAACCGGTGGATCGGGAGGAGTGGTTCGACAATCCGCAGACGGTGAACGCCTACTACAACCCGAACAACAACGAGATCGTCTTCCCGGCCGCCATACTGCAACCGCCCTACTTCGATCTGAAGGCGGATGATGCGGTCAACTATGGCGCCATCGGCGCGGTCATCGGTCACGAGCTGAGCCATGGTTTCGATGATCAGGGGGCCAAATTCGATGGCAACGGTGCCTTGCACAACTGGTGGGCTCCGGCCGATCTCAAGGAGTTCACCGCCAGAGCGCAAAAACTGGCGAAACAGTACGACCGTTTCGAGCCCATCAAGGGGGAGCATGTCAACGGCCAGCTGACCCTTGGCGAGAACATCGGCGATCTCGGCGGCTTGACCATCGCCCACAAGGCGTACCGGCTCGCCCTGGGCAACCGCCAGCCAGCGGTGCTCGATGGCTTTACCGCCGAGCAGCGCTTCTTTATCGGCTGGGCGCAGGTGTGGAAAGGGAAGTACCGGCCCGAGCTCGCTGCCGTTCTGCTCAAGACAGATCCCCACTCGCCGCTGGAGTACCGGGTCAATGGCGTCGTCGCGAATATGCCGGCCTTCTATCTCGCCTTTGCCATCAAGCCGGGAGACAAGCTCTATCTGCCACCTTCCGAGCGTGTGAAGATTTGGTGACCACCAGCAGGGGCCCTGGCCCGAAAAGCTCCAGCAGATGGACCACCTCCACCTGAGCTGAAGATGACCGACACAGGGAGTGTCTGTTTTACCCTGCCTGGTTTTTCCCGACCCACATGTGCCTGACCATGTGGGTTTTTTTGACCCTTTTGCTCTACCCCTTCTCCTCAGCCTGCCCAGCTTTCACCCGATACGGCCACGGCAAACAACTCCGCCGTTTTCTCGCCTTTGCCATTGGCTGAAAAACCGGCGGCGGAACCACCATAAATCGGTTTACCACCAAACAGGTCTGACCTATGGTAAAGCATGTAAAAGATGCATCGTGGAGCCGCTTTTCCTATGAATGACCGAGAACTGCAACAGATCCTGTTTCGCTCCTTCGATGTGATCCCGCTGCCTATTCTGGTGTCCGAATCCATTGCCCGTCACGATGGCTGCTCACCCGACATGATCCCGCAGCGGCGCCACCGCTTCCTGAATAAAGCCTTTATTGAGCAGCTGGGCTACAACCTTGACGATCTGCCGGACATGGCCTCCTGGTTTCAGGTCGCCTACCCGGATGAAGGGTATCGCCGCACCATCATCGACTCCTGGCACTCCCAGGTGGAACAGAGCTTGTCTCAAGGGCTGGAGGTCGCCGAAATGCCTGCGCTGATCCGCTGCAAGAGCGGTCAGTCGCGCTGGTTTATCGTCACTGCCCAGCTGGGTGCCGATGCCATCCCGGATGGCCATATCGTCACCTTTCGCGATATCCACGACCTGCAGTGCATGGTGGAAGAGGTGAGCCGCCTCTCCTGCACCGATCCGCTCACCGAACTGACCAACCGGCGTGGCGCCCAGCAACAGTTGCAAGCCCTTTGGTTGCAGGGTGAGCCCCTCTCGGTGGTGTTGGGAGATATCGACCATTTCAAGCAGGTCAATGACCGCTACGGCCACCCTGCTGGCGATGCCGCGCTCTGCGCCGTCGCCCACGCCATGGCGAGCCAGCTGTTGCCGGGGGAGAGCCTGGCCCGTTGGGGCGGGGAGGAGTTCCTGCTGATCCTGCCTGGTTGCGATATTGACCAGGCAGCACGGCGCGCCGAACAGCTGCGCCAGCATGTCAGTACCACCCGATTGCCATGGCAGGGGAAGCAGCTCTCCCTCACCATCAGTCTGGGGTGTGCCAGCATGAAGGGGCAGGAGAGCATCGACTATCTGCTGATGATGGCCGACCGGGCCCTTTATCAGGCCAAGGATCAGGGGCGTAACCGGGTTGTCATCTCGACGGAATAGAGTGATCACCAGAAAGGAAAGCCGACTCGCGGCCATAAAAAAACCGAAGCACAAGGCTTCGGTTTTTTACTGCGCAACTGGCGTGAGCCAGCCTGGCATTACTTCTTGATACGGATAACCGGGGTCTCGCCCACAGTCACGGCACCAGTCATTTTGATCAGCTCTTTGATCTCGTCCATGTTGGAGATGACAACCGGAGTCAGGGTAGACTTGGCTTTCGCTTCCAGAACGGCCAGATCGAACTCGATGATGGTGTCGCCGCGCTTGACCTGTTGACCTTCCTGAGCGATACGCTTGAAGCCTTCGCCTTTCAGTTCAACGGTGTCGATACCGAAGTGAACGAACAGCTCGATACCGGAGTCGGATTCCAGAGAGAACGCGTGGTTGGTCTCGAAAATCTTGCCGATGGTACCATCGCACGGCGCAACCATCTTGTTGCCAGCCGGCTTGATGGCGATACCGTCACCAACGATCTTCTCGGCGAAGACAACGTCAGGCACATCTTCGATCGGCACGATTTCGCCAGACAGCGGAGCAAAGATTTCGATGCCGCCGGTGTCAGAGCTATCGTCGGAAACCAGTTTCTTCAGTTTATCAAACAGACCCATATAAAGCTCCTAGAGATGATTTGTCGCTGTTTGCAGCCGATCTTAGCAGACTGCTTTCTGCTTAATAAAGTTATCTACGCATGCTTCGATTTCAGCGGCGGTGGCAAAGCTCAGTGCTTGATCAGCCATTGCCTTCACATCTTCGAAGTTGGTGTTGCGGATAAGCTTCTTGATACGCGGTACAGAGATGGCGCTCATGGAGAACTCATCCAGACCCATACCCAGCAGCAGCAGGGTAGCACGCTCGTCACCAGCCAGTTCACCACACATACCGGTCCACTTGCCTTCGGCGTGGGACGCATCGATAACCATCTTGATCAGGGTCAGGACGGAGGGTGACAGCGGGTTGTACATGGCGGAGATCATCTCGTTACCACGATCGACAGCCAGGGTGTACTGGGTCAGGTCGTTGGTACCGATACTGAAGAAATCCACTTCCTTGGCCAGATGATGAGCCATCACGGCAGCAGCCGGGGTCTCGATCATGATACCCACTTCGATGGATTCATCAAAGGCTTTGCCTTCGGCACGCAGTTCGGCTTTCAGCGTCTCTACGGTAGCTTTCAGGCTACGGAACTCTTCGACAGAGATGATCATCGGGAACATGATGCGCAGTTTGCCGAAGGCAGAGGCGCGCAGAATGGCCCGCAGCTGAGCGTGCATGATGTCTTCGCGGTCGAAGAAAATACGCACAGCACGCCAGCCCAGGAAGGGGTTCATCTCTTTCGGGAAATTCATGTACGGCAGCTCTTTGTCGCCGCCAATGTCCATGGTGCGCACGATGATCGGCTGATCCGGCATCGCTTCGGCCACTTCTTTGTAGGCTTTGAACTGCTCTTCTTCGGTCGGCAGCGCGTCACGGTCCATGAACAGGAACTCGGTACGGTACAGACCCACGCCTTCGGCGCCATTGCGGATGGCACCTTCGGTATCCTTGACGGTACCGATGTTGGCGCACACTTCGACCTGGTGACCATCCAGCGTGATGGCAGGCAGATCTTTCAGCTTGGCCAGCTCATCTTTCTCGGCCTGGAACTGAGCCTGGAACTTCTTGGCTTCGGTCAGTTGCTCAACGGTCGGATTGATGATGATCTGGTTGTTGATCGCATCCAGCACCAGCATGTCACCGTTCTTGACGCGCTCGGTGATGTCGTTGGTGCCTACCACGGCCGGCAGCTCCAGGGAGCGGGCCATGATGGAGGTGTGAGAGGTACGGCCACCGATGTCGGTGACGAAACCCAGCACATATTTCAGGTTAATCTGAGCGGTTTCAGACGGGGTCAGGTCTTTGGCGACCAGGATCACCTCTTCGTCGATGGTGCTCAGGTTGACAACGGCAATGCCCAGTACGTTCTTGACCAGACGGGTACCGATGTCACGGAAGTCGGTAGCGCGTTCGCGCAGATAAGGGTCATCCAGCTCGGCCATCATCTTGGCGTACTGTTCGATCACCTCATAGATGGCTTTGTCAGCGGAAGCCTTGTTCTCTTTGATGAAGGATTTGATATCCCCTTCCAGCTCCTCATCTTCGAGCAGCATGATGTGGCCTTCGAAGATGGCCTCTTTTTCCTCACCGAAGGTGCGACCGGCCATCTCTTTGATGGCTTCCAGCTGGGTAGCTGACTTGGTACGAGCTTCGAGGAAACGGTTGATCTCGGCATCAATCTGGTCAGCAGAGATTTTGCCCTGATTGATAACGATTTCATCTTCTTTAAGAAGAAGCGCCTTACCGAATGCGATACCGGGGGACGCAAGAATGCCAGATATCATAATCCTTCCTATTAAAACGACTGTGGGGGAGGAATCTAAAGCTGGATTACTCCAGCTCGTCCATCAGGGCAACCAGCTTCTCAACAGCTTGCTGAGCATCCGGGCCGTCAGCCTGGATAGTTACGTTGGTACCCTTGGTCAGGCCCAGGGTCTGCAGCTTGAACAGGCTCTTGGCGCTGGCGGACTTGCCACCGGAGACCACAGTGATCTCGCTTTGGAATTCTTTGGCTTCTTTCACGAACTGAGCTGCCGGACGGGTGTGCAGGCCGTTTTCAGCAGTAATAACAACAGACTTCTCGTACATGGTTTCACCCCATATTATTGATATTTTTTGGTGGATTGGTCGTTTTTGAAGCAACCTGACCCACCGAGTCAGTATGGATATGTTGTAAAGTAACGAAAGCAGACCCGCAATGGTTTAATCCAGGTCAAGTTTCTGTGCAGTAATCGGCGCGCTGGTTGGCAATTTTCAGTTATTGGGCTACAAGCCGCATCAGGACTGGCCTGAAATTATTTTATAACGAAAAATAACACTTTGTTACTTTGTGATACCCAGCCAGCAAACACCGCGTGACGCCGCACAGGATATGAGATTTAGAGCGGAATGTCTGCTTTTTTTCTCACTCCGGAACTTGTTATTTTACCCCAAAAAATAAGGATCAAGTGACACTAACAGGGGTTGAGTCTAGCCCATAAAGAAGCGGCGCTCCTGGGAGCGCCGCTGTTTTGAAAGATTCCGATCAGTTACTGCTGCAGTTCCTGCTCGCTGAACACCCCGGCAAACAGGGCGCTAGAGAGGTAACGCTCCGCCGCACTCGGCAGGATGACCACTATGGTTTTGCCTGCAAATTCCGGCAGCTCGGCCAGACGGCTGGCAGCCACCACCGCAGCACCGGAGCTGATACCGGCCAGGATCCCCTCCTCCTCCATCAGGCGACGGGCCATCTCGATGGCTTCATCGCTGGTCACCTTCTCCACCCGGTCGATGAGGGAGAGGTCCAAGTTGCCCGGGATAAAGCCGGCGCCGATCCCCTGGATCTTGTGGGGGCCCGGTTTGATCTCTTCCCCGGCCAGCTTCTGGCTGATGACCGGCGACTCGGCCGGTTCGACCGCAACAGAGACCACCGCCTTGCCTTTAGTCTGCTTCAGATAGCGGGAGACACCGGTAATGGTGCCGCCGGTACCGACCCCGGCCACGAACACATCCACTTCGCCGTCAGTGGCATCCCAGATCTCGGGGCCAGTGGTCTTTTCGTGGATCTCCGGGTTGGCCGGGTTTTCAAACTGTTGCAGCAACACATACTTGCCCGGCTCGGACTCGAGGATCTCGTTGGCCTTGGCAATGGCCCCCTTCATGCCGAGAGGCCCTTCGGTCAGCACCAGATTGGCACCGAGCGCCTTGAGCAACTTGCGGCGCTCCAGGCTCATGGTGGCCGGCATGGTCAGGGTGATGGGATAGCCGCGAGCCGCCGCGACAAAGGCCAGAGCAATACCCGTGTTGCCGCTGGTGGGCTCGATGATCTCCTTACCCTTGGTCAGGATGCCGCGCTTTTCGGCATCCCAGATCAGGTTGGCGCCGATCCGGCACTTGACGCTGAAGCTGGGGTTACGGCTCTCGATCTTGGCCAGCACGCGGCCTTTGGTAACACGGTTGAGACGAACCAGCGGGGTGTGACCGATAGTCTGGCTGTTGTCCTCAAAAATTTTGCTCATGGTGCTATCCCTGTGTTTGTTACGACGATGAAACAAGATTACCCTGTGGTTTCTGAATGAGAAGTGACTATTCGTTATAACCATATGGTATTACAACATATAGAGCTTATTCTCTCTGGCCCCTGACTCCGGGCGCCAATCGTCAAAGGAACCGACGTTATGGGATTTTCAGGAAGCAGCCAGTATCTCCCCTCCGATGCATTGAAGATGGCGGTCAATGCCGCCATCACCCTCGAAAAACCGCTGCTGATCAAAGGGGAGCCGGGCACCGGCAAGACGGTGCTGGCCGAAGCGGTCGCCGACCATCTTGGCACCGACCTCATTGCTTGGCATATCAAGTCCACCACCAAGGCCCAGCAGGGACTCTACGAATATGATGCGGTGGCCCGGCTGCGGGACTCCCAGCTCGGCGACCCCAGAGTGGCCGATATCAGCCACTACATTCGTAAAGGCAAGTTGTGGCAGGCCTTCAGCGCCGAGCAGCGACCTGTGCTGCTGATCGACGAGATCGACAAGGCCGACATCGAATTCCCCAACGATCTGCTGCTGGAGCTGGACCGGATGGAGTTCGACGTCTACGAGACCGGCGAGCGAGTCAAGGCGCGCCAGCGTCCGGTGGTCATCATCACCTCCAACAACGAAAAAGAGCTGCCGGATGCCTTCCTGCGCCGCTGTTTCTTCCACTACATCCGCTTCCCCGACAAGGCCGAGATGCAGGCCATCGTCAAACTCCACTACCCCGACCTCAAGGAGAGCCTGCTTGGCGAGGCAATGGATCTCTTCTTCGAGCTGCGCGAGGTAGAGGGACTGCGCAAGAAACCCTCCACCTCGGAGCTGCTGGACTGGATCCGCCTGCTCTTGGCCGACGATATCGCCCCCGAGGCGATGCGTGCCCGCGAGCCCGGCAAGCTGGTGCCAGCGCTCTACGGCGCCCTGCTCAAGACCGAGCAGGATCTGCATCTCTTCGAGAAGCTCGCCTTTCTGGCCCGGCGCGGCAGCTGACCCATGCTGATCGACTTTTTTACCCACCTGCGCCGCCACAAGCTCCCCTGTAGCCTGCGCGAGCTGCTGGACTTGCACGCCGCACTGGCTGCCCGGCTGGTCGCTGTCGATATGGACGAGTTCTACCAGCTCTCCCGCTGCCTGCTGGTAAAAGACGAGGCCCACTACGATCGCTTCGATCGCGCCTTCGCCGAATACTACGAGGGGCTGGAAGCCATCCCCCTGCTGCCGGAGAGCCTGCCCGAGGAGTGGTTGCGCAAGGAGTACGAACGGCTGTTGAGCCCAGAGGAGAAGGCGCTGCTCAAATCCCTCGGCGGACTCGACAAGCTGCTGGAGACCCTCAACCAGCGATTAAGCGAGCAGAAAGAGCGCCACGCCGGCGGCAGCAAATGGGTGGGGACTGGTGGCAGCAGCCCGTTTGGCCACGGCGGTTTTCACCCTGAGGGCATCCGCATGGGGGGAGAAGGGCAGCACGGCAAGGCGGCCAAGGTGTGGGAGGCCCGTCACTATCGCAACTTCAGCGACGACTCGCCGCTCGGCCAGCGCGCCATTCAGCTCGCGCTGCGCAAGCTCAGACGCTGGGTGCGCAAAGGCAATCCCGACGAGCTGGATCTCGACGACACCATAAAAAGTTCGGCCCGCCAGGGCTGGCTCGATGTGAAGCTGCGGCCCGAGCGCCACAACGGGGTGAAGCTGTTGGTTTTCTTCGATGTGGGAGGCTCCATGGATGCCCACGTGGCCGAGGTGCAGCGCCTATTCTCTGCCCTGCGCCACGAGTTCAAGCATCTGGAGTACTTCTATTTTCACAACTGCCTCTACGACTTCGTCTGGAAGGATAACGCCCGCCGCGTTGAGGAGCGGTTCGATACCCTGCGCCTGCTGCGCACCTACGGCAGCGACTACCGGGTGATCCTGGTGGGGGATGCCACCATGGGCCCCTACGAGATCACCTGGCCCGGCGGCAGCGTCGAGCAGTGGAACGAGGAGTCGGGTCAGGTGTGGCTTACCCGATTGCAGCAGCACTTTCCCAAACTGGTGTGGATCAACCCCACCCCGCGGCGGGAGTGGCTCTGGCATCCCTCCATCAAACTGATGAATGACGTGGTTGGCGGACGGATGCATCCGCTGACCCTGGCGGGTCTCGCTGCGGCGATCGACCAGCTGTAACCCTCTCTACCCTATAAACCGACAAGCCGGGAACGCACCCGGCGAGGAGCAAAGATGACCTCTATCGTGATCAGTGGCTCAGGCCTCTATACCCCACCCTTTGCCGTCAGCAATGAAGAGCTGGTGGCCGCCTTCAACCAGTATGTGGATCTCTACAACGAGGAGAACGCCTCCGCCATCGACGCCGGCCAGCTTCCCGCCAAGCAGCACTCCAGCTGCGAGTTCATCGAGAAGGCATCCGGCATCAAGAGTCGTTATCTGGTGAGCCGAGAGGGAGTGCTCAACCCCGACATCATGCAGCCGCTGCTGGCGGAGCGGCCCGATGAGATGCCCTCCATCATGGTGGAGATGGCTGTGGCTGCCGCCGAGCAGGCACTGATCGCCGCCGGTCGCGAGCCGGGAGAGATCGATCTGGTGATCGTCGCCGCCTCCAACATGCCGCGCCCCTACCCGGCGCTGGCCATCGAGCTGCAGCACTATCTGGGGGCGAGCGGCATGGCCTTTGATATGAACGTGGCCTGCTCGTCCGCCACCTTCGGCATCAAGACAGCCGCAGACATGCTGGCGGCAGGCACCGCCAACGTGGCGCTGGTGGTCAATCCGGAGATCTGCTCGGGGCATCTCAATTTTCGCGATCGGGATAGTCACTTTATCTTCGGCGATGCCTGCACCGCTGTGCTGCTGGAGCGGGAGGCCGATTGCAAGATGGCCAATCCGTGGCAACTGGTGGCCAGCAAGCTGGTGACCCAATACTCCAACAACATCCGCAACAACTTCGGCTTTCTGAACCGGCTGAGCCCGCGCACCCGCTACGGCGACGACAAGCTGTTTCGCCAGCAGGGGCGCAAGGTGTTCAAGGAGGTGTTGCCGCTGGTGTGCGACCAGATAGCCAACCAGCTCGATGAGCAGGGCTGGCCTGCCGAGAGCCTGAACCGGCTCTGGCTCCATCAGGCCAACCTCACCATGAACCAGTTCATCGGCCGCAAGCTGCTCGGTCACGATGCCAGCCAGCAGGAGGCGCCGGTCATTCTTGATAGCTATGGTAATACCAGCTCGGCGGGTTCCATCATCGCGTTTCATCTGTACAATCGCGACCTTCCTGCGGGGGCTCGCGGCGTACTGTGCTCCTTTGGCGCTGGCTACTCCATCGGTAGCCTGCTGCTGCGGCGCCTGTAATGGCGGGCCTCCCGCCGACATAACAATAACCAGCAACATGGGTGGGAATATGCAGAGGATCACGGGGCGCTGCGCCCTGCACTACGGGGTAACCCTGTCACTATTTTGTCTCTATGGCTGGCAGGTTTGCCCGTTTCTCGAGAGTCTCACCCTGCCCCAGTTGCTGGGGCCGACCCTGGTGACGTTTGCCATCATGTTCGCCGTGCGCAATTGGCTGCTCTCAAGTCGGCCCTTGGCGCGCAACGGGCTGGACGGGTTTGGGCTGGAGGTGGGTTTCTACCTGCTGGGAGCACTGCTGCTGTCGGGCTACAACGCCCTGGCCCACGACTTTCCGCTGGAGAGTCACCTCAAGGTGCTGCTGGGGATGACCACCCTCGGCTTTCTGGTGGCGGCCGATCTGACTCTGGAGCGAGACTTGCATCGGGCCAGAGCACGGCAAGCCGAGCAGAGCCTGGCGCTGAGCCACCCGCTGGCCATGCCGCTGCCACGCAAGTTCACCCTCTTTACCCTGGCGACCCTCACCCTGCTGGGGGGCGTCTTCTTCTTGCTGTTCAACAAGGATCTGGAGTGGCTGGTGACGGTGGAGCGCAGCCTGCCGAGGGTCGATGCCCAGCACTACATCCTCTGGGAGATCGCCTTCGTAATGACGGTGACCTTCTGTTATCTCGCCCTCATTATTCACGGTTATGGTCGCAATCTCGGCCTATCCCTGCGCCAGCAGACCAGCACCATGGCCAGAGTGCAGTGCGGTGACTTCGACGCCCGGGTGCCGGTCACCCGGGATGACGAGTTCGGTCTTATCGCCGCCAGCACCAATCAGATGATCGGCGAGCTGAAATCCCGCAGCGACGAGCTCAACCTGACCCGCGACGTGGCCATCCTCGGCCTCGCCTCGCTGGCGGAGACCCGGGACAACGAGACCGGCGCCCATATCATTCGCACCCAGCACTACGTCAAGGCGCTGGCGCAATACCTCAGTCGCAGCGATTGGGATCGCTATCCGCTCGATGATGCCACCATCGACCTGCTGTTCAAGTCGGCCCCTCTGCACGATGTGGGCAAGGTGGGCATTCCCGATGCAATCCTGCTCAAACCGGGCAAGCTGACCGACGAGGAGTTCGCCATCATGAAGCGCCACCCGCAGATCGGCGCCGATGCGCTGGCGAGCGCCGAGGCGCAGCTGGGCTCCAACTCCTTCCTGCGGCTGGCCCGGGAGATCTCCCTCACCCATCACGAGAAGTGGGATGGCAGCGGCTATCCGGTTGGGCTGGCGGGTGAAGCTATTCCCCTCTCCGGGCGCTTGATGGCGGTAGCAGATGTCTACGATGCCCTCATCTCGAAACGGGTCTACAAACCCGCGTTCAGCCATGAAGAAGCGAAGGAGATCATCGTGAAGGGGAGCGGCAACCATTTTGATCCCGGCATTGTCGCGGCGTTTCTCGCCTGCGAGGCACAGTTCAGGGAGATTGCCGCGCAGTTTCAGGATCACCACTGAGCAAGTACATGCCGACCAGCTTGCCCTGATGGCTGACAGGGCAACCAGCGTCATAAATTGTACACAAACAGGTCCGACCATTGCCGGTTCAGCACCATGCTGACGGCATTTTCCACGCCGCGCCTATATTGATATTTCCCTTTATTTACAGCTGTTTTTTGTCATTTTGTGATCTGGATTCGTGCCAATGACGCAACCGGGATCACAAGATGGCAGGAAAAGGCCGCAATTTGCCCTTCGGCGCCAATGATGGCTTCCAATGAAAGCGAGGTTTGCTATCATCCGGAGACATTTTTCATCTGTCGCCGGCTACAAAAGAATACCCTCATGTACACACAGTTCTTCGGCCTCTCGGAACACCCGTTTTCCATCTCGCCCAATCCCAAGTACCTCTATATGAGCGAGCGCCACGGCGAAGCCCTTGCTCATCTCAACTATGGATTGCAGGATGGCGGCGGCTTTGTGCTGCTGACCGGCGAAGTGGGCACCGGCAAGACCACCGTCTCCCGCTGCCTGCTGCAACAGCTGCCCGCCGAGACCGAGATCGCCTATATCCTCAATCCCTCTCTGACCGAACGGGATCTGCTGGCCGCCATCTGTGACGAGTTTCAACTCCCCTATCCCGAAGATGCCGGGATCAAGCGGCTGTTCGACCTTATTCGCGATCACCTGCTGGCCAACCTGGCGGCAGGCAAGCGCAGCGTGGTACTGGTGGATGAGGCGCAGCACCTGCTGCCCGGCGTACTGGAGCAGCTGCGCCTGCTCACCAACCTCGAAACCGACGAACGAAAACTGCTGCAGGTGGTGCTGATCGGTCAGCCCGAGCTGCAACAGATGCTGCGCCAACCCCTGCTGCGTCAGCTGGCCCAGCGCATTACCGCCCGCTATCACCTGCTGCCGCTCTCTCACAGCGATGTGGATGCCTACGTCCGCTTCCGGCTGCAAGTTGCAGGCTGCGTACAACCCATCTTTACCCCGCGCGCCATCAAGACGCTTCATCGCCTGAGTGGCGGCATCCCCCGTTTCATCAACCTCATCTGCGACCGCGCCCTGATCGCTGCTTTCGCCCGTGGCAGCTACAAGATTGTCCACAGCGATATCAGCCAGGCCGCCTTCGAGGTCAATGGCGTTCGGGACGAAGGGAGCTGGGCCTCCGGTCTGATGGTGACGCTGGCGGGCGCCCTGCTGGTGGCCGCAGGCTGGTGGGGCTGGCAATTTTTCGGCGTGTTCCCCACCCGTCCGGTAGTCAAGGTCGAGGTGCCGGTCACCATCGACGAGACCGCCGAGCAGCAGGAGCAGCTGACCGAGGCGATCAATCAGGCCATCGACCCCGACAGCGCCATGCAGAATCTCTATCGGGTCTGGGGCTATGAACCGGAACCGTTCGAGGCAACCTGTGACAATGCGCCCCGTGCCGGTCTGCGCTGTCAGGAGGGAGAGGCAAGCCTCGACGAGCTGCGCGCCCTGCAGTATCCCGCCATGATCACGCTCACTGACCAGACTGGCGGCCTCTACTACGCGACCCTGGTCAATCTGGGGCCGAACAAGGCCAGCCTGATGATCGGTGACCAGAGCTGGCAGGTGGATCGCCAGTGGCTCAGCGACAACTGGGGCGGCAGCTACACCCTGCTCTGGCGCATGCCCAAAGGGGGCGTCAGCCTGATCGCCAGCAATGCCGGTCAGACCCAGATTCAGTGGCTCGACAATGCCCTCAGCCGTGCGCTGCAACAACCCGAGCGCAAGGTGCGCCGTTTCGATGGCGAGCTCAAGAACAAGCTGCAGCAGTTCCAGCGGGATCAGGGGCTCACCCCTGATGGCATCGCGGGCAGCAACACCCTGCTGCGTCTCAACGCCCTCTCCGGTGAACCCATGCCCAGACTGGAGGAGGCCTCCTGATGTCGACCCTGCTCAAGGCGCTGCGCCGGGCGCAGCAACCGCAACTATCTGCCCATATACCGGCCATGGGCTTGCCCATGCCCCGGGAAGAGGAGCGCAGCCCACACCGCATCGGCTGGCTGCTGGCTCCCCTTGCCCTGTTGCTGGGGGCGGGTGCCAACTATGGCTGGCATCTGATCCACCTGCGCCCCATCGAGGAGAAGGTGGAGGTGAAAGAGGTGATCACCCCGCCCTTCGTGCGGGTCGAACCCAAGGCAATGGTGACCCGTCCGCTGCCCCCGCCCCTGCCGGAGCCGGTGGTCCAACCCAGAGCAGTGGCCAAAAACGAAGGGCCCAGTCAGGGGAATACCCCCGCGCTGAGTCTGGCCGAGCAGCTGATGAAAGCCCTCAATGAGACCCCATTGCAGGAGACGCCACACGCCACCGGCCATAACAACGTGCAACCAGCCCAGTTGATGGCGCTGGGCTCGGCGCCCCAGTCGGTGCGCCAGCAGGTACCGCAATTGAGCTATGGCTCTCATGTGTTCTCCTCCAACCCCGCCAAGCGGGCCGTGGTGCTCAATGGCCGAGAATACCGGGAGGGGAGCGAAATCGCCCCGGGAGTCGTGCTCGCCACCATCGACCAGCAATACATAGTGCTGCAGGTCGCCGGACAGAGCGTGACCCTCAAGGCGCTGCAGGATTGGCGAGGATGAGTACGCACCGTACCCTGATGTTCGCTGGCAAGCAGGATGCACCTCACCTGAGTGCCACTTTTGTGAGCATTCAAAGGTTTACGGTGTGATGAAATATCCATTTTTACGGTTTGGCGCGCCCCGACCCGTTGTGTCACAGCACTCCGCCGTACACAATACGCAGCCGCCCCAGAGCCTGGAATTTGTTGATTAATATGACGCTACGATTCAGGGATGACATCTTGACCATGCTGCTGGCCCAGTGCCGGCGGCTTCCCATGACCAGAGTCACCCAGGTGGCCTTTCTGGCGCTGCTGATCATGCTGGCCCAGCAGAGCGCAGCCCTCACCTGGCGTCTGCTCACCCTGGCAAACCCGCAAACCAGCCAACCGTGGCAACCCTCCGCAGTGGCGGTCAGCGGCCAGAGCAACCCGCGCCTTGAACTGGGCGAGGTAAGCCGACTGGCACTGTTTGGCAAGGCGATCCCCAAGGCACAGGCCAAAGCCGCCGTGGCCGCCAATGCGCCGCGTACCCAGCTCAATGCCCAGCTCAACGGGGTGTTGGCCAGCTCGGATCCCGCCAAATCCATCGCCATCATCGCCATGTCCGGCATCCAGAACTCCTACGGGGTCGGTGACATGATTGACGGCACCCAGGCGCGGATCCGGCAGGTCTATCCGGATCGGGTGATCATCGAGCGGGATGGCCGCGACGAAACCCTGATGCTGGATGGCGAGGAGTATGGCAAGCCGCTGCCGCAGACCAACACAGCCCCCATTGGCTCCCTGCGCAGCGAGCTGATGGCCGATCCGGGCAAGATCACCGATTACCTCAATATTTCACCGGTTCAGGTGGATGGCCGCATGACCGGCTATCGCCTCAATCCGGGCAGCAATCCTGAGTTTTTCAACCAGAGCGGGCTGCAGGCCAATGACCTGGCCATCAGCATCAACGGGCTGGATTTACGGGACAACATGCAAGCCATGCAGGCGATGCAGCAGATGGCTGGCGCAACGGAAATGACAGTGACCGTCGAGCGACAGGGCGAACAGTTCGACATCTATGTGCGCTTGTCAGAATAATGATTTGGAGTCGTACCAATAATGACCACTAAAGGGAAAAGCTGGCGTCTGGCCACTATCGCAGCGGCACTGATGATGGCGGGCTCAGCCTGGGCCACCGAATACTCTGCCAGTTTCAAGAACGCCGACATTGAAGAGTTCATCAATACGGTGGGCAAGAACCTCAATAAAACCATCATCATAGAGCCATCGGTACGCGGCAAGATCAACGTGCGCAGCTACGACCTGCTCAATGAGGAGCAGTACTACCAGTTCTTCCTGAGCGTGCTCGACGTCTACGGCTTTGCCGTGGTGCCGATGGACAATGGGGTGCTCAAGGTGCTGCGCTCGCGGGATGCCAAGACCTCCGCCATTCCGGTGGTGGATGGCAGCAACCCGGGCTCCGGCGACGAGATGGTGACTAGAGTTGTGCCGGTGCGCAACGTCTCGGTCCGTGAACTGGCGCCGCTGCTGCGCCAGCTCAACGACAACGCCGGCGGTGGCAACGTGGTGCACTACGAGCCCTCCAATGTGCTGCTGATCACCGGTCGCGCCGCCGTGGTCAATCGTCTGGTAGAGGTGGTGAACCGGGTCGACCGCGCAGGCGATCAGGATGTGGACATCATCAAGCTCAAGTTCGCCTCGGCAGGTGAAATGGTGCGGCTGGTGACCAACCTCAACAAGGATGGCAACCCCCAGGGGGGCACCGCCTCCCTGCTGCTCTCCCCCAAGGTGGTGGCCGACGAGCGCACCAACTCTGTGGTGGTGAGTGGTGAGCCGAAAGCGCGCGCCCGCATCATCCAGATGGTGCGCCAGCTCGACCGCGACCTGCAGAGCCAGGGCAACACCCGGGTCTTTTACCTCAAATATGGCAAGGCCAAAGACATGGTCGAGGTGCTCAAGGGGGTCAGCTCCAGCATCGAGGCCGACAAGAAGGGCGGCGGCGCAACCACAGGTGGCGCCAGCATCGGCGGTGGCAAGCTGGCCATCTCCGCTGACGAGACCACCAATGCGCTGGTCATCACCGCCCAGCCGGACGTGATGTCCGAACTGGAGCAGGTGGTGGCCAAGCTCGATATCCGCCGCGCCCAAGTGCTGGTGGAGGCGATCATCGTTGAGATGCAGGATGGCGACGGCCTCACCCTTGGCGTCCAGTGGGGCAATGCCAACGGCGGTGGCACCCAGTTCACCAACTCAGGTCTGCCTCTCGGCAGCGCCATTGCGGCGGGCAAGGATTACCAGAATGGCAAGACCGACACCGCTGCCGGTCTGCTGAAAGAGTTCAACGGCATGGCCGCCGGTTTCTATCACGGCGACTGGGCCATGCTGGCCACGGCGCTGGCCTCCAATACCAAGAACGATATTCTCTCCACCCCGAGTATCGTCACCATGGATAACAAGGAGGCCTCCTTCAACGTCGGTCAGGAGGTCCCGGTCCAGAGCGGTTCACAAAGCTCTACCACCAGCGATCAGGTGTTCAACACCATCGAGCGCAAGACGGTGGGCACCAAGCTGGTGGTGACCCCGCAGATCAACGAAGGGGATTCGGTGCTGCTCAATATCGAGCAGGAGGTCTCCAGCGTCGCCCAGACCCAGGCGACCGGTACTGCCAACCTTGGCCCCACCTTCGACACCCGTACCGTCAAGAACGCGGTGCTGGTCAAAAGTGGCGAAACTGTGGTGCTGGGCGGTTTGATGGACGAACAGACCAAGGAGCAGGTCTCCAAGGTGCCGCTGCTTGGCGATATTCCGGTGCTGGGCTATCTGTTCCGCTCCACCTCCAACACCACCTCCAAGCGCAACCTGATGGTCTTTATCCGGCCGACCATCTTGCGTGATGCGGATGTCTATACCGGTGTCTCCAGCAACAAATACTCCCTGTTCCGCGCCGAGCAGCTCAATGCCGCCTCGCAGGAGGGGTATCTCACCTCCCCCGCCCGTCAGGTATTGCCTGCCTATGGCCAGGATGTGATGGTGTCGCCCGAGCTGCAAAAAGAGATCCAGAAGCAGATCAACGAGATGCGGAGCAGACAGCAAAGCACTGTCGAGACCACCACCCCGTTTGTGCAGAGTAAGCCCTGATGAGTGCCTACCATCTGGATGGAAGCGCCGGGCCTGCGCCACTGCCCGAACTCCCCTTTGTCTTTGCCCGCAATTTCGGGGTGATCCTGATTGAGCGGGAGGGCGCCCCCGTGCTGCAGTGCCGCCCTGGCGTCACCCCGCAAGCCCTGCTGGAAGTGCGGCGGGTCGCGGGTTGCAGCTTCGCGGTGGAGCAGCTCGACAACGAGGCCTTCGAAGAGCTGCTGATGGCTCACTACCAGCGCGACTCCTCCGAGGCGCGCCAGCTGATGGAAGATCTCGGCAACGAGATGGACTTCTTCGCCCTGGCCGAAGAGCTGCCGCAAAGCGAAGATCTGCTGGACGCCGATGACGACGCCCCCATCATTCGCCTCATCAACGCTATGCTGAGCGAGGCGATCAAGGAGGAGGCTTCCGATATCCATATCGAGACCTTCGAGCGGGCACTGGTGATCCGTTTTCGTATCGATGGGATACTGCGGGAGATCCTGCGCCCCCATCGCAAGCTGGCCTCACTGCTGGTCTCGCGGATCAAGGTGATGTCGCGAATGGATATCGCCGAGAAGCGGGTACCGCAGGATGGCCGTATCTCGTTGCGGATCGGCGGCCGCGCCGTCGACGTGCGGGTCTCCACCATGCCGTCCAGCTACGGCGAGCGGGTAGTACTGCGTCTGCTCGACAAGAACAACGTGCGCCTCGAGCTCAAGCAGCTGGGGATGACCGCGGCCAACCGCACCATCATCAGCGAGCTCATTCGCAAGCCCCACGGCATTATTCTGGTCACCGGCCCGACCGGTTCCGGTAAATCCACCACCCTCTATGCGGCGCTGTCTGAAATCAACTCGCGGGATCGCAACATCCTGACGGTGGAAGACCCCATCGAATATGACCTCGAAGGGGTGGGCCAGACCCAGGTCAACACCAAGGTGGACATGACCTTCGCCCGCGGCCTGCGCGCCATCCTGCGCCAGGATCCGGATGTGGTGATGGTGGGGGAAATTCGAGATCTGGAAACCGCCCAGATCGCGGTGCAGGCGTCGCTGACCGGCCACCTGGTGATGTCGACCCTGCACACCAACACCGCCATCGGCGCCATCACCCGGATGCGGGACATGGGGATCGAGCCCTTCCTGCTCTCCTCGTCCTTGCTGGCGGTGCTGGCCCAGCGGCTGGTGCGCACCCTCTGCCCCGATTGCCGTGCCCCGCGCCCCATCACCGAGCAGGAGCGCCTCGCCATGGGCATCGAGCTGGCCCCCGATCAGCAGGTGTGGCGCCCGGTCGGCTGCGAGTTGTGCAACCACACCGGCTACCGTGGCCGGACCGGCATTCACGAGCTGGTGGTGATCGACGAAGCAGTGCGTGAAGCCATTCACAGTGCCAGCGGCGAGCTCGCCATCGAGCGGCTGATCCGCGGCCACACCCCCAGCATCCGCCGTGACGGCATCGACAAGGTCCTCAAGGGGCAGACCAGCCTCGAAGAGGTACTGCGTGTGACCCGGGAAGATTGAGATGGCGGCATTCGAATACAAGGCCCTCGACAACAAGGGGCGCAGCAAGAGCGGCGTGATGGAGGGCGACTCGGCCCGCCAAGTGCGCCAGCTGCTGCGCGAACAGGGGCTCACCCCCCTCGAGGTGAACGAGACCACCGAGAAGGCGAAACGGGAGGCGACCCGCTTCGCCCTATTTCGGCGCGGTGCCAGCACCGCTGAGCTTGCCCTGATCACTCGCCAGCTGGCCACTCTGGTGGGGGCCGGTCTCACCATCGAAGAGGCGCTCAAGGCGGTGGCCGAGCAGTGCGAAAAAGCGCACTTGCGCTCTCTGGTGGCAACCGTGCGCAGCAAGGTAGTGGAAGGTTATTCGCTGGCCGACTCGCTGGGGGCTTTTCCCCATGTGTTCGACCAGCTGTTTCGCTCCATGGTGGCGGCCGGTGAAAAATCGGGCCATCTGGAGAAGGTGCTCAACCGCCTCGCCGACTACACCGAGCAGCGCCAGCATATGCGCACCAAGCTGCTGCAGGCGATGATCTACCCCATCGTGCTCACCTGTGTCGCCATCGGGGTTATCTCGATCCTGCTCACCGCCGTGGTGCCCAAGGTGGTGGCCCAGTTTGAACACATGGGCCAGCAGCTGCCGGGCACCACCCGCTTTCTCATCGGTACCAGCGAACTGATGCAGGCCTACGGCCTCTGGTTCCTGCTGCTGATCTTCCTTGGCAGCTTTGTCTGGCGCTGGTGGCTCACCGATGAAAAGCGTCGCCGACGCTGGCATCAGGTGCTGCTCGGCCTGCCGGTGATTGGCCGTGTCAGTCGCGGTCTCAACACCGCCCGCTTCGCTCGCACGTTAAGCATCCTCAACGCCAGCGCGGTGCCGCTGCTGGAGGGGATGAAGATCTCCGGCGAAGTGCTCTCCAACGACTTTGCCAGAATGCGCATTCTCGAGGCTGCCGAACGGGTGCGCGAGGGGACCAGTCTGCGCAAGTCGCTGACCGAGACCAAGATTTTCCCGCCCATGATGCTGCACATGATCGCCTCCGGCGAGCAGAGCGGCGAGCTCGACAGCATGCTGGAGCGGGCGGCGGACAACCAGGATCGGGAGTTTGAATCCCAGGTCAATATCGCCCTCGGGGTGTTCGAACCCATGCTGGTGGTCTCCATGGCCGGGGTGGTGCTGTTTATCGTGATGTCGATCCTGCAGCCGATCCTCGAGCTCAACAATATGGTGAATATGTAAGTTTCCGGCGTTCGATAGCCCCGCTGGCGGCCCGTCGAACCCACCCAGTGATCACTCTCTGATGGGCCATCCCATCTCATTCGTTACGGAGCAACTCATGAACAAACGTCGTCAATCCGGTTTTACCCTGCTGGAAGTCATGGTGGTCATCGTGATCCTCGGCATTCTGGCCAGTCTGGTGGTGCCCAACCTGATGGGCAATAAGGAGAAGGCTGACCAGCAGAAAGCGGTCTCCGATATCGTGGCGCTGGAAAACGCCCTCGACATGTACAAGCTGGACAACAACCGCTACCCAACCACCGAACAGGGTTTGGACGCGCTGGTGACCAAGCCCTCCATCGATCCGGCGCCGCGCAGCTACCGCGATGGCGGCTACATCAAGCGCCTGCCGCAAGATCCCTGGGGCAACCCGTACCAGCTGCTGAGCCCGGGCCAGTTCGGCAAGATCGACATCTTCTCCATGGGTCTGGATGGTGAAGCCGGTACCGATGACGACATCGGCAACTGGAACCTGAAGGATTTCCAATAAGTGATGTGCCGCCACCGCACTCCTTGTGAGCTGACTGCATGAAGCGATCTCTCTCCTTTCATCGCCAATCCGGCTTTACTCTGCTGGAAGTGTTGCTGGTCGCCATGCTGATGGGGCTGGTGGCCACCGCCGTCACCCTCAGCATGGGAGGCGCCAGAGGGGATAGGGAGCTGGACAAGCAGGCGCGTCGCCTGATGGCGACGCTGCAGCTGGCACAGGAGTATGCGGTAATGGATGGTCGACTGGTGGGAATTCGCATCGAGGATAACGGCTGGCAGTTTATGCAGCGTCAGGCCAAGGATCGCAAGTGGCTGGCCCTGACTGGCGACAAGCAGCTGGGGCCGGTACAACTGGCCGAAAACATGACGCTGGCACTGGAGCTGGAAGGCTTTGGCTGGCAGCCGGACTCCGACGAAAAGACAGAACAGAAGCGCGACGAGAAGGAGCGCACGCCTCAGTTGCTTATTTTCCCGGGCGGCGAGCTGAGCCCGTTCGTGCTCACCTTCACCCAGCAGGATGACGATGCCCGCTACACCCGCATCGTCAAGGGGGACGAGTTCGGCCGCCTCACCCTGCTCACCGGCGATGAAGATGAAGAGGTGAGCGAATGAAAGCCCGGGGCATGACACTACTCGAAGTCATGGTCGCACTGGCGGTCTTTGCCATCGCGGGTCTCGCGGTAATGAAAACCGCCAGCGAACACCTCTCTGCCCTCAACTATCTGGAGCAGAAGACCCTCGCCACCTGGGTGGTAGAGAACCAGCTGGTGCAACAGAAGCTCGAGAACAAGTGGCCCGGTGACAGCTGGGTGGAAGGGGATGAGCAGATGGCGGGCAGCACCTGGTACTGGCGCTATCGCGGCGTCGCCACCGCCGACAACAACTTCCGAGCGCTCGATATGGAAGTGCGTACCGAGGCCAAAGCCGAGAACCCGGTCGCCATGATGCGGACCTATATCAGCCGATGACCCAGCACGTTGCCCGCACGCCTCGCCCCGTCCGCCATGCCGGTTTCACCCTGCTCGAAATGCTGGTGGCGATCGCTATCTTCGCCACTCTCAGCATGGGCGCTTATCAGGTGCTGCAGGGGGTACTCACCAGCGACGAGGTAGCCAAGCGCAAGGAGGCCCGCCTCAACGCACTGCAGCTCGCCTTCACCCTGCTGGAGCGAGATATCACCCAGATGGTGCCGCGCAGCGGTCGCATCGAGGGGGAGAACAACAAGGTGCTGCTGGCGGCTTCCCGGTTCGGCCAGCAGAGCGATGACTGGGGCATGGCCTTTATGCGCAGCGGCTGGCTCAACCCGGACGGCATGCTGCCCCGCTCCCATCTGCAGCGGGTCGGCTGGCGTCTCAAGGATCAGAAGCTGGAGCGCCTGAGCTACCTCTATCCGGATCCGGTGATCGGTACCGAGCCACGCATCCAGCCGGTGTTAGCGGGAGTCACGGCGTTTCGCCTCTACTTCTTCGACAAGGGCAACTGGAAAGAGGAGTGGAGCCAGCGCAGCGTGCTGCCCCACGGGCTGGCGGTAGAGCTGGATCTGGAAGATTACGGCACCATTCGCCGTCAGTTCCTGATTGGTGCCGGAGGCCAGCGCGCCGAAGAGAACAGCCAGAGCAGCAACCCTGACCAAGGGGGTGGCAGCAACAGCAACAACAACGGGAACAGTGGCGGCAACGGCAATACCAATAGCGGTAATGGTGACAACCAGAGCGGAGGGGGCGCCAATGCGGGCTAATCTCGCCGCCCCCGGTCGCCAGCGCGGCATGGCGCTGCTGGTGGTGCTGCTGATCCTCTCGGTAATGGTGATCATCGCCAGCAATATGAGCGGCCGCCTGCAGCTTGAGCTGCGCCGCACCGCCAACATCACCACCGGCAAACAGGCATGGTGGTATGCCCTCTCGGCAGAGGCGCTGGTGAGCAAGGTGCTGACGCAGGATTTCAAGGACAATCCCGAGGTGGTCAACCTCAGCCAGAACTGGGCCCGCAAGAATACTGTGTTTCCGGTGGACGATGGCCAGCTCAAGGGCGAGGTGACAGACCTGCAATCCTGCTTCAACCTCAACAGCCTGAGCGTGGCCTCCAAGGCGGGAAGCGGCGAGGAGCTGGCGCAGCAGCCCTATCCGGTGCAAGTGTTTCGCGAACTGCTCAAACAGCTGGCGATGGATGATTACGAGGCGGCCCAGCTCACCGATGCCATCCGTGACTGGACTGACAAGGATACGGTGCTGGTCTCCAGCCTTGGCGCAGAGGACGCCTATTACGAGGGGCTCAAGCCACCCTATCTGACCGCCAATCAGTGGATGCTGGGCAAGGATGAGCTGCGGGCGGTGCGCGGGGTGACGGCCAGGGTCTATGCCAAACTGGCCCCCTACGTCTGCACCCTGCCCAACGACAAGTTGAAGATCAATATCAATACCCTTGCCACCCAGCGCCCCGAGCTGCTGGTCGCCCTCTATCTGGGTACTATCGGGCTGGATGACGCCAAGCGAGTACTGAACGAGCGGCCACAGAAGGGGTGGAAAGAGAGCAAGCTGATGACAGACATGCTCGCTCCGGTCGATGCGGTGAAAGGGCTGAAAGAGGCGCTGGTGGTCAAGAGCGACTTCTTCGAAGCCCGAGTCGTGGCCGAGGTCGGCGACAACCGGGCCTGGCTCGAAACCCTGTTCCAGCGGGGCAAGGACAATAAACTGGTGATGTTGCGCCGCCTCAGTAGTGGCGCCGAATAAACAGCGCATCTGCGGGCCCTCGCCCGCGGGTTCGAGAGATGTTGGATGCAGCCTGCGGGCTGCGCACCGGTTGCCAGGGCGCACAACGCCCTTTGCAAACCGGTATCGCAGGAGAGAGATGCGTGAGCGAAAGTCTGGTCATCCGACTGGGGACCAATAAACAACAACCCGTGGCCTGGCTGGTCTGGTCCGGTCAGGAGCAGGAGATCATCGCCTCCGGCACCCTACCTTCGGTCGATGCCCTGAGCGAGCTGCAGGAGCGGGCCGGTGGCCGCCCCGTAGTCACCCTGGTGCCGGGCAGCGATCTGATCTTCCGGCGCGTCACCCTGCCGGGTCGCTACAACCGCCAGTCGGCGGCGGCCCTCCCCTATCTGCTGGAGGAGCAGATCGCCTCCGATGTGGACGAGCTCCATCTGGTGGTGCTGGCCCACGAAGGGCAACAGGTCGACCTGATGGCGGTGGATCGGCAGAAGATGGGCGAGTGGCTCGGCTGGCTCGATGCCGCTGGCCTCAAGAGCCTGCAACTGCTGCCCGATGTGCTGGCGCTACCACAGGCCGCGGATGGCTGGTCTGCGCTGCAACTCGGCAATGAGTGGCTGGTACGCCAGGGCCCCTGTCAGGGGATCGTCGCCGACGAGCCGCTGCTGGCTATCTTGCTAGCGACTGAAGTAGAGCCGGTCACCATCCACAGCCACACCCCGGTGCCCGCCATTGCCGCCGCCAACTGGCAGGCGGCGGAGCCCGAGCTGCCCATGCTGCTGCTGGCCAAAGGGGCCCTCACCTGCCGGGCCAACCTGCTGACAGGCCCCTACCGGCCGCAGACCGAATATGCCCGCTACTGGTTGCAGTGGCGCAAGGTGGTCATCACCGCCGGTCTGTTGCTGCTGGTGGCCCTCGGCCAGCGCGGGGTGCAGCTCTATCAGCTCACCGAGCAGGACAAGGCCCTCAAGGCGGAGATCCGTGCCGTCTATACCCGTATCTTCCCGGGTGAGAGCCGCATCGTGAACGTGCGCAGCCAGATGAACCAGCATCTGCAACAGATGGGACAAGCCCCGCAAAACGGCGTGCTGCTGATGCTCACCGAGCTGGCCCCCACCTTTGCCGAAGTACCCGGTCTGAAACCACAGGTGATGCGCTTTGATGCCAGTCGCCGCGAGCTGAGGCTGCAGGTGACCGCCCCAGGCTTTGCCGAGATCGAGCGGTTCCGTGAGCTGGCTGGCAAGCAATTCGAGGTACAGCAAGGCGAGGTGCGCAGCACCGAGGGCAAGGTAGAGGGCGCACTGGTGCTCAAGGGTAAATCATCATGATGGAAAAATTGCAGAGCTGGTGGCACGGCATCACCGCACGGGAACAGCGGCTGGTGGTCGCAGGCGGCGTTCTGCTGCTGGTCGGTCTCTTCTACTGGAGCCTCTGGCAGCCCATCGCCAACCGCATCGCAGAGCGGGAGCGGCAGGTGCAGAACCAGCAGCAGACCCTCGCCTGGCTCAAGGAGAAAGGTAAAGAGGTGCTGGCCATGCAGGGTGGCTCGGGTCGCCAGATCGACACCAGCGGCACCCTTGAAGGGGTTGTCAACCGCGCCGCCTTCAACCACAAGATCAAGATTGCCCGGCTGCAACCCCAAGCGCAGGAGCTGCAAGTGTGGATCGACACGGTCCAGTTCGATGACTTGCTGCTCTGGCTCTCCACGCTGGTGGAGCAGCACGGCATTCAGGTTCAAATCATCGAGATCGCCCGCGAGGATCTGGCCCCGGGTCTGGTCAAGGTCAGACGTTTGCAGTTGAGTCGTCCACAATGAAAAAACGCATCCTGATTGCCAGCCTGTTTCTGGCTGCCTATCTGATCTTCCTGCTGGCCACCCTGCCCGCGGCACTGGTGGCTCGCCATCTGCCGCTGCCTGCCAACGTCGCCAATCTGCTGAAACTGGAAGGGGTGAGTGGCACCCTCTGGAGTGGCCAGATTGCCCGACTGCAATATGCCAGCGAATCGGTGAACCAGCTGCGCTGGGATCTCAACGGCTGGTCGCTGCTGCGCTTTGCCCCCGAAGTAGCCATACGCTTTGGCGATCGCAACGGCCTCAATGGTCAGGGCGTTGTCGGCTGGAATGGCGCCGCCTTCGGCCGCGACCTTACTCTCAACGCCCCCGCCCCCTGGTTGCTGAGCCGGGTGCCGATGCGCCTGCCGATCCCGATCACCGTCAGCGGCCAGCTGCAGCTCAAAGTGGAGCAATTTGCCCAGGGTAACCCTTGGTGTGACAACCTCTACGGCAACCTCGACTGGTACAATGCCAGTGCCGATACCCCGGCGGGCAAGCTGGATCTGGCCGATCCTGAGCTGAAGCTCACCTGCCTCGACTCCAAACTGGTGGCCGAACTCAAGCAGGGCTCCGATGCGGTGCAGACCATGGGTCGCCTCGAGCTGCAACCCAATGGCCAATACCTGTTCCAGGGCACCCTGAAACCGGGCCCGGCACTGCCACCGCAGATGCAGCAAGGGCTCCCCTTCCTCGGCCAGCCCGACAGTCAGGGCCGCTTCCCCCTGCGCTATCAGGGGCGGATCTAACCCCTTCAACAACAAGGCCCCGGATATTTCCGGAGCCTTTATTCGCTAATACCCTGCTCCTGTTACCAATATTTGTTTATCTCGCTGCGCAACGCTTCGGCGGTTGCCTGACCGCTTTCCGATGCCAATGCCCGCCCGGCGATAAAGGTCTTGGCCCGGATCCCTTCAAACAGATGGATATCTTCCGGCACGATACCGCCGGTGATCGACAGCTCCAGCCCAAGCTCAGAGAGTGCCCGCATCTTGCTCAAATCGGCCTGGGTCCAGCTGACCCCGGCCAGCTCGGCATCCCGCGAGCGGTGATAGATAGCCTGACTGATCCCCATATCGGCCCACTGTTTGGCATCATCCAGCGTCCAGTTGCCATAGATCTCGATCTGGATCTCCCCGCCAAACTCGTCCGCGACTTTCTTGCAGGCAGCAATGGTAGCGACGTGTGCAGCGGCCGATACCGTGATCCAGTCAGCTCCGGCCGAGAAGGCCATGCGAGCCAGAATGGCACCACCATCTGTGGTCTTCATATCACACACGATAATGTGATCAGGGTGACGCTCGCGCATGGTGCGTACCGCAGACATGCCTTCTGCAAAAGCCAGAATAGTGCCGACCTCGATCACCTCGACATAACCGGCGACGCGATCGGCAATATCCACGGCGGTAGCAAGATCGGTAGAATCCAGAGCAATCTGTAACATGGGTTTGGTCATACTATATTTCCTCAATTTAAAACCTTGGCAGAATGGATTGGCCCATTGATTTAAAGTCGATAAAGGGCCGTAACCTGACGTCACTAACATAAATAGATGGGCAATTTAAATAACGGGTCAACTAATTAGCGCTGGCCGTAATAGGCATTCTCACCATGTTTTCTGAAATAGTGTTTGTCAGACAACTCCTGCGCAATATGGATGGCCGGATTCAACGCTCTGGTTGCCAGCGCCATGGTAGCGACCTCCTCCAGCACCAGCGCATTGTGCACCGCATCCACCGCACTCTTGCCCCAGCAAAACGGAGCATGGCCAGTAATGACCACGCCTGGCAAGGCCTGCGGATCCAGCGCCCGTCGCTGAAATTCTTCGACAATGACCTTGCCGGTATTTTTTTCATAATCAACGCGAATTTCATCTTCGGTCAGCGGACGGGTGCAGGGAATATCGCCATAGAAATAATCAGCATGGGTGGTACCCAAGGCGGGAATATCCATTCCCGCTTGCGCCCAAATAGTGCCATGACGGGAATGGGTGTGCACAATACCGGAAATGCCTTTAAACGCTTTATATAAAACCAGATGGGTTGCGGTATCACTGGACGGGGATAAATGTCCATCGACGATCTGGCCTGCCAAATCAACCACCACGATATCGTCAACGGTCATATTGTCGTAAGAGACCCCCGACGGCTTGATAGCCACCACGCCCAGATTGCGATCAATCTGGGACACGTTGCCCCATGTCAGGGTAACCAGACCGTATCGGGGCAACAGCAGGTTGGCCTCCAGTACCGCCTCTTTCAATGAGTTGTACATTTCGTTCTCCTGGGCCCCTTGAGGGGCCGCGTTGGGTGCCTCAGACCACTTGCGCCAGCGCCTGATCAATGACGTTGAATACATCTGCCGTGCTCTGGCACGCTCGCAGCTTGTCGAGGTTGATCCCGCTCTCGCTGTTTTCATCCTCCAGCACCTGAGTCACCTCCATAAGTCCCTCCATGTGTTCATCCGAGGTGCTGCCCGCCAGCGTCACCAGCACGTCCACCGGCTCCTCTTCCCCTTCAAATTTCACCGGCGTAGTCAGGGTGACCAGTGCAAACGCCGTGCGATTGACTCCATCCTCCGGCCTTGCATGGGGCATCGCGAATTGGGGGGCAATCACGATATAGGGTCCCATCTTTTCAATGCTGCCGATGATTGCGTCATGGTAACGCGGCTCCACGGCACCGGAGCGGATCAGCATGTCGGTGCCCAGCTTGATGGCGCTGCGCCAGTCGCTGGCGGCCGCATTGAGCAATACAGAGTTGTTTTCCATCAGAGATTGTTTGAATTTCATCTTGTTCTCCTTGCCCGCGGCCACATGCCGCGAGGCTCATCGGCTTAATTTGCAAAGTTGTTCTTGATGATGCCCAGCAGTTCATCACCAAACGAATTGGGGTTGAGCATGTTCTGCACGCCCAGCACGAATTTGCCCTCACCGGGGCTCATCTCGCCGGCCAGATGCTTGGAAGAGACGATGATGTCGGTGGTCTGCAGCTTGGTTTTGTAATCGGCCACGGCGCAGGAGTCCATGACATGGGGCACGCCACGCTGTTCGAGAAACTTGCCGATCTTCATCTTCATCATCATGGATGAGCCCTGACCGTTGCCGCATACCGCCAGGATCCGCACTGCATGTCCCCCTTTGGCACTCTCGGCTGGCGAGGCTGGCAGATCGGCCGCGTCTTCAGCCACGGCGGCTCTCGGGACAGCCATATCCTCTTCCATACGCAGGGTGCGGGAAGCGAAGTACATATAAAGCCCGGCCCCAGCCAGTAACACCACGAAGAACAGGGAAGACAGCGAGAGGCCCTGCATGATCACCGGGAATACCAACGCCCAGTCAGCCATCCCCATCCAGCCATTGAAGCTGGTGCCATTGACCGCGAACAGGTGGATAGCCCAGGCAGAGCCAAGCACCTCGATGATCCCCATGACGAAGCAGATCTTCATCACAGCGCGCCAGCCGCCAAAGTGGTTGGCGAACACCCCTATGGTGGCGTTGGAGAAGAACATGGGAATGAAGCCCGGGATAATCATGATGGGCGCCTGGAATGCAAGCAGGGCAAGCACCGCAAGGAACTGACCGATAGCCCCCCACATGAAGCCAAAGACCATGGCATTCGGCGAGTAGGCGTAGATAGCGGCGCAATCGATTGCCAGGACGGCGTTGGGAATGACCCGTTCGGAGATCCCCTTGAAGGCCTCGGAGAGTTCGGCAACGAACATCCGCACCCCCACCACGATGACCTGAATGGCAACCGCAAACTTGAGACCGGTTTCGAGAATGTAGATGGACCAGTGGGTCTGACCTGCCATCTGTTGCAGATTATCGAGGCCAAATGAGAGCAGGATGATACCGAAGAAGATGGTCATCACGATGGCGGTCGCCGTGATGCTGTCGTGGAAAATGTGCAGCCACTTTGGCAGCTTCAGGTGATCGACGCTCTCTTCCTTGTTGCCCAGTTTCGGCGCCACCTTGGTGGCAATCCAGGAGGCGACCTGTTGCTGGTGACCGATGGAGAACCCAGCCCCACCGGTTACTTCCTGAGTCGGCTTGAACATGATGTTGGAGGAGATCCCCCAATAGAGCGCCATGATAACGGCGGAATAGAGGATGGTTTCCCACATCGAGGCGCCCATCACCATATAGAAGACCGCGATCAGACCCACTTGCTGAAACATGATGTGGCCGGTCAGCATGATGGTGCGGATCCCGGTATAGCGCCGCAGCAACACCAGCAGAATATTGAGGGCAAGGGCAAGCAATACCGCATAGCCGACCCAGGAGTAGTTCTCTCCCATGGTTTCCATGGTCGCCATCATGGTGGTGTAGGGATCAATCACTGAACCGGTGAGGTGATGATATTCCGCAATCTTGTCCACCACCGGCTTGAAACCTGCCACCAGCGTACTGGCGCCCACCTGCACCAGCATGAAACCGACGATGGTCTTCACGGTACCCTTGACGACCGTCGTGCCATCCTGCTTGAGCAACAGGTAGCCAATACAGGTCACCAGCCCCAACAGCAGGGGTGCCTTGGTCATCACCTGACTGTAAAAGATGTAAAAAGCGTTGTAGAGGGTTTCCATATTTATGCTCCGTCCAGATGAGGACAACTCATGGCTATTGGATTGGTGCGGACATCTCACCATTCATATGGGCATTGCTTTACCTGACGCCCCGCGAGCAGATTCAACTGCCACCACTCACTATCAAATCCAAAATAATCATACATAATCACATTGTGATTTATTGTGATGAAGATCGAGGTCGGGAGAATCTCTTTTTTCCACCATCTGGATGTGAAATTTCGGTTAAAAGGGTACTCAAAGCTGCATGAAAGGATTCAAAGAATCCCTGAAAATAGGCAGCAAATAAGTAAACCCAATAAATACAACCACTTAAAAACATGCTCACCTCTTGATTGTGATGTGCCGCAATTAATCTCACAAAACAATCAACACAATCATTGATAATCACAAAAGCGAGTAATATAGTCACAACCAATCAAAGCAAATCACTGGCTCGCAACCATGCAAGTCATGTCATCACCCGATGAATCACCACTGTGTGAACCATCCAAATCAGAAAGGTATGTGAGATGAGCAAGATTGAAGAAATCACCCGTGAATCGTGGATCCTCAGCACCTTCCCCGAGTGGGGCACCTGGCTGAATGAAGAGATTGAGCAGGAAGAGGTCAAACCGAATACCTTCGCCATGTGGTGGCTGGGTTGCACCGGTATCTGGCTGAAGTCTGCTGGCAATACCAACATCTCCATCGACTTCTGGTGCGGCACGGGCAAGCGAACCCATGGCAATCCCTACATGAACAAGCAGCACCAGATGATGCGGATGGGGGGCGTGCGCAAGCTGCAACCCAACCTGAGAACCTCACCTTTCGTGCTCGATCCTTTCGGGATTAAAGATATCGATGCAGTGCTCGCTACCCACGATCATGCCGACCATATCGACGTCAATGTGGCGGCTGCCGTGCTGCAAAACTGTGGTGAGCATGTGAAGTTCATCGGCCCGAAAGCCTGTGTCGACCTCTGGTTGCGCTGGGGGGTGCCTGCCGAGCGTTGCGTGGTGGCCCGCGTAGGTGACGAGATCCCGGTGGGCGATATCGTGATCCAGGTACTCGATGCCTTTGACCGTACCGCGCTGGTCACCCTGCCGGCGGGGGTCTCCTCCACCGACAAGAGCATTCTGGATGGCATGGATGATCGGGCGGTGAACTATCTGGTCAAGACATCCGGGGGCAACCTCTACCACTCGGGTGATTCTCACTACTCCAACTACTACGCCAAGCATGGCAATGACTACCAGATCGATGTGGCGCTGCTCTCTTATGGCGAGAACCCCCGCGGCGTGACCGACAAGATGACCTCATCAGACATCTTGCGGGCCGGGGAGTCCCTCAACACCAAGGTGGTGATCCCGTTCCACCACGATATCTGGGCCAACTTCCAAAGCGATCCCCGCGAGATCGAAGTGCTCTGGAACATGAAAAAAGATCGCCTCGGCTATCGCTTCAGCCCCTTCTTCTGGCAAGTCGGTGGCAAATACACCTTCCCGACCGACCAGAACAAGCTGCACTACCAGCACCCGCGCGGGTTCGATGACATCTTCATCGATGAGCCGGAGCTGCCTTACAAATCTTTCCTGTAAGCACGCCCTGTCAGACGTCGGGTAATACGAGGGAGGGTGATGGAGATGGGCCAGCAAGGCGTCATCTCAATCCCCCCTTCTATTGCCCCCACCTCACCGGATAACAAGAAGATCAGACGATGCGCTATCACGCCCTGGCCCTCGATCTCGATGGCACCACCCTGACCAGTGCTCACACCATCATGCCGGCCGTCAAAGAGGCCATCATGAGGATCAAGGAGCAGACCACCGTCATACTGGTCACCGGCAGACACCACACGGCCGCCCACCCCTATCACCACGAATTGGGACTGACTACTCCCATCATCTGCTGCAACGGCACCTACGTTTACGACTACGACCAACGTGCCGTACTGGCGGAGAACGCCATTCCCCATCAGCTGGCACAACGCTTTATCGCGCTGGCAAAGGAGCACCGGCTCAACCTCGTCATGTATGTCACTGACCGCATGGTCTACTCCGTTCATCAGCCGGTACGCTACGTGGCGGCCCTGCAGCAGTGGGCCAGCAGCTTTGCGCCGCCTATCCAGCCGCAGGTAGCCAGTGTTGACTCGTTTGAAGAGGAGTTGGCCAACAGCAGCCATGTCTGGAAGTTCGTGGCCGAGGGAGAGATCACCGCCATTCAGGCCTTCTCACATCACCCCTGGGTACGCGAACACTTCAGTGGCGAGCAGTCATGGGCCAATCGGGTCGATTTTGCCCGCCGCGGCAACAGCAAGGGAGCGCGACTGCAGGATTATCTGGACCAGCAAGGGATCAGCCCGGCGCGACTGGTCGCCATCGGCGACAACCACAACGACACCTCCATGCTCTGCCTCGCAGGGATGGGCATCGCCATGGCCAATGCCGAGCAGGAGGTCAAACAGATGGCCAACCGGATCACCTGCGAGAGCAACGACGAGGGCGGGATCCTCGAGGTATTGAACCGCTATTTCCCTATCTGAATGCAGGAGCTTGTATGCACCACTTTGACCATGCCTTACGCCTCGGCCTATATGAAAAAGCCATGCCCTCTGCACTGGAGTGGCAAGAGAAAATTCTGTCGGCCAAGGAGCTTGGCTTTGATTTCATCGAGATATCCATTGATGAGTCAGATGAAAAACTGCAACGGCTCGACTGGTCAGATAGCGAAATCTATCGGCTCAGACGCCTGTGCGAGCAGCACAGCTTGCCGTTGCACTCCATGTGCCTGAGCGCCCATCGCCGCTTTCCGTTTGGTTCGCAGGATCCGGCCATCCGCGCGCAGGCGGCCATCATCATGGAAAAAGCGATCAATCTGGCATACAAGCTCGGCATTCGCTGCATCCAGCTGGCGGGCTACGACGTCTATTACGAACCGCAAAGCGACGAGACCCACCGCCACTTCATCGACGGGATGAAGGCGGCAGCCAAAATGGCGGAACGGGCAGGCATCATGCTGGGTGTGGAGATCATGGATACCCCCTATCTCAACTCCCTCAGCAAATTCGAGGTGCTGAAAAAGCAGATCCCCTCCCCCTACTTCATGGCCTATCCGGATGTCGGCAATATCACCGGCTGGAACTATGACACCTGCACCGAGCTGCAATTGAGTGCAGACCATATCGTGCAGATCCACCTCAAAGACACCCGCAAGGTAACGGCCAATGGCAGCGGGCAGTTCCGTGATCTGGTCATTGGCGAAGGAGAGGTCGACTTTGCCGCCATTTTCAACACTCTGGCAAAAATCGGTTACAACGGCCCTCTGGTGCTGGAGATGTGGGCCAAGGATGAAGAGTGGGCCAGCAACCTGAAAACGGCCAAGGGGCGACTGGTCGAACACGCTCGGCAAGCCGGTCTGGCGATCGCCTGAACGCCCATTATCAGAAGAGTAAACAAGGTTGCTGTCATCGACACCCATGCGCGATATAATCACCACCCAATCAGATTCAATCATCATCAGGCATGATATGACAGAAGCACATCGCCATAACGCCATTTTGGAACTGCTCAATCAGAAACGTCATCTGTCGGTCAACAGCATAATGCAAGCCTTTGATATTTCTCCGGCCACTGCGCGCCGCGATATCAACAAGCTCAATGACTCCGGCAAGCTGCGCAAGGTGCGCAACGGGGCCGAAGCCCTGATGCAGGCCAGAAAGGCCCACTGGTCTCCTCTCGACAGCAATGAAAGCCTCAATCACAGCGAAAAGGTGCGCATCGCCCAGGCGGCGGCTGCGCTGATCAAACCGGGGGAAAGCGCGGTCATCAACTGTGGCTCTACCGCCTTCGTGCTGGGTCAGGAGATCTGCGGGCAGGATGTTCAGGTCATCACCAACTACTTCCCGCTCGCCAACTACCTGATCGAGAATGACCATGACGGCGTGGTGATCATCGGCGGTCAATACAACAAGTCGCAATCCATCACCCTGGCACCGCAGGACGAGATCTCCTCCCTCTATGCCGGGCACTGGATGTTTACCAGCGGCAAGGGTGTCACCGCAGATGGTCTCTACAAGATGGATATGCTGACCGCCATGGCGGAGCAGAAGATGCTCAACCACGTCGGCCGGCTGGTGGTACTGGCTGACAGCAGCAAGGTGGGACAGCGGGCAGGCATGCTGTTTTGCGCCGCCAGCAAGATCGACATTCTGATCACCGGCAAGGATGCGGATAAAGAGGTTATCGAGCAGATCAAAGCCAGAGATGTGCAGGTCATTCTGGTCTAAGACATAAAGTGCCGGGGCGCTTTGTCGGCGCCTTCTTTCAAGACCATTTTCGGCCAGATACCGCAGATAAAAAAAAGCCCAAGCGGGTGACCGCTTGGGCTTTCTCTTTGAATATGGCGGAGGAGGTGGGATTTGAACCCACGGATGGTCGCCCATCGCCGGTTTTCAAGACCGGTGCATTCAGCCGCTCTGCCACCCCTCCGAACGGCGTGCATACTACGCTAAGCCCTTGTTCATATGCAATACATATTTCCTGTGGGATAGTGTGCGGGAGCAAAATGGCAGGTGGCTTGAAATTGTTCCTCGTCATCCCTATTTGTTCTACATACAATGCGTAAACATGCAGTAACAAACAGCGATCACGAGGCGGCTGCTCGCCGTCTCACCCGGACATCAAGAGGACACCCAAGATGGATACCCGTTCTATCTACACTGGCACCCAAAGTGCCGTACGCGATACCAACAAGGTGCTGCGTAACACCTATATGCTGCTCTCCCTCACTCTGGGCTTCTCTGCCGTGGTGGCGGGGGTCGCTACCGTGATGAACATGCCGCCGCTGCACTGGGCCGTGTTCCTGATCGGCGTCTACGGTCTGATGTTCCTGACCGAGAAGAATCGCAACAACGGCATGGGGCTGGCCTTCACCTTCGCCCTGACCGGTCTGCTGGGCTATAGCCTGGGCCCCATCATCAACATGTACATGAACAATGGTGGTGGCGAGATCGTGATGACCGCCCTTGGCGGCACCGCGCTCACCTTCTTCGGTCTGTCGGCCTATGCCCTGACTACCAAGCGTGACCTCTCTTTCATCGGCGGCATGCTGTTCGTCGGTTTCTGGGTACTGCTGGTGGCCATGATTGCAAACATCTTCCTGCAGATGAGCGCCCTGAGCCTGGCTCTGTCCGCCATGTTCATGCTCTTCTCCTCCGGTGCCATCCTGCTGACTACCCAGCAGATCGTGCGCGGCGGCGAGACCAACTACATCTCCGCCACCGTCACCCTGTATGTATCCATCTACAACATCTTCCTGAGCTTGCTGAGCCTGCTTGGCGGCAACCGCAACTAATCAAAAACCCCGCTTCGGCGGGGTTTTTATTGGCGCCGATTTTTGTCAGGATAAGTTGTAAATCAAGGATATGAAGCGAAGTGGCCCTGATTTGGATCAGGG